>NYWD01000153.1 GCA_002684855.1 Planctomycetaceae bacterium | reverse complement strand
GCAAGTGTATCCAGATTGGCATAGCAAGGCATGTTGGGGCCCGGACGGGGTCCACACGGTCCATGTGGGCCCATATTTGGCCCATATAGTCTTGTACTAACCCACCGATCTGTCTGGATTGGGATGTGTTTTGTCAAATATGGCACGACTTGGGATAATTTGACTTGAAATGCAGCAGGTGAACCTTAATGAGCCTGGGGCCTCAATATATGTGTGTGTGTATGCATATATTTCTTTTTAATTGGTCAACTGTCAAGCCCAGATGATCCCGTGACCGTTTGAAACGGGGTGGGGCGCACCCGCCCTCCGTTGAACTCTCAGCCGCAATAGACAGCCATTGCATGCTTTGACATAATGACTGACATTTGGCTAAGGCAAGCGCGCACACCACTATGCTATGGCAGCTAGAGTCACACTCTGGATAGCATCACCTTAAGCTCGCAACTCGAGACACACTCTGGTTACACATTTTGCCATGGCGATGCTTATCACCGCACAGCATAGATGTAAGGGAGCAAGCGCTCGCCAAAGGATGTGTGCATCTCGCACCTGAGAACCGGGCTTGACTATATCCACGGGGATGAATTACTATGTTACAGTACTGACGCAACAGCAGTATAATCATTCCACCCGTCCAGAGGCCCACCCGAAACACACACACACACACAAACACACAAGCAACCACACACACACACACAACACACAATTATGATCAATTACTTCAACGGAATGCACAAGTAGAGGGACACAATAGATTCCTTCAATTGCACGAATACCTATTAGGCTCGCTCGTCGAGCTTTCGTCCCAGAGGTTGCGCACAATTGTGTCGATGCATGGTTCTTTTTTATACACAGATACCATTTAACACAAAGGTTAATGCTTCTGCATAATCAAACCAACATCGAGGTCGCCTCTACTCCACTCACTGAAACAAGATTTGTTACTTCATTGCGATTGGTTGTGAGCTTTTGCTGCGCCGTGAATGTTTGGCCTTAGCTGCTTGTGTCTGATTCGATCGTCCATAATACGTGTTTCCAGCAGCTAGTTAGCCATAATATCACCATGTTGGCAACTTATGGTCTTCTGATTGGTAGTTCGTACAGATGTTTCTGGCACTCACGAATGGTCCTGTTGCTCTCTTTGTTGCCGACGTCAATACATGCCCTAGGGTATACGAGCTGTGCCACCAGGCAAGCCATGCCCAAGCTGCGATGTGTACCCCAATTGCAAGCCAAAACAATGTCACGACCATACTTTCGATGCAAAAGCTCCCTCCGCATGACACATTCCAACACGATCCGAGCGGAAGCAGCTTGCCGAAGCAGCGACACTTGGACGCTCTTCTCTGCACCTGTGGCCTTCGATTTATACACACGATGAGTTGCATTGTCGAGAAAGAATGGGCTTACTCCACTGCTTTCATTTCCTGGCTCTCTGAAAGCTTGAGCACAATCGATGCACGCTTTTTGGTGCTCTAGAGGAACTTCATAATTCCTGTACACAAAAATCTTCGGAGGATTCATATATGTATTATCACGGAACGACGAGAGATCACACTCATCGATCAACCTTTCCACACTCATCCACCACTGATCTGCACAGCTGTTCCAAGGAGCTGTTGCAAGGAACCTTTCCCACGAGCCGAGCTCTTCTTCACACATAAGCTTGATGTACTCAATCACTGAATAATTCTGACCGCCTGGACCATTGTCGAAGCGGGTTCGCTGGACTTCGAATTGACGCCTGTGAGTTCGACCGGCTCCCTTTGCACCATTGTCCAAGCGGGGTCGCTTGACTTGGAATTCACGCCTGTCATATGCATGTGGGGTGTACTGATGAATTAGGAATCCCGCACCATTGCAGTTCGGGGTATGTTCCTTGAGCCCCTTAAAGCAAGCATTACAGCAATAACCGTGCCGCGTCTCGTTGTGCCGACGTACTTTGTAGGGACACCAAATGGCCTCGCCACTGCTGGTTGTGCCGATGATCCGTTTACATTTCATTGTCGCCGGAGCTAATACGAAGAAAAAAAACACTATGGGCGGAGCTAAGCTCGAGCCACGTGGTGTGTTTTCGAATACATGATACCCTTTGCCCTCAGATATCCCAATTCCCCCCCACAACACTGTTTGCATTCCTAATATTTTCCTACCAGGAGTCGCACTTGCTATCCACTTATGTGCATTGCACACAGCATACTCTACTCTGTGTAACTAGGCAGCTCAGTCATTGACTGATGCTTCCGGCGGCGCTTCTGCAGACTTTCCACAGAGAGCTTGAATTTATTTTGAAGATCTTGCCGACGCTTTGCAGGTAATTCTTTGATCATTGCAGCAGTTCGATCGTCCGATACTTTATGGAACTCAATGATTGACCTCACTCTGGAAATGGGGAAAGAACTGTAGTCAAGTGAACGGCGCTGTTCACGGCAAAGCTGGTGCAGGGTTTTGTCGTTGGTTCTGTCAAAAACCTGATAATCACTTCCTGGAAGCCTTGGGAGCATCTTGTAATATTGGTCGCGCAGTTTCAACGGATCCTGTGTGCCTGCCATATAGATCCTGAGGGTTTCACGCCCACTCAGTGGATTGCTCAACACAGCATCATCTCCTTCGTACATCATAGACAAAGGCTGTCTGCGACCTACACCATTTTTAGTGTAGTGCTTGGAATAATTTGTTTTATCGTATTCTTTGTTGAGAGTACACTCTACTGATCCGTCACTGCTCAGCATAAAACCATAATCGCTACCGCACCATATCTCGGTGAATGTCATTCCAGGAGGAGGGTGAAATGTACATTGAAATAACGCTCCTCTTCTTTCGCCTCCATATTGATCTACTTTGCCATCACTGCGGAGCAAAAGAGTATGATCGGCACCCGCTGCAACTCGCTTCCACGTCACTTCAGATTTAAGTGGCGCTTCTGGGATTTGTTGAGTCCAAGGAGCCTGAGCGTTAATGCACAAAACCCTTACCTTGCCATCATTTCTGAGAAGCACTATGTGCTTCGGTCCCACAGCGACTTGTGTATACCTGCTCTCCGGGTCTTTTTCTTCGATCTCCAGGTAACCACCTGGTAATTCTCGAAGCGATACTTCTTGGCTTCCATTTAGGAAGCGGCTTAGTTCTCCCGACACTAAGACACGTGTCCGATCTACCGACAGCATCGCAGTAGTGTTGCCGCCTGCAGCAATCGCACAGCACTCAAAGTCTTCTTTCACTTCACATTGATGATTGCTATTAGATCCGAACGCTTTCACAGTTTGATCTCCCATCAACAAAACAGTGTGGGCACGCCCCGCAGCCACTTGCACACAGCAGCATTTTTGTTGTTCTATTGCCATTGGGATCTGCTGACGATACGCATCTATTGAGCATTTGAGGTTCATAATGTTGCGAATCTGTTGGTGTTGCTCGCTCAAAGGATCCCTCCGGTACGCGTCTTCACCAGCATCAGAACTTCCGACAAACGATAGTGTGCCATCAGACATCATATAAACTGTGTGCTGATCTCCTACGCTCACTGCCAAGCACCGGTTATCATAGAGAACGGTATTATTTCCACTTGCGGGCCCTTTCACCACTTTCCTTAGCCATGCTGGCCCCGGATAAACCATCGGAGTCGCACATGTTTGCTCTCGAAGTCCTTCACCGGTAGGCAGGAGGAAAACTGCATGATTCGGTCCCGCAGCCATGGGCTTGTGTGATGCGGAAGCTTGCAACACAAAAGAGAGCGGGAAAGCTGAGTTCGAGCCTAATGAATGCCATGTCAACCATGTCAGCGGTTCAATATTTATTTTCTATGAAATTGTGTATATTTTTGTTGTAATACCATGGCCTTTGGATACTAACTCCACAAAATTCACAATGGTGTGTTCCCAACAATTCTGTCCACTATGTCAAAAGGCGATGCCAATGCTGGGGATTAGTGCTCTATGTTAGGTTTTTATAGATGTGCATTTTACATATATCAGTACCATCCATGCGACAACAATTATTGTTTAACATCTTCATCAGCATCTGTGTTTCGTACATCGCGACATTGTAATGTAATGATGATCGTGAGCGGATGAATGGTCTTCGCTGGTTTGAACCAGGAGCAACTTAGAAATAGGCTCCGCCATCCGATTCGACACTGTGTCATGACATGCTCATGCATGCATATGTTTGGTTTGTCATCACGATGTGTGTCCCCAACTCATCATCGAATGATTTCTACACGTGCAGAGCCATGAATGCGCCAAAGGCGTGCGTTGCGAATGCCACGCAGGTCATATTCTAGATACCTCATGGATCCTTCCGAAGGAATACTCCACATAGCGGCGTGGTCGGACATTTTTTTCTCGATCCTGAGCTGCTTACCGAAGATTCCATAGCAGCCTTGCTCTTTGATGCACCGATGGATTTGCCAGCACTCCTCCCCAATGAAGCAACATTCGTCTTTGTTCAAGACCACGTTCTTGTAATGCATCTGGTTGCTCCAAAACGATCCTTCCTGCTCAGAGTGGATAGGATCGTGCAGATACGTGTCTCCTTTGAAATTTGCAAGCTGATGAATTTGACTGGCCACAACTCTTCCTTGAAATGTCCTTTCATAATCGCACGTGTTGTCCTTATGGTTCATTGCTGACAACACCGTTTGATGCTTTCGCTCTAATGGCCAACATGACAGCAGCATAAGATCTCTGTTCAATTGTGCCGGCACATGCAGTAGCATGTGGTGCTTGGGCTTCACAACAGACTTTCCATATGCAGCGATGAAGTCAGTCATGTAAACTTTTACCGCATCTTTCAAGCGCTCAGCGATTGGTCGCATATCTTTTCCGAAAGTTCTCCTGGCATCCTCGACGAGATCACACACTTCGAACAATGACAGCAAAGCCCTCTTTTCCTTCTGAAGCCCCGTACCTTTGGAAAGCTTTTCATGACTTTCGATCCAGTGCCGAATAGCAGGGTATACTGTGAGGAGCTCAGACGCCCCTGCCCTCACGGCGTCGCTGGAAACATTTTCTCGATTTCTATTGAACACTTCGTGAATCTTTGCGTTAGAACCTTGACGTGTCCAATGCCATGGTTGTTTCAGAAACGCTTCGACGTGCTTGTAATACAGTCTATAAGTCTCGTGAGTCTTGTGCAAGAACATCAGGAGAGTACTTCCAACCAGGCCATTGGAATAGAGAATGTGCATGACATCGAAAGTGTTCACACTGGTCGGCTTCACGAAGGCTCGAAGTTCTCGGTCTTGAAGCAATCCCTCCGGGATATCATTCATTCCAAGCGCAAGCTCAACACGACTTTTTTTGCGTGCGGGCGAATATCTGTCACTTTCGAGATCCTGGACCTTCTCCCACACATTTTCATTGGTGAGCTGGGTAATCTCATCCAGATTAGCACAACAGATATCTCTGATATTGGCATTCTGCTCTGACAAAGAGGGGCGGTTTGCTCGTGGCTTCATCACCACACAGCATTGAACGGCGCAAGGCAAATAGCCAGAAGCTCCCTTGATTCCCCAGGCAGCATTCAGGGCATCCTCGTCTGCGATAAAGGAATGCAGAGATATGTAAATCTTACCCACGGGAGTCTCCATGCCATTGGTCTGAACGCCTTCGACGCCCAAGAAAGTCTGTCGCAACAATAGACGAGTTATGACGGAGAGACCGCCGTGCACTTGCTTCGTCACAGAGTCCCTTATCGCTGCCACGGGAAGCCAAAATTCTTTCCGGGCCAACAGAGGCCCCAACTCCAAAAAGCTGAAGTAATACACATTGAGTTTCTTTTTCACATCGGGTCGTAAGAGCGCTCCTGGTGTGATTCCATCGCAATATAAAATCAATCTCCACCGGTTCCCGTGCGTATTGTACACACATTCCATCACTCTTCGGAAATTCGGAGAGTCGTTGCAAAAGTGACGAAACATATTCTGCACAGAGCATGTGTGCCAATGGAAGACTTTTTGATGGAAGATTGGTCCTGGTTTGAGATGGAGAATCTCATAGTGGAGGCGAAGTTTTCTGGATATGTCACCATACACTCGATCTATTGTCTTCCGACTCACGTCGAGATCTGTTCCTTGCGGAAGACTTTGCACGGTTTGCAGCACCTCGGCTAGAGCTGTGCTTGTGACTCCACTAATACCAGCTAAATTCCTCAAAACTCGTCTCTTGTCATGCTTCGGCATGGCTTTTGCGTCTTCGCCATGGCTTTGAGCAACAATGTTTTTAAGATGAGCATCATGAATACTTGAACGAATTTAATCCAGATGAGCATCATGTAAGAATTGCAT
>NYWD01000152.1 GCA_002684855.1 Planctomycetaceae bacterium | reverse complement strand
CTGAGCATTGGCGGCAGCGTTGGCGGCAGCATTCTGAGCATTGGCGGCAGCATTCTGGATGGAGGAGGAGATGGAGGAGCCTATGCCCGATAAAGACCAATCTTCTCTTCGCCTATGGTAAGCTTTCTTATATACATTTCTACTTTTTGAACCATTTATAGATTGTTTTGTTGAATTTAAATATCTATCATTATTAATATTTGGGTCATTAGGAGAAAAGTTAAATCTTTTTTGGTATATCATTTATATTATTATAAGTTAACATTTTATTATTTAATTTTTATAAAATATAATATTATAATTAATGGTTCACATTGTTACCGCTCATTGGAATGAAGATTTACAATGGCTATATAATTTAAAAGATGAACTTGATTATATGACTATAAGTGTTTGTGATAAACTATCGAATCCTAATTATGCAGGAAGTGGAGATTGTGATGTAGATACTAACCATGGACACGAGGCGTCTGCTTATTTGAAGTTCATAATTAATCATTATGATACACTCCCAAATAATATATGTTTTATTCATGGGCATAACAGAGCTTGGCATCAAAAAAATCCTATGCGAGAACTTCTTTCTAAGATTAATACAAATAGTAAACGGTTACCTGACTTTTGTAGTTTGAATGGTTTTCTTACGCCTGAACCAGATGCGCCACATCAGGTGCAAGAGTGGGGACGAGGACGTGATCGTATGAAAGAAAGTTTTCCGAAATTTTATAATAAATATATGAAACATAAATATACTGGAAATGGTCTGCGATATGATTGTTGCGCTCAATTTTGTACAACAAAAGATAAAATTCATAAACTTCCTAAAGAAGCTTACGAATTACTCGCACAAGAGCTTTTACAATGCAAAGATGGGATAGGAATGACGGAAAGGTGTGCAGCAACTTTGGAAATGAATTGGCATAAAATCATCGGAGATATGCCAGATCGTGTCCAAGATGTATCATCAACATTATGTATAAACGCAATTATGACAAAAAAAGGTTCTTCATATAAAAATTATATTTATATCACTATTGGATTTTTATTAATGTTATATATTACCATAAATTTGCTAAGGAAGAGAAGGTGAACATTCTCCTAGGTTGAGAATTGGGTATTTTATTTATATTAATTAAATGTCTTATATTATCATTAATGTATGACATTTAATTTGAATTTTTTGTATTTATTTTCTAGAGAGATTGCATCTACCTTTAAACTGTAAATACACGCCATATATAATAAGACTAGACATTGCTAAAGACCATGTACCTTCTATAAATGCAGACATTGTTGTATGTACATATTGTTTTCCAGAGATTGGTTTTTTATAAATATCTCCACCTGATTTATCTTGAATGGGAACTTCCTTCATTAAACCTAGAACTATTATATTCATTATTATAGAAGTTAATATTAAACCAAACCCATAAGAGAGTGGTACATTAAAACAGTTAGAATACCACGCCGCTATTGCTGTTGGAAACATGACTAACAGGGCAATACCTGCTAAAAAATGTATGGGCCATAGAATTTTCATTTATTAATCTTATGTATTATTTTTTTTTAAATTTAATTAAAATGAATTCTTTTTCAGATATAAAGAGACTAATTTATCTTAATATCGTCATTCAGAATTCTGGGTGTAATTTATTTAGATAGTCGCAGGAAATACTGTGGATCATCCGAACCTAGAATTTCCCGGCTTTGAGGATCATCCGAAGCCAGCGAGGGACATTTTCATTGTCTTCTCAGCTGGCTTCTTCCCGGGTCATCCCCAATTCATTTTAGGTTTAGGTTTAGGTTTAGGTTTAGGCTGTCTTTTTAGATCACTAAGAAGTCTTTTAGCAGACTTGTATTTACGTCCATTTTTAGAAACGTATGTAAGACTAATACCCTCTTTTTGGCATCTAATTTGCAGTCTTTTAAATGCCCCTGCTCTCATTTCTAACTCTTTTCTTGTTAGCTTCATACGCTTTCCTCTTATTACTTTAGTAACGGGGACACCTACTGATTTTAATTTGGCTTTTAGAACTCTTGTAGATGTATTTCTGATTGAAACCTTAGGTTTTTTACCGAAGGATGTATTCGACGGCTGTGACTGTGGGCTGCGCCTCGGCCAGCTCCGCCGCGGCCGAAATTGCGCGCCAGGAGGCCGACCCCCCTGTTGTGCCCACTCCTCAGCCTCTTTTGCCCACTCCTCAGCCTCTTTTGCCCGCTTCTTTGCTTCTATCACCGCCATTCTCGCATCCACCTCCTCCCGAGAAGCCCCTTCCGTATATCTTTTCAGGAGGGTGTCTTTAATATTCCCCACACCCCTATACAAAGACATTAACGTACCTGCGCCTTCTTGAATTTTTTTTTCGTCATCAGTCAAATACACATACAATCCATCGGCTATAAGATCGGTCCTTCCCTTATTCTCTTTAGCCTCTAAAAATGAAAACTTACTAAACAATGAACATATCTCACTACTTAGAATATCAAATGATACATACATCTTATTCTCATAAGTTTTGGAATGTAAAAAACTTACTATTTGTAAAAAATCTCCCATCGTTTTAAATACGCTATAATGATAGTAATAACCGGTCGCCTGTGCTTTTGGGACAATGCCTTCAACACTATTATTATTTGAATCATTGCTTACATTATTAACATAAAGATTGCTCTTATTAAAATAACTTACTATATTTAAAGTTACTACTCTATTATCCTCAGAATTATTTGATGTTAATTGACAATTTACTATATTCACTGGATTTCCTTTTATAGTGCAATAAATATTATATTCAGTATCTTCAATTTTATTTATAGTTCCTTTTTTGAAGGTTTTATCCGCTTCAATTATGGTTTTTTGCAGTTTATCCTTAGATGCTGCATCATATTCGCTCGAGATGTCTGTTACAAATATTAAATCATTATAAGACTCGCAACGACTAGCCTTTCTTCTTGATTGTTCTAATATAGAACTATATATGGGTATCAAAGCTGATGAATTCGAGGTTGCATCAATTCTTAGTTCAACGGGTGAATTATTATAGTAGGATTTATTTAGTATCTTAACCATTCTTGTGATAGAATTATCACCGGCGCAATCTCCTTGACCTATGTTTTTTAGTGGTACAGTAGTAAGTCCGAATAAATTTAATATTTTTCCCGAAATAGATTTTGCTTTTGCATCTGTTGAGAAATAATCGTCATCTATTTTAAAACCCGCAAAACTCTTACTAATTAGTTTCTCGCATACTTTTACTAGATTATACTTTCCCAAATTTTCTTTCAGCTCATCTATAAGTTGGTTAATAAAATCATCTTTAGCATATTCTTTAAAACCGCGATTTCCACAAAAATCATGTGCGGCGTCGCACGCCATTAATATTCTAAAAAGTCCGTAAAAAATCTCCGATTCATCGCGTCCTTCTGAAACAGCTAATTGATTTAATTTTCTTTGGCTTTCATTTCTTCCAAAACGCTCTTTATATGTTTCATATAAATCTAATGTTATGGTTTCCATATACAATAAACCAAATATTTTAATTAATTTAATATTTAATTAGTGAAAGTCCACTCGTAGTAGTACCTGATTTGACCCGGTCTCTTTAGTTCGTCATACTTAAAAAACACATATGATTCATCACACAACTGCCTTAGACTGTTTTCAAAAGGTATCAACATAGTTTCTTCGTGAATAAACTTAGGATTTTCAACTACAAGCTTAGCATTTAAAGCCCTTCGTTTCTTATCCAAAACAAACATAGCCATATATTTAGGTTCAAATTGTCCACATTTAGATTCTTCTGGGTAGAATCCAAAATAGAAATATTCCTCAGATGTGTAAACATCCGATGCCTGTTTCATTCTGAGACATTCTGTACAGTAATGTTCATCATACAATTCAGTGTCCTCTCTACCCATATGTAAAAGCCAATTTTGAGCCCAAGCAGCCCCGTTAAGATGTGTTAAAAGTTTTAGTTCACCTCCCGAAGGAGGTGTTAAAGATTCTACGAAATCTGTAGTATGACTATCACTGTTTATAATGTTATATTTATAGAATGAATAAGTGTCAGTTGGTTTATAGAATGGATAAATACAAGGACTCGCAATAAAAGACAATATTGGCAGACATAAAGAAAACATTCTATACTATAATATCTATAATAGTATTTTTTATTTAAGTAGATTCCAAAATCTTAACAACCTTATTGATTGTTGGAATACATACGTCTACAACTTGTGATATTTTTGATTTAGATGGCTGTTTAAGTTTTAGTTCATTTTTTACAACATAAAACAGAACCCCGGCTGTAATAGATTTTGGAGTAACTGAATCTAATAGGTCTTTTTTTTTTGTATATATTTCATTACAACTGTATATTGTTTTAAACGGTAGTTCTAACTGGTTACAAAATTTTGCAAAAACATCCGTATCTCTATTATCTTCTTTCTTTCTACCCAGGTATTTATAGGCTGGAACATCTTGCATTATCTCTAAAAATACTTTTTCTCCCTTTAGAAAACCTTTTTGATTACCACTATTATCTGTCAATTCAATCAACTTAGAACGGTCAATTGATACGTTATTTTGCATAGCTGAAAAATACAAACATGCAGATATAAGCCCAACCCTAACTGAAGCCCTAGTCAATTTTCCAGATTCCATGCACACATGCCACATATTTTTTGCGGTAGGTAAAATAGAATGGGGTAATGAAAGTAAAGTCCTATAATTTTCAAACTGTTCAGATACCTTCCAAAATGTTTTTTGTTTGTGTGAGAAGGTTTGTTGATAATGCAAAGTCATGGCCAATGATTTTTTATTAAATGCGGGTATACTTCCTATTTTATCATACGGATTATCAGAAATATTAGCATCGCCTCGTTGATTTGAATTCTGAAAAGAACCATCGTCTTTCTTATGATTGTTCCATTCACAACTTTCTTGTTCAGTTTCTATTACTTGAGCACATTCTAAACATACCATAGCCTGATCAGAAGGGTTATATATTACTTTTGCATGAAGACAGCACATATTATAATCAATTTTTACTTGCTCTTTTTCACTAATGATTTTATCTAAATCTTCCCAGGCTAATAACAACATATCATCATTCATCTTACAACAAGACAATTATAATATATATTATACATAATATCTTTAATATAACTATAAAAACGTAATATTTTGCGGCAAAATAGTTAAATTTAATTATATTATACACTAATAAAAGAATGGAAGATATCGTTACTATAAAAGAAACTGATAGCTATATTATAACTATGAATAAGTCTAAATGTATATATTCAGTGACTTTGAAGGAAGATAAAAAATACAACGAAGAGGACTTTGAAGAATTTTTAAATTATTTTAAAAATACATGGGGTTACATAATGAAAAATAAATTAAAATATCATCAGTTAATTAATCTGGATGTAAACGGAAATAAAGATAATGAGTTACCACTTGATGCATATATTAAATTAATTAAAGTTATAACCGAAATTAATGACATTTTAAACAATTTTTGTCATTCTGTGTGTATATTAACAAACGGGTCTGTGAAATGGAAGACTGCTTATGAATTAGCTACTAAATTATGGAAACCCGTTAAACAAAGACCCTTATTATTTACAGAGGATTCTAAAGACGTGGAATCATTTTT
>NYWD01000151.1 GCA_002684855.1 Planctomycetaceae bacterium | reverse complement strand
GGGGTGTCCTCCTTGCTCGAGCCGAAGGACTTGTAGCACGACGGCCTCGGACAGGTTGGGTCGACGCACTTGTATATCTTTGCGTTCGCATACCCAAGCTTGATTGTGATGTTTCTCTCGAGCTCGTTCTTGAAACGGACGGTGGTGACGCCCGAGATGGCTTTGACTACCGTGGACTTTCCGTGAGCCACGTGACCGATGGTCCCCAAGTTGATCGTCGCCTGGCGAGATATCACCTCGGGACTCAACGGGGTGAGCGTGTTGACATCGAGGGTGGCCAAGTTCTGCTCACTGAGGCCTTTGTTTGTCGCTGAAGACGTCATCTCGGTCTCCTCCTCTCTCCCTGATCGGCAACACAGGAGTTCGCAACACAGGAGTTCGCTGGTGTCTCCAGCTAACCCTCCGGACACGCCGCCTCTCTCCGCGCAAATCCAGTGCAAAGAAAGAGTAGTAAAGTATATATGTTTTATGAGTGTAATCGTCTTCAAAAAACCCTCGACGCGAGCCATCCTCAGCGAGGTGGGGTGAGCGCCCTCAGTCTTCTTCTGTGCGCGATCGCGGCTCAAGGGAGGGTTTCCCTGTCAGTTAGGAGCGCAGCGCTTGTCGTTCTTTGTGCGCCATGCTGACCAAGTTCGAGACGAAGAGCAACAGGGTGAAGGGCCTGTCCTTTCACCCGAAGAGGCCATGGATATTGGCGAGTCTTCACTCTGGCGTGATCCAGCTCTGGGACTACCGAATGGGCACGCTCATCGACCGGTTCGAGGAGCACGACGGTCCCGTGAGGGGCGTTGACTTCCACAACCTCCAGCCTCTCTTCGTTTCCGGCGGAGACGACTACAAGATCAAGGTTTGGAACCACAAGCTGAGGAGGTGTCTCTTCACTTTGGTCGGCCACCTGGACTACATTCGAATGGTTCAGTTTCACAAGGAGAGCCCATGGATCGTCTCGGCATCGGACGACCAGACCATCAGAATCTGGAACTGGCAGAGCAGGACGTGCTTGTCCGTTCTCACGGGGCACAACCACTACGTTATGTGCGCTTCCTTCCACCCAAAGGAGGACCTTGTGGTTTCAGCATCCCTGGACCAGACGGTGAGAGTGTGGGACATTAGCGGGTTGAAGAAGAAGAGCGTGTCTCCGAACGACGACGGCCTCAAGCTCCCGCAGGTCCACTCGGAGCTCTTCGGCGGCGGCGACGCCATTGTCAAATATGTTCTGGAGGGCCACGACCGCGGCGTGAATTGGGCCAGCTTCCACCCTACCCTCCCCCTCATTGTGTCTGGCGCGGACGACCGCCAGGTGAAGCTTTGGAGGATGAACGACACAAAGGCGTGGGAAGTGGACACGCTCAGGGGCCACTCGAACAACGTTTCTTGCGTCATGTTCCACGCCAAGCAGGACGTCATCATCTCCAACAGCGAGGATAAGAGCATCAGGGTTTGGGACATGTCAAAGAGAACGGGAGTGCAGACCTTCAGGAGGGAAAACGACCGCTTTTGGATCTTGGCGATCCATCCCGAAGTGAACCTGCTCGCGGCGGGCCACGACAGCGGGATGGTTGTCTTCAAGTTGGAGAGGGAGAGGCCCGCATTCGCCACCCACATGGGATCCCTTTTCTTTGTCAAGGACCGCTTCCTCAGGCTCTATGACTACGCCTCTCAGAGGGAGACGCCCCTCGTGTCTCTCAGGCGCTCAGGGAGCCAGGGTCTGGCAGCCCCTCGGTCGCTGGCCTACAACCCGGCCGAGAACGCCGTCCTTTTGTCTTACGACATGGACGGAGGCATGTACGAGCTCTACCTTTTGCCTCGAGACACCTCCAGGGGCGAGGTCACCGGAGACGCGGGGAGGGGATCGGGATCGTCCGCTTGCTTTGTCGCTAGAAACAGGTTTGCTGTCTTGGACAAGACCACCAACACCATCTCGGTGAAGAACCTCCAGAACGAGACCACCAAGAGGTGCCCATCTCCAACCCCAACCACCGACGCGATCTTCTATGGAGGCACCGGTTTGGTTCTGTGCAAATCTGAAGACAAGATGGTGATGTTCGACGTGCAGCAGAGGACGGTGGTGGGCGAGCTCAGCACGCCGCCTGTCAAGTATGTCGTCTGGAACGCGGAGATGACCATGGTGGCCTTCCTTTGCAAGCACGCTGTGATCATCAGCAACAAGAAGCTGACACAGAGCCACACCATCCACGAGAGCATCCGCGTTAAGAGCGGGGCCTGGGATGACAGCGGAGTCTTCCTCTACACCACCCTCAACCACATCAAGTACTGCCTGCCCAACGGAGATAATGGCATTGTCAAGACCCTGAACAATCCAGTCTATTTGACCAAGGTCTTTGCCAACACCATCTTCTGCCTGGATAGGGACGGAAAGAACAAGCAGATTCAGATTGACTCGACCGAGTACATCTTCAAGCTGGCTTTGCTACAGAAGAAGTACGACCAGGTGATTGAGATGATCAGAAGCTCCCAGCTCTGTGGCCAGGCCATCATCACTTATTTGCAGAAGAAGGGCTTTCCCGAGATTGCCTTGCACTTTGTTGAGAATGAGCAGGTCAAGTTCAATCTCGCCATTGAGTGCGGCAACTTGGAGATTGCTTTGCAGAGCGCGCAGGAACTGGATGACAAGGACACCTGGCACCACTTGGGCGTGGAGGCGCTCAGGCAAGGCAACTTTGAGATCGTTGAGTTTGCCTATCAAAAGTGCAAGAACTTTGAGCGCCTCAGCTTCCTGTACCTCATCACGGGCCACACAGAAAAGCTCAAGAAGATGGTCAAGATTGCGGAGATGAGGCAGGACATCATGGGACAATTCCACAACTCATTGTATTTGGGTGACGTCAGGGAACGCGTTAAGATCCTTTTCCAGGTGGGTCAGCTGCCCCTGGCCTACATCACCGCCAAGACCCACGGCTTGGAGGAACTAGCGGAGGAGGTAGCAGCCATTTTGACGGAAAGGGAGATTCCCCTTCCTGCTGTCACGCCCAAGGCCACCCTCATGATGCCTCCCACGCCCATCCTCAGAGAGGAAAATTGGCCCCTCCTCCCTGTCGCAAAGTCGATGTTCTCCGGCATGGCAGCCGAGCAGGACCTGATGGTCGGAGCGAGCACGGATAATGGCCTCGGAGTGGGTGAGGACATGGCTGGTGCCGAGGATGGAGGAGCCTGGGGTGACGACTTGGACTTGGACTTGGGTGGAGGGGATGCGGGTGACTTTAACGTCGTGGACAACGAGGATGATCTCGACTTGGACGGCGAGGGCGGTTGGGAGATGGAGGACCTCGACTTGCCGGAGGATGTCGCCGGCGCGAGCGCCTCGATGATCATGGAGTCGGACGAAACCTCCTCCTTCTCACACCTCTTCAGGATCCCCACCAGCGGCGTCCCGGCGGCCCAAAAGTGGGCCCAGAAGTGCAACCTGGTTGCCGAGCACGCCTCGGCTGGGTCTTTTGACACGGCCATGCGGATGCTCAACAGGCAGCTGGGTATCATCGAGTTCGAGCCGCTTAAGCCTTACTTTGTGGACCTCTCAGTGGCCTCGCACGCGAGCTTCCCTACCTACGGAGGCTTTGCGAGGCTGGCTGTGCCCATTGAGTCTGACTGGGAGGTGGACAAGACTGGGAGCACGGGTGGGAGCACGCCCCTGGGCATCTACCAGGTCTCGACCCTCGAAGAGATGGTCAAGGTTGCTTACAAGTATGTCACCGGAGGAAAATTCTCTGACGCGCTTGACCACTTTGTCAAGATCCTTCACATGAGCCCTTTTGTGATTGCCGACACGCACGCAGAGGAGGACGCGTGCAAGGAAGTGATCGCGGTGGCCAGTGAGTACGTACAGGCCCTGTTGGTGGAAATGAAGAGGAGGGCAGAGGCGGGGAACCCATCAAGGCAAGCGGAGCTCGCAGCCTACTTTACACACTTTAGTCTCCAGCCCATCCACCTGAGCCTCACGCTGAGGCAAGCCATGTCCACCATGTTCAAGCTGAAGAACTTCAACACCGCTGCTACCATCTGTCACAGACTCTTGGAGATCAACCCCCCCCTCAAAATCGCGACGCAGGCCAAGCAGGTCCTTGCGGCGTGTGAGAAGAAGCCCACGGATACGGTGGAGTTGGACTACGACCCACGCAATCCCTTTGTGGTGTGCGCCGCCACGCAGACGCCCATCTACAGGGGAAATGATCACGTGGCGTGTCCCATGTGCTCATCAAAGTATTTGCCCGAATTTAACGGAACCTTGTGCACCGTGTGCAAGGTCGCGAAAATCGGGGCAAAGGCGAGTGGCCTCTCCGTCCTCAACACGAAAAGGAGAGTGAGAATGAACTGAAGCGTCGGAGGCAAACCTTTCGGGGAAGTAGCAACTTTTTTTGAATAAAGATTTGAAAAGTGGCCCTCCTCTGAAGCCCTCCTTGTTTGTTATAAATGTTTGGTGAATCAATTCAATTCCATTCCATTTGCTCTGCTCCTTGGTACGTTTACATCTTCTTCCTGGTCTTTCCCTCCGCCTGCCAGCCCGCTTGCTTTTCCTTTACGTTGGCCGCATTCTGAAGCTCTCCAGAACCTGGCGGACGTCCTCGGGGAAGGAATCGAGCTCCCCCGGCAGCCAGTTGCACACGTCCGGCAGCGCCATGCTCAGGGGAAGGTCGATCACGCGCTGAACGAGGTCGTGAAAAAAAGGGTGGCACATGGCCTCTGCTGCTGTGATACGCTCCTTGGGACTGTACTGAAGCATCTTCTCTAGCAAATCAATCGCCTCTGCGGTTGTTCTATTCTTTAAATACTTGGGAAGGCTGCTTCCCTTGACCTGGGGGAACTTCATTTCCTTGTAGTTTGGGTTCATCACGTTGATCTGCTGCTTGGTTGGCGTGCCCAAGATCTTGATGATTTCGACGAGCTGGTCCACCCCCGTCTCGCCGACAAAGAGAGGGTGGCCAATGATCATCTCGGCCATAACGCAACCCACGGACCAAACGTCAATGGCGGTGGTGTACTCGGTGGCGCCAAAGACGAGCTCAGGGGCCCTGTAGTACCTGCTGCAGATGTACGCGATGTTCTCCTCACCGGGCACAAGCTGCTTGGCGGAACCAAAGTCGCACAACTTGCACTCCCCATTCACGGCATTGACCAAGACATTCTGGGGCTTGATGTCCCGATGGCAGATGTTCCGCGAGTGAATGTACGCCAGTGCCCTGAGAAGCTGGTAAACGTAGAGCTTGACGACGGAGATGGGGACCTCCGTCTGCTTGTCCAGATACCCGTGGCTGGCCTGAAAGAGCGAGTCGGGTACGTACTCCAAGATCATGTTCAAGTAAACATCCTTGTTGGAGGAGGTGCTGAAGTAGTAGTTCTTGAGCTCGACGATGTTCGGGTGCTTGATTCGCCTCATAATCTGCAGCTCCCGGTTCTTGAACCGCCTGTCTTGGTACACCTTCTTAATTGCAACGACCTCCTTGGTGTCCAAATTTCTTGCCTTGTAGACCACACCAAAGCTGCCCTTTCCGATGACCTTGTCGGCAGCGAAGGTCGACACGTTGCTCATAACGTTCTTCTGCGGGCCCAGGGAAGAGTTGATGAGCTCAGTCCTTATGCCCTCGGCCGCTCCAGAAGACCTCGAAAGGGAACCGCTCCTGCTTCGGTTGCTGGCGTCCTTCTCCTGGAGTTTCTCCAAGTGCCTCTGAATCTGGTCCTGGGTCGTAGACTGGTCCCCAGGGTTCCCAATGACTATGTACTGGACGTTGTCCTTGACTTTGGCGCCCAAGAATTTGCTCTCCGCCACGCAAGCCTCCCTGCTCTTCGACTTCCTCTTGTCGATGCTGAGGCCCTGGAGACCCGCGCTGACGCTGCTCGTCGAGGACTGGTGACGCCGGTTTATCTCCTCCTCAGACGGAATGTCGATGAGCGTGTTCTGCCTTGCGCGCTTCGCCATGGCGGTGCCCCTCCCCCCCCCGACCTTTTCACCGACCTTCCTAATCGTGTTGTTTCCTTCCAGGAGGTGTTGGCCCAAGCGGCGCGAAATGACACTTCTCTCCTCTCCCCGCAACCCGGCACTCTCTCAACACGCGTCCCCTTGTCTCGAAGCCTTCAGGTGCCGAGCAGACGACCCAAATCCAACCGCAATTCCAGCGAGCAAGGTGAGGTGTTCATTTACTTTCCACGCCCCTTCTCCTTCCCTTTCTCCGCGGCACCGACGAGACCGAAAAACCTTCCTCCCAGAGCGAGACCCGAGTCGCGATTCCTCCTCTTGTCGGGACGAACGCGCGCGCGCCGTACGTGCGTGCCGTGCGGTCTCGGCTCGAAAGAATTCGGGCACCGCGATTGGTGCTCCTGGACGTCTGTTCTCGCCTCGGGGCTGGGCGGGGGCCCT
>NYWD01000150.1 GCA_002684855.1 Planctomycetaceae bacterium | reverse complement strand
TCGTGGCCCAGTTACCCTTGTTGACAGTGCCCGGGCAGCTGAGGCCCTTGCCGGCGTAACTGCTGTAGGTAGCGCTCTTGGAATTGCTGGAACTGCTGCCGATGGTGATCAGGACGGAGAAGTCGATCGATTTCCTCGCCATCGACGCGTTCACGCAGCCGGTACCGACCATGGCGAGGGCCGCGAGCCAGGTGGCGACCACCGGCGAGAGCAGTCCGGTCGCGAGGGACGCGATCATCCCGAGCAGGATCATGATCGCCAGCGGCGCACGCTCGTGCCTTGGGAAACGGGCGTTTTCGACCGAGGTCGCGAGGTAGAAGGCGTTGCCGCGACCGTGCGAGTTGAGGAAGCCCTGGTGCGTCTCGAGCAGCAGGACGTCGCCCGCTTCGATGCTGATGTCCCCGATGCGTCCCTCGATCCGCGTGCCACGACGGTGCACGGAGAGGATCGCGGCGTTGTAGATCGTTCGGAACTGGCTTTCCCGGACCGTCCGTCCCACGAAGGACGCGGTGGGCGACACCACCGCCTCGACCATGGTCCTGATCGGCGTTGGTGCGTCGACCTTCGTGGTTTGCGCATCCTCCGGCTGGATGCCCGCGATGCTTCGAAGCTCACCGACTCCGGTCGTCGAACCCACGAAGCAGAGGATGTCGCCGGGCTGCAGCGATTCGTCCGGACCGATGGCCGCGAGGCGGTTGTTCGATCGCTCGACGGCCGCGAGGAAGAGGTCCGGGAGGTGCCTGAGACCCGCCTGTTCGACGGTGCGGCCGGCGATCGGTCCACCCGATTCCACCTCGAACCGGACTTCGTAGCGTTCGGTGTCCTCGTCCGAGGCGTCCATTCCGCGATCCGGCAGGATCCAGGGGCCGGCGACGACGAGGAAGGCGAGCCCGAGGATCGCCGCGACGACACCGGAGACGCCGACCGCGAGAAAGCGTGCGGGGCCCTCCAGGACCCATCCCGGATCGATCTCCACGCCCGTCGCCGACCAGATCGCGAGCTGTTCGCCGTAGAGGCCGTCGACGAGGATGTTCGAAGCGGTGCCGACCAGGGTCAGCTGGCCTCCGAGGATGCCGGCGAAGCTCAGGGGCATGAGGATCCGGCTGGGGGAGACCTTGATTCGTCTGGAGATGTCGAGGGAGACCGGAAGGAACATCGCCACCAGCGGAGTCGTGTTCATGAACCCCGAGAACGCGGTCACCGGAAGGCTCATCCGGCCGATCACCGCTCGGACGGTCCCCGGCCGTCCGATCAACGCCGGGGCGATTCGATCGATCGCGCCGGTCTGTCGAAGTCCGGATGCGACCACGAAGAGGGCGCCGATCATGAGGACGGCGGTGTTCGAGAAGCCGAGGAAGGCGGACTCGGGGCTCACCTGCCCGGTGATGACCAGCAGCAGCAGGCAGCCGACCATCGCCACGTCGAGCGGGGCCCGGGTGAAGATGACCGCGCCCACGAGGAGCAGGAGAATCGCGATGACGACCAGCATGATCAGGTGTCATCGGCGATCGAATCGGGAGACGGTGCTTTTTTTGGCGTCCCGGGCCATCTCCGTCAGCCCAGCGAGAGCGTGGCGCTTCGCCAGGTCCGGATCGGCGCGGCCAGTCGCTCGCGCACCCTTCGAACCACCCGGTCCTGCTGCTGCTCGGTCATGCCCGATCCGCTGGGGAGGCAGAGGCCGGTCTCGAACAACCGGTCGGAGACCGACTCGCGCGGATGATGGGGCCAGTATCCGGCGCCCGCGAAGACCGGTTGTCGGTGCATGGGCTTCCAGATCCGGCGTGCCTCGATGCCGGCGTCGGCGAGGGAATCGACGATCCCCCGGAGATCCCGGTCGGTCGCGTTGGGATCGATGGTGGCGGCGGTGAGCCAGCGCGTCGATCGGTGGCCTGCGGGCTCGGGCATCCAGCGGATCGCCTCGACGTCCTCGAGCCCCGACCGGTACCGCTCGAAGATGCGTCGTCGTCTTTCGACCCGGTCTCCCAGCACCTGGAGCTGTCCGCGGCCGATGCCCGCGAGGATGTTGCTCATCCGGTAGTTGAAACCGACCTCGTCATGTTCGTAGTGCCCGGCCGGGGTTCTCGCCTGGGTCGCGAGGAACCGCGCCCGCTCGATGAGCGATTCATCGTCCCCGACGAGCATGCCGCCGCCGGAGGTGGTGATGATCTTGTTTCCGTTGAATGAGTAGATGCCGAGCCGGCCGAAGGTCCCCGCGGCCCGGCCTCGATACGTCGCGCCGAGGCTCTCCGCCGCATCCTCGAGCACCGGGATCCCGTAGCGGTCGCAGAGTTCGAGGATCGGTTCCATGTCCGGGCTCTGGCCGTAGAGTCCGACCGGAACGACCGCCCTGGGAAGGTTGCCGGACCGATCCGCCGCCTCCAGCGCCCGGGCGAGCGCAGCCGGCGACATGTTCCAGGTTCCGGGTTCGGAGTCGATGAAGACCGGCTCGGCATCGAGGTAGCGGATCGGATTCACCGTCGCGACGAAGGTCAGCGACGAGCAGAAGACCCGATCGCCGGGACCGACGCCGAGAAGCTTCAGGCCGAGGTGGATCGCGGCGGTGCCGCTCGAGAGCGCCGCCGCCGATCTCATGCCGACGGTCGCCGCGATCTCGGTTTCGAACGCGTCGATGTTCGGTCCAACCGGGGCGATCCAGTTCGTCGCGAACGCCTGTTCGACGAACTTGCGTTCCTCGTCCGCCAGGTGGGGCGGGGAGAGCAGCACCGGCTGATCGATCTCGCGGCGGAGGTGGAGATCGACCGGTCGTCCGTCCTCGTCGACTTCCGGGACCTGGTCGACCTGGCATCGATTCATCAATCGGAGGACGAGGTCCGTCGACGCGCCCCGCGAGACCGTGCGCGGGTGCTGTTCCTCGAGTTGATCGAGGGTCGATTCGAGATCCCGGTTGGCGAGCAGAAGGCGGCGGAGATCGCCGTCGGTGACGGTCCGGAGCAGGACGCCGTCCTCATCGACCAGGAGCAGGATGGTCCACCCGGCTCGATCCAGGCGCGCCAGCGCGGTCCGGATCGTGTCTTCGACGCGAATGAGGATGGTGGCGAGATTCTTCATGCGTGCCTTCGAACATCATCGACCGTCGGGGGGCGTTGACTTGGACAAGCCCGATTCCCCCGGCGGATGCTCGCATTCGTCGGTTTTTCCGACCGAATCACCCGGAAGTCGGGCGGGATCGAACGCCGCCAGCAGTCCGATGAACCACAGGAACGCCAGCGGCTGCGACCGGGTGTGCCACGCGTCGAAGGCGGCGGTCGTCATCCAGATCGCCAGACCGCCGATCGCGATCGCACCGAGGGGGTGGTCGAGACTGTTCCTCCAGCCGGCGCGAGCGATGGCGAAGAGAAGGAACGCGAGGGTGCCCGCGCCGACGACTCCGCCTTCCAGCAGGACCTGCAGGTAGACGGAATGAGGCTGGTTCCAGACCGCGTTCGAGAAGTTCACCTTCGAGCGCAGCTCGTCCGAGGTGAGCTCGGGGTCGGATTCGAGCGCTTCGGCGGTGCCACCCAGGCCGTATCCGAGGAGCGGGTGGTTGTCCCACTGCCGCAGGGCCGATCGCCACCAGAGCAGCCGGACGTCGTTGGTCTTCCCCTCGGTCGCGATCGCGGTCACGGATTCCACCGCGAACCTGAACTGGGGCACGATTCGATCGTGGAAGACCGCGAGACTGGTCCCGGCCACCAGGACCACCGCGGCCATCGAAGCGGCGCCGCGACTGGTGAGATGTCGTCGAACCGCGAGCACCACGATCACGATCAGAACGGCGATCACGAGGGCGACCGAGGCCCCGCGAGAGCCGCTGAGGATGATCGCGAGCACGGGCGGGATGCAGCCCAGCAGCCAGATTCTCCGGCGGAGCAGGCCGCCGAGATGAAGACCGATCAATCCCACGACCACGCCGGCCGACCAGACCGCCCCGGTCCGTGGATGGGTCTCGAATCCGGAGATCCCCTGTCCCTGGGGGTCGGACCATTCCGCGATGCCCTGGACGGTCTGCACCGTCGTCTGCAGAAGACATCCGGCGAGGGTGAAGAGCAGCAGCCATCGCCACCGGTCCAGCAGCGGCCAGAGGAGCGGAATCACCAGGACCCAGCGCTGGGCCCAGAGCTGGTGCAGCTCCTGTCGCGGATCGGGGGACCAGGTCAGGCTGATCGCGACGAGCCCGATCCACGCGGTCGCGGGGAAGAGGATGCAGGCGGGGCCCGCCGGCAGGTAACGGCGCCAGCACAGGGTGCGGAGCGCCCCCCAGCCGACCAGCGGGGCAAGCAGCAGGCCCGCCCACCCACCGTTCACCGGCAGCAGGAAGCAGACCAAGGCTGCCAGCCAGAAGTGGATCCGATCACCGAAGCGATCCTTCTGCGCAAGTTCGCCCAGCGTCGAGGTGGCCATGGGTCGCGAGTGTATTGACTGCCGTCCACCGACGTGATGGGCGTTCCGGAATGAGCATCCACCGGGTCGGTTCAGGATCGTGCGGCGAGCCAGGCCCGCCACGTCGTCACCGTCCAGATCCGGGTCGCGAGGTCGCGACGCCCCCCGAGGAGATCGAGCCAGCTCCGTTCGACGAGCTCCTGATCGAGTGGATCCTCCACGTCGTCGATCAGCAGCGACTCCGCCCAGGGACGAAGCGGACCCCGCAGCCAGTCGTACAACGGAACGGCGAATCCTCGCTTCCGCCCCGAATCGGAGAGGCCCAGACTCCGGAGCGCGGATCGGATCGGTCGACGACCCCCGGAGGCGTCGAAGAGGCTCGCGGTCGGGAGCGACGTCGCGATCTCGATGACACCACGGCCGAGGAACGGAGACCGGCACTCGAGACCGTGATGCATGGTCCCCCGGTCGACCTTGACCAGGGGATCGTCCGGGAGGAACGTCCGGAAGTCGGCGGACATCATGCTGCGGACGCCGTTCCACTCGGGGAAGAGTCCATCCCACGGGTTCCTCGGGGACCGATCGCGGATCTCGAAGACGCTCCGGTCGAACAGGCTCGAAGCGTCGCCCTGCCGTTCCCGGAGATCGAGGTAGCCTGCAAGCCCGCGAGGCACCGCCTCGATCTTCCGAAGTGCGTCGAGGACGCTCGATCGGCCGAGTCGCACCCGGCCGGTCACGGATTCAGGGAGCCACTCCGTGAGCAGGGCGAGCGTGCGGAGCAGGCGCGCCCGCCGGTTCCAGTCCGCCGCCATCGCGTGACGTCGATATCCGCCGAAGAGTTCGTCGCCGCCATCGCCCGACAACGCGACGGCGATCGACGGGGAGGCGGCCCGGGCGAGCAGCACCGTGGCGAGCAGCGAAGAATCGGCGAACGGCTCGTCCGCCACGGCGTGGAGCGTCTCCGCGGTCGAGACGACGTCGTCGTCGGTCGGTCGGACGGCGTGATGCTGGAGCCCGAGCCGCCCCGCGACCGCGGCCGCCTCGTCGCTCTCGTCGAAAGGCCCCGGCATGCCCAGCGTGAAGGCCGGGAGGCCGGGACGAGCCTCGGCGGCCAGGGCCGCCACGAGGCGGGAATCGAGCCCCGCCGACAGGAACACCCCGACGCCGCGATCCGCGCGGCATCGGCGATGGACGCTCGTGCGAATTTCGGCGAGGACCCGGCGGTCGTCGGTCTCGAGATCGATCCGGGCACGCTCCGGCTCCGCGGTCGGCGTCGGCGGCGTCCACCAGCGGCGTCGATCGATCCGGAGACCCGGCAGCGTCACTTCGACCAATCCTCCCGGCGCCACCTGTTCGACGCCCGGCCGGATGGACATCGGCCAGGGAATCGCGCCGTTGGCGAGGAACCACCGGAGGGCATGCTCGTCGATGCCGCCGAGTCTCGACGCGAACGGCTCTGGAAGCCGCTCGAGCGCACGAAGATCGCTGGCGAACGCGATCGCGTCACCCGCCACCGCGAGCAGGAGCGGTTTCTGGCCGGCTCGGTCGCGGGCCAGGATCACGCGTTCGTCCTCGCGGTCGATGACCGCGAAGGCGAACATGCCGTCGACGCGTCGGAGGGTCTCCTCGATCCCCCAGGTCTCGAAGCCCGCGAGCAGGACTTCGGTGTCGCATCGGGTTCGAAACCGGCGTCCGGCGGTCTCGAGGTCCCGGCGGCGTTCGGGGAAATCGTAGATTTCGCCGTTGTAGACGATCTCGTACCGACCGCTCGCGGAGAACATCGGCTGGGCCCCCTCGTCGCTCGTGTCCTGGATCGCCAGCCGGTGATGCACCAGGGCGACCTGACGCGCGGGGTCGAAGGAACGACCCTCCCCGTCGGGACCACGGTGGCGGATCGCGTCGCTCATCGCGGTCATCGCCGCGTCGACGTCGGTGATTCGCCCTGATCCATCGATGAAGCCTGCGATTCCGCACATGGTTCGTGAAGCCGGTTCCGGTGGGTGATCAGTCTCGAGTGGCGGACGACCTTCGGATCGTGGCCAGCATGATTCCCGACCCGAGCAGGAAGGTCTGGGATGCGAACATACCCGTCACGATCCCATCGGTGCCCGACCCGCCGAACCAGGACCCGCCGAACCAGGTTCCGCCGGCGAGGATCGCAACACCCACCACCTGGCACCCGAAGCGAAGGTCGGCGAGGCGGGGCGAGACGAGCGTGGCATTGATCGCGATCGAGGCGAACCAGATCGGCAGCAGCCACATCATGGCCCCGAGGAACCCGTCGCCGGCGGCGAAATGATCGCCGAAGACCGATCCGAGGATGGTCGACGCGAACGGCCGGATCGCGAGACCGAGTCCCGCACCCGCGCCGGCCATCGCAACGACGCCGAGCAGGCCGGTCCGTCGAAGGCGTGCCGGATCATCGCGTGCCCAGTCATGGAAGCCGGCGCGCAGCAGACGTTGGAAGATCGAGATCGGAAGCAGGAGGAGGCCCTGGACGATCGCGAGACAGGCGGCGATCCGACCGGTCTCCGCGGCGCCGAGCATCGGCATCGCGAGCACCACCGGCAGCTGGATCTCCGCGAACTCGAGCAGTCGTGTCGCCGAGAAGGGCAGGGCGGCGCGGAGCAGGCCGGTGGTCGAGGTGGCGGCGACGCGACCGGTTCGCGCCTTCGCGGCGCGGAGTCGTCGAATCCCGATCCACGCCAGCGGCGTGAGGGCGGCGAACCATCCGATCGGCACGAAGATCACCGAGGCGCCCGCAAGGATCACCAGTCCCACGACGACGAGCCGAGCGAGTTGGAATCCGGCCGGCCATGCGGCGATGCCGACGTTCCGGCGATCCAGCTGGAACGAGATCATGCCCGCGGTCAGCCCCCCCTGTACGAGGATGAACGGGATGAACGCGATCAGCAGGCCGGGCGACGAGCCCGCTTCGCCGGTCCACGAGGTCCACAGGGTGCCCGCGATCAGACCGACCAGGAGCAGCGAGCCGGCGGCGGCGACGCATCGGCCCACGTCGAACGCGGCGAGGTTTCGAAGGGCGATCTCGCCGAGGCCCTGAAAGGCGAAGGTCGCCACGAGAACGGCGATGGCGTAGGCGTTCGAGAGCGAGCCGAAGGCCTCGTCGCCGAGATTCCTCGCCAGCAGGATCTGGGTGAGCAGCGCGAGCCCCGCCGCGGCGATGGCCCCGGTCCAGACGAGGCCGGATTGTCGCCAGATCGCCATGGACGAGAGGGTAGCGGTGTCTTCGTCCCGGAGTCCGCCTAGGTCGTGGGTTCCGCCCTCGAGGGTTCGGTCGGTCCGCGATATCCGGAGACCGTGTCCTGGAGGATCTGCACCACCGTCGGGGTGTCGCGTCGGTCGATCGCGGCCTCGAGTCGCTGAAGGATCTTGCCGAGCTCCTCCCAGGGCAGGTAGGCCTCTGCGGAACGGAGGATCTTGGGGTGCGTCGTTCCCTCGAGATCACCGTCGATCAGGAGCTCTTCGTACAACTTCTCCCCCGGCTGGAGTCCCGTGAAGACGATCTCGATG
>NYWD01000149.1 GCA_002684855.1 Planctomycetaceae bacterium | reverse complement strand
GCTCATGTCACGAATATTTCGAATGACATCATGATATCTCGACTTCCCTCGCAAGGTACAAAATATCTTACCCTCCAGAAATATGGAAGTCAGACCCCACCACTGCCGCGCTATGTCCAGGTCATTGCGGAAATCCTCAGTTGAAATCTTCCTTGCACGATATCTGGCTACCAACAAGTTCAGATGCGGTTTGAACCTCAGATATTTGCTCTCTTGACTTTCCTTTTGCCAAGGATTGAAGCTGCGTAGGAAATTCCAGCACGCAAGCACATGTTTACGATCCGGGTGGTCACGGTGAAGGCTGCTTAGACCAGCATTGTATACCCGGCGCCGTCTTTCCATTGCTGGCAAGCCGGATCAATGCGCTGAATTTGAGGACAAAGCTCACTGAGGACATGAGATTGGCATTAATCACGAGGCCGCATGCATCTGCGGCCTCCATAGTCTCACTTCCAAGAGCCTTGGTTGTGCTGATTCTTAAGAATCAGAAGAATCGTGATACATCGGAATTCGTGTTAAGAATCGTCAAGAGTCAAGATTCGCGTTAAGAATCCAGATTCGCGTTAAGAATCGTTAAGAATCGTTAAGAATCAAAATCCGCACTAACCAACGCATATCACTCTACACAACTGCAAGTGTATACTACATCCCTTTATACATCATGTATTTCTTCAAGCAACATAAAATACTATAGCGTCCACGGCTGTCTGTCTTTAAATTGGCCTGGAATTCCCAGACCCCCACATGAATTACTGATCTCAAAATGAGTCAGATGCTGACGCAATGCAGCAGAATGATCGCTATGCGTTCTTTCTCTAAACCACAGAATGATCGCTATGCGTTCTTTCTCTAAACCCCTTGGAGAAAGCTAGAGAAGCTTCTCCAGTGCCTCTTCACCGCTGTCAATTCAGCATTTTCTTAAGCTTCGCCACCCCGGTCATAATTTCCTTCTTGAGATCCCGAACTTTAATAGCAGTGAAATCTACAGAAATGTTCTTGTTCCCGTTCATTACCTGCGTCGCGGTGCTTAGAATGCCGTGCGCTTGTAATTTTAAGCCAGTGAGTTTGTCACGGGAACTCTCATCAAGCAAGTTCTCGACTTTGATTGCCTTGTCATGCAAGCGCTGGAACTGGTTGAATATTCCTTCAATCGTGTGCACTGCCATTTCTGCAATTTTGCTATCACTCTTCTCCTTTTTCTCTTTGTCTTTCTTCTGCTTATTATCTTGGGCTCTCTGCTTATTCTCTTTGTCTTTCTTCTGCTTAGCTGTTTCCTTCTCCTTTTTCTTCGCCTGCAACAGTTTCTCCTTCTCTTCCTTCTGTTTCTGCTTGGCCTTCTCTCTTGCTTTCTTCTCTTTTTCTTTCTCCTTCGCTTTCGAAGATTTATCGACGTTCTTTGTTCCTTTATCTTTGGGAGCTTTTTCTGGCGTTGCTCTCCTGCCTTCTTTTTTGTGTGGCTCCGGCGTTTTGATGTCGTCGTTGTCGCTGCTGCTGCTGGACTCGCTGCTGCTGCTGGAATCCTTGGTGCTGCCCGACTTCTCGCTGTTGGAAACGTGACTCTGGTTGGAACGACTGCGCTTTGGCTTCTTCCTTGTAGAATGTCCATCCGCGATGCTAAACAATTTGCGTTTCTTTGATCCTGGATCATCAGACAGCACATCATCGTCCACATCAGCGAGCATACTGCCACCTTTGGCAGCATTCATTTGCTCGCGCAGCCGTTTGTAAACTTCTTCTTGCACTTCTTCCCTTGAGGTCGATTCTACATCCACCTTGTACAGCCAGCCATGCATATCGCTGAACTTCTTATCCTCATCCTTGGTCAGCTTCTCGATGTTTTCCGTTTCATAGCCTAGGTTTTTCCAAAATTGCAAAGGACGAAACTCTCCTGATGTTTTCTCTGTGCTGCGATTTATTTTGCTTTGTGCAATTGACTTCGAAAGGTGCTCTGTCAATTGATACTTGTTGACACGTTTGCCGTAATCCGCTCGCCAGAAGTCCACCTGTGCTTGCTCGTCCAGATCTCTGAAACAGCTCAATTTCGCCATACCGCCGAACTCCCTCGACAGCGCAGCGCGTCGGGTGTTGCAAGGACCGCAAACGCCTTTGCCCGAGATCGTTATGGTGCCCACAAAAGCTGAAATGTCAGTTGGTTGCTTGCACAAGGAACATTTGTACAACGACTTCTCCACTGTCTCCACTGCTACCATTTGGGATTCCTCCATTGGTAGCTGTGAATCATGTTCAAGCACTAAAGCGCATTCGGATTGTGGCGGCTTGTTTTCCTTGTCATCATCTTGGTCATTATGAGGTGATTCGGTTGGTGGTCCCGAATCTACCTGCGTCTCATGACATGCTGCTTCTTCATCTGCAATAATCTGATGCTTTGTCGATGACATGATAGCCTCTTCGCTTGCTGGGGCAGCTTCCACCGTCCCCACAATAAGGGTTGCGAGCATCTCATCAGTGTCATTCGATGTCACAGAGATCCCAGCTTTTGCTGGCTCATCATGTTGTCCATGCTCCACATCGCCTTTGTTGTCCGTGTGCTCATTGGCAAGTTGATCATCTCCTGTCACAGCTTTTGCGTCTGGGTCTTCCTCAAACCCTGTGGTCGCCAAAAAGCTTTCTTCTGATGCGTCATTTGCCCATGACGCTGGGAATGATAAAGGCATTACCCGGTATTGTGTGAAAATGAGACAATGGATCTGAGGTGACTTGAAGGCTAAAGGGCCTTGCTACACACTGATTATGCAACTCCTAATACCACACAAAGATTAACACTACCAAAGAATAAATCACATATTGCATGCTCTGTGTGTATGATGCTATAGTGGGCACATGCTTGCATGAGAATAAATCACATATTGCGTGCTCTGTGTGTATGATGCTATAGTGGGCACATGCTTGCATGCATTATTTTCCGTCAGTCCACAGATTCTAGATTCAAGTGTCTTGACTACTCCCGCCTCAGATTGTTCAACTGTGTTTGCGTTTCTTGCTTCTATTGCACACTTCTTGAGGTCGTTTCGGACAAACTGCCGTCGCATACGATTTCCAGGTTCCACCAAATCTGGGACATATTTCCAGATTTCCAATGGAACATCCATTGCCGGAGAGATTGATAAATCCAAGCAAAAACATCCTTCGAAGCAGAGGGATTGAAATGCGCTCTTCATTCAGCACTCCTTGGCCGTGCCTACAATGCCTATAGGCACAGTTGAAGCAAGCCTCAATCGTTGTGCCTGGCTCACTTGTATCAAAGCATGCTTCGACACAACACGATGAGCAAATCGTTGCTTTACACTGGGAGCATGTCTTCGCATTATCTGTCACAGCTGAGCAGCACACATGACAACTGCCGTCGATGCCTGGTCCGCCTCTGCACAAGAAGCTGCAACCATAAAAATCATCGATATAGTCCTGTGCCAAAGCAGTGATTTCCTTAGGCCTGAATTTAACTTCAATGCCGCTGTTGTGCCGTTGTGTCCACTCCAGGAAAACACATAACTCGGGAATATTCTTTTGTTTGCATACTATAAAACGTAGATGTTGGGAAGCTTGGGCAATTGTGCTATCACGAAATGTGAACTCGCCCAAGACTTGGCCTCCGCCAGTGCGCAACTGCACGACCACCAGAGGAGGAAGCGCTTCAATATTGCTTTCATAGAATTTGCCCATAGCCTGCATAATGCTCCAATGGGTCTTGGGAGTTTTGTGGCACTATCACATCTTGGGCGGTCGAATGACAGCTTGAGCCAGGAAATGATGGTGCAACACGATAGAATTACTCAACATAACTTGTACAATTGAGCAAGTATGTGATATTACAAACATCACGATAATTCGTGCACACTCCGGGCAGAAGAACATGTGCATGCATTCTTTTTCCCCAAGCAACACAATGCTGTTTCAATCTATGGTCTCTCGTGGTGCAAGACACTGCGGAAAATCTCATAGTTGGTATCTGGATCACCCGTGATGGCAAACGTGACATTGGGAAATTTCTCCCGATCCTTGCTTTGCAAGTGCTGTTTCAACATTTCCGCCATTGTTTGGGGTTCATGCTGACCTTTACCGCACCCCCAAGCGGAAAGAATGACTTCTACACTCTGTACATCAATTGCGTGATCATTGGATATCCGATCTGCGACATCCTCAATTGTGGAGAGTAAATGGCCAATCAATGCATGGTTGTATGGGAAGACGTCAGTAGACCTCCACTTGACTTGCTTTGTATGAACAAGTCCGGATAAGTCCTCGGTTTGTGCCACTGGGAAGTATCTCGTCATGTCCGGAATTGCTGCGCTGATAACTGCAACGGGTGGACCCCTGGGGCCACCTTGTACCATGACATATTCACGGTCTCTGAAGAAGTAGACCTCCATATTGACCATTGATACAATGCGTGGTCGTACAGCGTTTTGTTTGGCATCGTCAGGAACATGAACCCTGTAGAAATTAATCTTCTTCTTCGAGGCTTCTGTAAGGTGTACATACAAGTTGGAGCAAAGGCAAAGATGCTGCTCTTGGGTAATGTTTTCGTAGACAAACTCACCCATGGGCTGGATTGCATCACACATGTTCAATATAATGACATGTTTATGCTCATCTCGCTGTTTACGAAGCAGCACATCCATGCAATCAGCTTTCACAACTTCGGGTTGCACTGGATTGGGAACTGCCACGGGAAGAGGCTGGTTCCCATGGTACACGAGCTTATGCAACTTCGTCCCTGCATTAATTGCCTCATATACATCCGTATTATTTTTCCATTTTCGCAACTCCTTTGCATGGTGCATACCAAAGGCCGTGTTTTCTTTCAATATCCGCTCCCTCTCCTCATAGCACAATTTACGCCTCTTCGTCTGTGTGTGATTGCCCACAGACATCAACATGAATGAAAGACTGCGGGCTTGAACCACAAGGGACTGAGACATGCAGTGAAGCACACTGCAGAATCAACGATGCAACATGCATAACGTTAGCAACATGCATAGGATCAAGGATCAAGGATACTCTGTCTGATGTTAGTGCCCGCCGTTTGTTGGGATGGGGATCCATGCATAGGCAACATGCAATTTTCAATGACTTCACTTTCTAGCGAAGTGCCTTAAAGTGTTTGACAACGCAATGCCCCATACATTACAGTGTCAATCCCCGCATGCAGATCGAATTACTCACCTAACTACTTACTACTTGCTCTTTGCAAAGACCCACTTACTGTTATTATTCTTGTTCTCCTTATTCTTATGTTTCTTCTCCTTCTTATGCTTCTTCTCCTTCTTATCCTTCTTATCCTTCTTATCCTTCTTATCCTTCTTCTGTTTCCGCAGCGGAGGGAAATGAGCATCTTCGTCCCAAGGCCAGGGCTGCTGAGCATTATCATCACCCCGACGAAGTCGGGACATTGTCTCAAACTTTATTGCCTCTTCATCGACATATTCGACACCGAGCATATACACAGTGCCATGAATCTCATGTTCCTTCGTGGTTTGACAATTATTCAGGATGCTCTCTTTGTCGAAGCCCATACGCACCCAGTAATCAAGCGGACGGTATTCGCTGTTGCACGCTGATTTCGCTCGCTTCACTTGATTTGTTGACACCACCGTTATGATACGATCTACCAAGGTTTGTGTTTTCTTTTTATTCGATCGTCCATAGCCAATTTCATCATGTGCCCATCGCCAGAAATTGACTTGTTCTTGTTCCGGCATGGCTTGGAAATCCTTCATGGGCCACTGTCCAAAGTGATTGCGCAACAGTCTTCCATTGTGAAGGCATCGATTGCATATACTTGTCATCCGGCGGACAGACTTTGCTCTAATACCGTCATGCACTTCATGTTCTGGGATTCTTAATCGACATTTGCTGCAAGTGTACACTTCACAGATTGCTGAACAATGTGCCTCATTCTCGAGTTCGGGTCCGCCTTTACAGATATGCAGAGCATTAATATATTCTTCTCTCACATGATCAATGGTGCTGGCTGCATCGTCGTTTGTCATGCGCGCTCGCCGATCGCCCTCAATGGGAGTGTCAAATGGTGAAACAACTCGCAAAGGCAACTAGCTTAAGCCCCTTAAGCATAAAACGAGATAAGCACGTGAACTGAGAATCTGTAAGAATCGGTAAGAATCGTTAAGAATGCAAACGAACTGTCATGCAAAGTAAGAATCGTTAAGAATTGTTAAGAATGATACCCGCTTATAATATATGTTAAGAATTGTTAAGAATCCGGCTTCGCTGTAATATACGTTAAGAATCGTTAAGAATGCAAATGGGCTGCAATATGCGTTAAGAATCGTTAAGAATTGTTAAGAATCACATGATTTCTGAGGATTCTTAACAATTCTTAACGATTCTTAACGCATATTACAATGGATTTTGCATTCTTAACGATTCTTAACGCATATTACCATTCTTAACGATTCTTAACTTATATTACAACCTACTTACATTCTTAACGATTCTTAACGCATATTACACTAGGGTTGCATTCTTAACAATTCTTAACGATTCTTACTTTGCATGGCCGTTTGTTAACATCACTAACGATTCTTAGAATATGTGACAATGTCTTTACATTCAATGATGATGGTCGCATTACATGCACATGCGTGCTTGCACATGAGTACTGAATCTGTTTTGCCCAAAGGTTCACGCACAATGGTAACTGACTAGACTGTGAAAGGCTTTCTCTCTTCCGTTTGGAGAGAGCCGCAGCAGTCAGCAAGCTGCATCTGCCAATATTGGTTCAAGTTACGAATCGGAACTGCTGGAGCCACATGATTTAGAGCCGGCGTCTACGGTAGCTTGTCGGTATTGCTGCAGCGTTATGTGGCATCGGTATTGCTTGCCGGTATTGCTGCAGCGCTTTGCCGGTATTGCTGCAACGCTTCGAGGCATCGGTCAATCCAGTCGTCCACTTCCTTCATGCCTTTATTCTTCACAGTCTCGAGACAGCTGGCTACTACAATTGAAGCTTCCATTGCATCTTGCAGCATATCATCTGCTTCCTGAAGCATCTGGGGACTCCGGACAGGATCATACACGAGGTAAGCATCATCGACCTCACAAGGAGACTCGCAGCATAATGTCTTCAGTCTACGTAGTATCTCTACCTTCTTTTTTCCAGCGTCAACGCCCGCAGTATCTGATTCTGAAGAGAGAGAAACATCGATTGCCCCCTGGTCGTAGCTCGTGCGACGCTTCTTCGATGGCCTGATCTCTGGTGATTGCGCAATGTATGCACGACAATACTGCCAGGCTTCATCATCATTTATGTCAAATTCGAAGTGTTCCTTTTGCACATGCTCAATCCACCTTTGTCTGCAGGAATGTTTTTCTCGATCCTTCATGTGTTGAACATGCCAATCAGCACACACAGCACAAGCGTCACCCTTTATTGATATTTTCTTCAAGTTCAACTGCTTCAGTTCAGGTGTCCTGCCCGCACCATTTTGCACTTCACATTCCCCCTGCCACAAGTCCTCAAGAGACTGTAGCATCTTTGGAAGCATAGTCATTGCTTGTGTTGGGAGATGTCTTGCACAAGGTTTCGCATTTGCATGAAGAAACGCATGCTTTGCTACCAATTGCTCGGCATTCTTCTGGAAGGTTTTCCGCAAATCATTGAATTTTCTATACAAAGCCTGACAGCCGTGTGAAACAAGGACACAACGTTCTTTTTGATCTTTTTGACTCACATCG
>NYWD01000148.1 GCA_002684855.1 Planctomycetaceae bacterium | reverse complement strand
TCACCACCGACGCGACCCCGCGGACCATCGAGATCGACACCCGCATCGGCCGTACCGTGCTGGACTTCGACCGGGGCGGCGTCCGGTTCAGGGACGACGTGGTGTTCGTGGACGACGTCGCGATGCGATCCGAGACGGATGACGTGATCGACGGCGTGCTCCGGATCGACGGCGGATACGGTCTCGCGCCCGAGGCCGGCGATCAGGATCTGCGGGGACTCGTCGAGTCCGGGAGGTTCGAGTCACCGGCGCTCGACGAGATCCTCCGCCTCGCGGTGGGCGAGGGTTTCGCCGAATGGTGGCGGGCACGTCGTCCCGAGGGCGGCTTCCACGGTCGTTTCGACATCGGAAGCGGACGCGAGCGATCGCTGGAGGCGGAACTCGAACCGATGGATTTCACGATCCTCGCGACTCCGGAAGCGGAGGAGACCCGGGGTGGCGGTCGCGTGCGGACCGGCGGGATGGTTCGGATCGACGACGAGCAGGTGCGGATCGGCCCGCTCGAACTCACGAGCGATCGAGCGACGACCTGCCGCTTCACCTTCAGCATCACGGATTTCGACGCCCCGAGGATCGAGGGCGGATTCCGCCTGGACGCCCCCGACAGCCGCGTCCCGGAAATCGGATTCCTCACACCGCCGTTCTCCAGCGTGGTCGGTCCATCGACGATGACCACCGGGACGATCCGCATCGGCGGTGAGATCGAGGCGAGATACGGCGCAGAGGGCGACCTCGGATCCGAATCCGACGGATCCATGCAGGACGACCCGATCCACTACCGGGCCTCGGGCGCGATGCAGTTCGCCGACGGCGCCTGGACCGTGGGCAACGTCGGCCTGACCGGGATCGAGGGATCGCTTCGCCTCGGACTGGTCGCGGACCGGGGACGAGCGACGGCGTTCGACCTCGAGGCCCGTCTCCCGAACCTGCTCGTCGAAGGGCGCCCGGTCGAAGACGTCGCGCTGGTCGGCGTCCTCGACCCGGCGAATCCGAGGGATGCGGAGGACGGCGTGCTCGTCGACATCACCGAGGCCTCGATGGGCGGCGGCGTGGTCCGGGGTCGATTCCGCTTCGACCTGGAAGGCGAGGCCTACCGCCTCGGGCTCCAGCTCCACGACGCCGATCTCGCCCACGTGGCCCGCGATGTCGGAGCGCCGGGACCGCCGGCGGGTCCGCTTCCCGGACGACTCTCGGCGAGACTCGATCTCGAAGGACTGATGGACGCACCGGAAAGTCGGATCGGCAGCGGGCGGATCCGCATCGAGGATGCGCGACTCGCCGACGGCGGCTCGGTCGCGCTCCTGCAACTCGGTCAGCTGATGCCACCGATCTCGAACGAGCTCGCGACGGCGCGGGCGGAGCTGTGGATCGACGGGGGCGAGGTGCTCCTGGAGGACGTGGCCCTCGAATCCGACGCACTGGTGATCATGGGAGACGGTCGGCTGCGCCTGGACGACTGGCGATGGTCGCTCCGGCTCGTCCCCCGTGGCACGCTCCCGGGACTCAGCGACCTCGTCTCCGCCGTTTCCGGCTCGCTGGCGGTGATCGACGTCGGTGGAACCCCGGGCGACCCGGAAATATCGGTGACCCCCCTTCCGATGGTGTTGCCACCCCCCGACATCGAGCCGATGAATCAGAACCCCGAGGACCCGTCCGTCGGATCCGACGCCCCTTCCCAGGAATCCGACCCGTGAGCGACGGTACGACATCCCATCCCGATTCACACGCCCGAGACGAGGCGATCCGCGAACTCGCCGCGAAGCACTCCGGACTTCCGGACGGCCGACGTCGCTCGCTCGTCGAGCAGATGATCGCAACCAGCCTGCGGCTCGGACGCGACGACTCGCACACCGGCGAACTGAAACTGATCAACTCCGCCCTCAAGGAGCTCCGCTACTCCTATCGCGTGTTCAGGCCGTGGATGCTGCGTCGCAAGATCTCGATCTTCGGATCCGCGCGGACCCCGGAGGATCATGCCGACTACGTCGCCGCTCGGGAATTCGGGCGCCTGATGGGCGAAGCCGACTGGATGTCGATCACCGGCGCCGGCGACGGGATCATGAAGGCCGGACACGAAGGACCGGGGCACGAGGCGAGCTTCGGCCTCCGGATCCGCCTGCCGTTCGAGACCACGGCCAACGAGGTCATCGCCGCCGATCCCAAGTTGATCAACTTCCGCTACTTCTTCACCCGGAAGGTCATGTTCCTCACCCACTCGGACGCGATCGCGGCCCTCCCCGGCGGCTTCGGAACGATGGATGAACTGTTCGAGGCACTGACCCTGATCCAGACGGGCAAGTCCTATCCGATGCCCATCATCCTGCTCGAGGGCGAAGGCGGATCCTACTGGCGACGATGGGTGGACTTCGTCCGCGAGGAACTCCTGGACAACGGTTGGTTGAGCGCGGCGGACACCTCGCTCCTCGAGATCGCCTCGGATCCCGCCGACGCACGAGACCGGGTGCTCCGCTTCTATCGCGTCTACCACTCGTGTCGATACGTGCGGGACGAATTCGTGATCCGGTTGAAGCGACGCCTCACCGAGGCCGAACGGGCCGATCTGGAGCGACGATTCGGCGTCCTCGCGAAGGACGGCGTCCTGAAGTCGAGCGGCCCGCTCGATGGCGAAGAGGAGCACCTCGACCTCCCTCGACTCCATTTCACCTCCAAACGACGGGACTTCGGCATCCTCCGACAGCTCATCGACGCGATCAACGACCTTGATCCGACACCCACGGCCGACTCCGCATGAACGCCCGATCGGCCTGGCCCGCGATCATGCTCGGCGTCGTCGCCGGACTCGCCGCCTGCTCGAGCGATCCCGAACCGACGCCCGGCGGCGACTCGGAAACGCCGGCCGTCGCGACCCCCGTCCCCGTCGCGGATGACCCGCGACCGGGGCTGGTCGTCCACCGCTGGGGCCTTCCCGAAGACGGCGGGGTCATCGACGCCGTGCTCGCCGCGGTCGAACCGGAGGGAGACGAATCCATCGCGGGAACCGCCGCGATGCAGCGGAACGGATTCCGGATCCTCGTCCTCGATCCCGAGGAACTGGATCTCCTGCGCAGGACGCTCGGCGCGGAGGCCTATCGAGGGCGGACCTGGCACGGCGAGGCGATCGGGTGGCGGAATCTCGTCAGTCGACGCCTCGGTCGCGGCTCCGTGCTGCTGCTCGACGGACGGGCCCGACGGATGGACGATCGCGTCCTCGCGATGGCCGCCCGTGGATATTCCATCCCGACCGTCGACGATGCGGCGCTCCACGTGGAGTTGACGCCGTACCTCGTCGAGTCTTCGATCGATCCGATGGCGACCCGTCGGCTCGGAGATCTCCGCGGCGTCCCCCTCTGCCACGGAATCGAGTGCACCCTCGAACCGGGCCAGGCGGTGGTCGTCGCCTCGATCCCGAGGCTGCGGGCGGGACGACCGCGGACATCCGAGTCCGACGAGACCGACCCGGCGAGCGGCCCGCCCTCGACGACGTCGCCCCCCGGGCTCGGTGCGGGACCCGTCGCACCGCTGCCGCCCACCGCCGCGGAACTGCTTCTCGACGACGCCGGGATCCGCAGCCGGGGGCTCATGATCATCACCGGGAGACCGCATCCCGCCTTCGGCGTCCCCGACCTCGGGGCCGGCCCCAGCCCCGACTGATCCCGATCCTCCGCACGACGAGGCGGCTATCCTCCCACGACAGGACCGTCACGCATGAACACGACCGCTCGTTCCAAGTCCCGACGCCCGAACCGCCGCCAGGTGGTTCGGGACGAATTCAGGCGCCGGACCCTCGGACCCATCTCCGTGGTGCCGACGCTCCTGACCCTCGGAAATCTCATGTGTGGTTTCGCGGCGATCCACTACGCGAGCCGCGGCGACGTGACCACGGCGGTCTTCGGATGGAACGCGATCACCGTCGGCGGGTGCCTCATCTTCCTCGGCATGTTCTTCGACGCGATCGACGGCTCGGTGGCCCGGCTCACGAGGTCGACGTCCGACCTGGGCGCGCAGCTCGACTCGATCGCGGACGTCGTCACCTTCGGCGTCGCACCCGCGTTCCTGATGCTGCAGCTCGTCGAGACTTACTACGGAACGAGCGCGGACGCCGGCGCCACCGCCGTCGGGCCGGGCGTCGGATCGGTGTACGGCAAGGCGGTCTGGGCCATCGCGGCCCTGTTCGTCTGCGGCGGCGCCCTTCGGCTGGCGCGATTCAACGCGGAGACCGTCTCGCACGATGAAAGCGATCACCGATACTTCAAGGGGCTCCCCATCCCCGGCGCCGCGGGTGCGGTGGCGAGCCTCATCGTGCTCCACCAGCATCTCCTCTACACCCGTTTCGAGACCACGGAATCACTCGCCTTCGATCGGATCGCGGCCCTCACCATCCCGGTGATCGCCCTGCTCTGTGGAATCGGAATGGTCTCGAACCTCCGGTATCCGCACATCGTGAATCGCTACCTTCGGGGGGCTCGCGACTTCGGCTCGATCGTGCGGATCGCGCTTCCGCTCTGCGCCGCGGTCTGGTTCCTCCAGGAGACCCTGGCCGCCGCCTGCACCCTCTATGCGCTGTCGGGGCCGCTGGGCCTCCTCCGCCGAGGAGCCGGTGGTGATTCGATCGAAGCCGCCGAACCCGCCCCGGCCGGGGATTTCCCGGTCGAGCCGCCCGCGGAGGAACGGGCATGAGCGTCGCGACGCCGGGCCGCTTCGGACGATTCGGGGGCCGATACGTCCCGGAGACCCTCGTGGTCGCCCTCGAGGAACTGGAGATCGCGTGGAACGAGGCCTCGCGCGACCCGGGATATCGGGCCGAGCTCGAGGCCTGCCTGCGGGACTTCGTCGGGCGACCGACCGCCTTCACCCGGGCCCCCCGCCTCTCGGCCGAAGCCGGAGGGGCGACGATCTGGCTGAAACGCGAGGATCTCGCCCACACCGGCGCCCACAAGATCAACAACACCGTCGGACAGGTGATCCTCGCGAAACGGATGGGCAAGTCGCGGATCATCGCCGAGACCGGCGCCGGCCAGCACGGCGTGGCGACCGCGACGGCGTGCGCCCGGTTCGGACTCGACTGCGAGGTCTTCATGGGGGCGGAGGATGCGCGACGGCAGTCGCTCAACGTCTTCCGGATGCGACTGCTCGGCGCGACGGTCCACGAGGTGGATTCCGGAAGCCGGACGCTCAAGGACGCGACCAACGAAGCGATGCGGGACTGGATGGGCTCCGTCGGCGAGACCCACTACATCCTCGGATCGGTCGTCGGCCCGCACCCCTTCCCGACGATCGTGCGGGAACTGCAATCGGTGATCGGCACCGAGTGCCGGGTCCAGTGCCTCGAGACCCTCGGACGGCTTCCCGATGCGGTCGTCGCCTGCGTCGGTGGCGGGTCGAACGCCGCCGGCATCTTCGCGCCCTTCGTCGCGGACGCCGACGTCCGGTTGATCGGGGTCGAAGCCGGTGGCCGCGGCGTCGCCCCCGGCGGGCACGCGGCTCCGCTCGCCTTCGGCGAGCCGGGGGTGCTCCACGGATCGCTGAGCTACGTCCTGCAGGACCGGAACGGCCAGACCGCCGACGTCCATTCCTGCTCGGCGGGACTCGACTATCCGGGAGTCGGGCCGGAACACGCGCACTGGAAGGAGACCGGCCGGGTCGAGTACCGGGTCGTCGACGACGAAGCGGCCCTCGCGGCGTTCCAGGGCCTTTCCCGACTCGAGGGCGTCATACCGGCCCTCGAGACCGCGCATGCGGTCGCCGCCTCGGTGGAGCTCGCGGCCGAACTCCCTCCCGACGCCAACCTCGTCCTCAACTGTTCCGGGCGGGGCGACAAGGACGTCCAGGAAGTCATGCGACTTCTCGACACCTGACCGACGACCGGACCCGCGAGGCCGCTTCGGACGACGCGGTCGACACGCGGGCCGACGCCCCCTGCTACGGTTGAGCGCATGAGCAACCGCACGACATTCCTCCTCATCGCCCTCGCCTGCACCCTCGCCCTTCCCACCGCCCGCGGCCAGGACGTCGCGACGCCCGAGGATCGCGGCCCCGGAATCCGGTTCGGCCGGCCCGCACCGCTGGCGAAGACCGATGGTGCGATCAGGATCGCGTCGTACAACGTCCTGAACCTCTTCGACCAGGACGATGATCCGACCCTCGAGGGCCAGTACGACGATCTTCCCATGGCCACCTCCCGCGATCGCTGCGAATCGGTCGCGAAGATCATCCGAAGCATCGACGCGGACGTGCTCTGCCTGCAGGAGGTCGAGAGCGAGGCCGCCCTCCGCTGGTTCCGTGACGAGTTCCTCGCCGACATGGGCTACGAACACGTCGCCAGCAAGGACGTCGGCTACTACCGCGGCGTCGAACAGAGCGTGCTCAGCCGCCATCCGATCACCGCGGTGACGACCTGGCCGGACGAGGGGCTCGCGGACATGGAGGCGAGGAAGCGCGGCGACGGATGGGCACGGGACGGCGAGGCGCCCACGAAGTTCCAGCGAAGCCCCCTGATGGTCGACGTCGAGATCCCCGCGGGGCGAGGCGAGCCGCCGTACGAACTCACCGTGGTCGTGGTCCACCACAAGTCGGGGCGTTTCCGACGCCAGCGGGAGAGCGAGGCCCTCCAGCTCGTCCAGCTCCTGGCGGACCGCCTCGAGGAGGAACCGGATCTGAACCTGGTGATCGCCGGCGACTTCAACGCGAGTCCGTTCGACAAGTCGGTGGGCGTCTACAAGGACTCCGGCTACGTGAACGCCTACAAGCACCGGTGGAAGCAGGATGGCGACACCCGGGCGCTCTTTCGAACCCACGAGTCGGATCGGGCGATCGACTTCATCATGATGCACCCGAATGCCGACTCCGAGGTGGTGCCACGGACGTTCCAGGTCGTCGGCTCGCTGCACCCCGGCGACGCGTACGACTGGCGCCGGGACGAGCCACCGTCGGGCTACGCCGCCGATCACTATCCCCTGGTCATCGACCTCCGCCCGCGAGAGGCCGAGGCCGAGGATTCGTCAGGCTGACCGCGTCGCCTGGTCGCGAACGACCTCGGAAAACAGTCGGTGGTAGCGGGTGATCATCGTGTCGAGGCCGTAGTGCGACGACGCATGGGCCCACTGCGCGGCATGGATCCGCGCGTGCAGCGCGTCGTCCTGCAGGATCGCAGCGGCCTTGCGTCCGATCTCCTCCGGTGAACCCGGGGTCGCGATCGCCGGTTCCAACCGCAGCAGTTCGGGCAGCGCGGCGATGCCGTAACCGACGACCGGCGTGCCCGAGGCGATCGCGTGCACGGTGCCCGAGCCGAAGGTGTCGGCCACGACCGGAGCGATCTCGAGGTCGAACGAGCGGTGGATGGAGGCAAGCTTCGAGAACGGCACGTATCCGCGCCAGGTGACTCGACCCGACAACCCGGCTTCGCCGAGGAGGCGTTTCATGCGTTGACGAAACCGTCCATCGCCGATCACCTCGAACCGAGCCTGCGGGACCTCCCGCAACAGGCAGCCGATCGCGCGGGCCGAGGATTCGTCGATCTTGTCGCCCTCGAGCCGATA
>NYWD01000147.1 GCA_002684855.1 Planctomycetaceae bacterium | reverse complement strand
CAGTGGGGATGTTTGTGAAGTGTGCCGCCTCTAGATGATGAAGGAGAATCAGATCCTCTGGTTGCTGACAAATATATCAAGTGCAAAGATCCATTTGGTCCACCAGAACCACCCATCAAAGTTGAACTTTGCGACTGGGATGTTGATCACATGGACCTCCAGTGGGGCTTCCCTCCCAGCGACGGTGGAGCTCCCATCCTCCACTACTTGGTGGAGATGAGGAACATCAAGGAGGAGGACAAGTGGATTGATGTGGGTCAGTCTGAAGGAGCCAAGAAATTCTTCCAACAAACTGGACTTACCAAGGGAGAAAAATACAGCTTCAGAGTTTACTCTGTCAACAAAGCTGGAAAATCTGGACCATCAGATCCTACTCCATGGGCTGTTGCCAAACCAAGAAAATATCCTCCAATAATTGACAGAGACTACCTGTACAAGAATAAAATCTGGACAAGAACTGGCAAGACTCTTAAGTTTGAGAATCTTCCAGTTGATGGAGAACCACCAGCAAAGGTTTCATGGTACTTCAAGGCCAGAAACATGTCTGAGGATGAGAACTGTACTATCACCAATATTGATTACTTGACCAGCATTGAACTCAGAAACACTGTCAGGAAGATGACTGGAATGTATCTCATCAGAGCTATCAATGAGCATGGCAAGGATGAGGCTGAAGTTGAGTTTGTTGTTCTTGGACCTCCTGGACCACCTGAGGGTCCCCTGGAAGTTACTGGAGTCCACAAGGAAGGATGCAAAATCAAGTGGAAGCCACCAAGAGATGATGGAGGCAGTCCTATTCAAAAGTATGTTCTGGAGAAGCTTGACTGTGAGAGTGGAAAATGGTCTCCAGCAGGTGAAACTGATGGACCTCTTGAGTTGGACTTGAACAATCTGGAAACTGGAAAGAAGATGAAGTTCAGAGTCAAGGCCAAGAATGAAGAGGGTGAATCTGACTGGCTGGAAGGACCTTTGGATCCAGTTACTATCAAGGATCCATTTGACCCACCAGGTCCACCTGGACTTCCAGAGATCATTGACTGGACTGAGAGCTCTGTCAAGCTCAAATGGTCTCCACCTCTGAGAGAGAATGGAGCTCCAGTTACCCACTACACCATTGAGTTCAGAGAATATGGAACTGACAATTGGACCACTGGACCAAAGGTTAAGGCCAAGAAGTTCCCAGATGGTGAGGTAAAGGAAGGTTTGACCCCTGGAAAGAAATATGAGTTCAGAGTCAAGGCTGAGAACAAGGCTGGTCTAGGTGACCCATCTGAGCATACAACACCTCACTTGATGAAGGCAAGATTTGCCCCACCCAAGATTGACAGAACCAACCTGGATCAGAAGGTTGTCAAGGTTAACCAACAGGTTGTCATTGAGGTTGATGTCAGTGGAGAACCTGATCCAACAAAGCAATGGTTCTTCAATGGAGAAGAAATCAAAAATACTGAAATGGTTAAAGTTGCACACAGTGCTTACCACACCAAGTTGATGTTGATCCCTGCCAAGAGAACAATGGTTGGAAAATATACCATCAAGGCCAAAAATGATTCTGGTGAGGATGAAGCTGTTGTTGACATTGTCATCAAGGGAAAACCAGGTCCTCCAGAAGGACCTCTTGTTCCATTTGACATTACAAAATCCAGCTGTAAATTGAAATGGAAACCACCGAAGGATGATGGTGGATCTCCCATTGAATACTATGAGATTGAAAAACTTGATCCATTGACTGGCCAATGGCTTCCAGCTGGCACATCCCCAACATGTGAACACACTGTCAAGCCTCTCAGTGAAGGCAAGGAATACAAGTTCAGAGTCAGAGCTGTCAACAAGGATGGTGAGTCTCCTGATCTTGAGGGTGATGATTCCATCATTGCCAAGAATCCATTTGATCCTCCCAGTAAGCCAGACAAACCTACTCCAATGGACTGGGGTCCAGATTTCTGTAAGCTCAAGTGGAAGGTTCCTGCCAGTGATGGAGGATCTCCAATCACTGAGTACATCATGGAAATCAGGGACAAGGACAAGAGAGCATGGAAGGAAGCTTTCAGAACAAAGCCTGATTCCTTGGAGGACTCTTGCAAGGCTCCACCAATTGAAGAGGGTCATGAGTATGAATTCAGAGTTATTGCCTGTAATGCTGCAGGCCCCTCTGAACCATCAGATCCATCCATTACCATCAAGGCTAAGATCAGATTCTTGAAACCAAGAATTGACAGATCAACTCTTCAGAAGAAGATTCTCCATGTTGATCAAATGTTGAGAATTGAAGCTGACTTTGTTGCTGAGCCTGATCCAGAAGTAAAATGGTGGCTGCCAACTGGTGCACAGCTCATTGGGGATGAAAGACTCATCTTGGATGTCAACATTGAGGATAGACACACAAGCCTTCTGGTCAGAAAGTGTGCCAGATCTGATACTGGTATTTACAAGATTCTGGCTAAGAATGACCAAGGTTCAGATGAGGCTGAGGTTGATGTTCTTGTCATCAGTGTTCCTGGCAAGCCTATGGGACCCCTTGAAGTATCCAATATTACCTCTCACTCCTGCCATCTGGATTGGAGACCTCCAAAGGATGATGGAGGTGATCCAGTGAAATACTACATTGTTGAAAAGATGGACACTGAAAAGGGTGTTTGGTTGCCTTGTGGAGAAACTGAAGGAAAAATTACTGAATTTGATGTGGAAGGTCTCAATGAAGGATGCTTTTATCTCTTCAGAGTCAAGGCTGTCAACAACCAAGGAGAAAGTGAGCCTCTTGAAGCTGATGCTGCTATTTGTGCAAAGAATCCCTATGATCCTCCAGGCCCTCCTGAAAAGCCAGAACTTGATGACTGGGACAGAAAATGGGTCAAAATCTCCTGGGAACCTCCACTGGATGATGGTGGATCAAAAATTACCCACTATGTTGTTGAGAGACAAGAAGAGTTCAGCTCCAAATGGTTCAAACACATGGACACAGACACAGATGAGTGTAAAGCCAAGTGCACAGATTTGACTGAATTTAGCAAGTACAGATTCAGAGTCAGAGCTGTCAATAGAGCTGGTCAGGGTGAACCTTCAGAGCCATCAAATGAAGTAACTTGCAAGACTAGAAATGCTCCTCCAGTCATTGATAGAACCAACATGGATGATGTCAGAGTCAAGGTTGGAGAACCTTTGAAACTGAACATCAAGGTGACTGGTGAGCCTGAACCAGAGAAGCAATGGTTGCTTGGAACATCAGAGGTTAAGTCCACTGCTAACCTGAGCTACACAATGGAAGAAAAGAAAACCATTTTCACCATGGTGTCTGCTAAGCGTGAGTTCAGTGGAAAGTATACTTTGAAGGCCAAGAACAAGAATGGAAGAGATGAGGCTGATCTCAATGTCCTGGTTGTTGGACCACCAGATAGGCCACAGGGTCCAATGAAGTATGAAGACATCTTTGCTGATAGATGTACCATTCATTACAAGGTTCCTAAGGATGCTGGTGGTTCTCCCATTACTCACTACATCATTGAGAAGATGGAGGTTGGAGATGAACATTGGATTGCATGTGGCAAGGCCATGGGTCTTCAGATTACCATTGAAAGTCTTGAGGAAGGACATGAGTACATGTTCAGAGTTAAGGCTGTCAATGCTGAGGGAGAATCAGAGTACCTGGAGAGTGGAGACACTGTCCTGGCCAAGAATCCATTTGATCCCCCAGGCCCACCTGGCAAACCTGAGTGTGCTGATTATGACCATGACTTCTTTGACCTCAAGTGGTCTGAGCCTCTTAGAGATGGTGGTTCCAGAATCTTCAATTACATCATTGAGAAGAGGCTGGCTAATGATGATCTCTGGATGAAGTGTGGTGAGACCAAGACCAAGTATGAGAGAGGAAAGGCCACTGGTGTTGAGGTTGGTCAGACCTATGTTTTCAGAGTCAGAGCTGAAAATGCTGGTGGTGTTGGACCACCAGGACCTGAATCAGATAATCTGCTGTGCAAATACAAGGCACTCAAGCCAAGAATTGACAGAAAAACTTTGAGAGAAATTACTATCAGAGTTGGAGAAACTCTCAGCTTTGATGTTCCTATTCTTGGTGAGCCAGCTCCTGATACCACATGGAGCAAGGATGGAAAGACTCTGAATGACTCTGACACTAGAACCATAAAACACAAACCATACAAAACCTCATTGTATGTTGATGAAGCTACAAGGAAAGATGATGGAGTCTATCAAATTAATGCTGTCAACATCCATGGAAAGGATGAAGCTAAAGTCATTGTCTATGTTATTGGACCTCCAGGACCACCAGAGGGACCTATGGATATCACTGGTATTCACAAGAATGGTTGTAAGATTGCCTGGAGACCACCCAAGGATGATGGGGGTTGTCCTATTGAGCACTACATTGTTGAGAAGTATGATGTTGACAATGGCATCTGGTCACCTGTGGGAACCTCCCCAACCTGTGACATTACATGCAATGATCTGGAGCCAGGAAAAGAATATGAATTCAGAGTGAGAGCTGTCAACTCTGAAGGAGAATCTGAAAACCTGAAATCATTGAAACCAATTGTGGCTAAAGATCCATTCACAGTGCCACTTCCCCCAAGTGTGCCAGAGGTTGTTGATTGGAGTGAATCTCACATGGATCTGGAATGGAAGGAGCCAATTGATGATGGTGGCTCTCCCATTACTGGATACATCATTGAAATGAAGGTTCGTCACAGCAGTGAATGGACCCAGGCCACAACAATTGAGGGCAACAGGAAGAAGGGAACTGTCCATGGACTGAGAGAAGGAGATGAATATCAGTTCAGAATTATTGCTTTGAACAAGGCTGGTCCCAGTGAACCTGGCCAACCATCCAGACCCAAGGAGGCCAGAGCCAGATTTGTTCCACCCAAGATTGACAGAAAGAACCTCAAGGACATTACTGTTTCTGCCAACTCTATGGTCAAGCTTGATGCTAATGTTGTTGGTGAGCCTCCAGCAGTGGTCACATGGAAGTTTGAGTCCATGACCATTGACTCTAAGGAAGACAAATCAATGACCATCACAAATGTTCCATACAACACAAAACTTGTTATCAGAGGATGCAAGAGGTCAGATCAAGGTCAATATGAAGTCTTTGCCAAGAACCAGTGTGGTAAAGATCAAGTCACCATCAACCTCAGAGTCATTGATAGACCTGATCCTCCAGAAAATATTCAGGCCTCAGATATCACATCAAGCAGCTGTCATCTCACATGGAGAAAACCCAAGGATGATGGAGGTGCTCCAATTCAGTACTATCAGGTAGAAAAGCTGGATCCAGACAGTGGATTGTGGATTCCATGTGGAAGATCTGAAGATTGTCAAATTGATGTCAGAAACTTGACTGCTATGAAGCAGTACAAGTTCAGAGTTTGTGCTGTCAATGAAGAAGGAGATTCTGATCCTTGCACCATGAAGGACTTCATTACTGCCAAGGATCCATTTGGAGAGCCAGGACCACCAATTGATCTTGAAATTGTTGACTGGGATCAAGAATCTGTTGATCTTAAATGGAAGAGACCATTGGATGATGGTGGCTCAGAAATCACTGGCTACCTCATTGAAAAGAAGGATAAATCTGGAAACTGGTCCAGAGCACATGAAGTTCCTGGAACCTTCCTCAAGTGCACTGTGCCAAACTTGACTGAAGGAGAAACCTATGAGTTTAGAGTTAGAGCCATCAATGCTGGAGGCCAGAGCAGGCCTTCCAATGAGGCTGGACCAGTCACATGCAAGGCTAGGAACCTACCACCAAGAATTGACAGAACTAATCTCAATGAAGTGAGATGTAAAGCTGGAGAATCCTTTACTTTTGATGTCAATGTTACTGGAGAGCCTGCACCTGACAAGAAGTGGCTGATTAACTCTGAAGAAATCACAGTCACTGAAAAGGTGAAGATTGTCACTACATCTTACAATACCAAGCTGATTGTGAGAGCAGCTACTAGAGCTGAGAGTGGTATGATGACCATTACTGCTCAGAATGTCAATGGCAGAGACTCTGCTGATGTCAAGGTCACTGTTCTGGATGTTCCAAGTCCTCCAATTGGCCCACTCAGAGTAAAGAACATGACAGCTTCTGATTGCGATCTGGAGTGGAAGGCACCCAAGGATGATGGTGGCATGCCAATCCAATACTATATTGTAGAGATGATGGATGAGTCTGGATCTGGAAGATGGTCACATGTTGGAGAGACAAGTGGACCCCAACTGTACTATCATGTTGAGAATCTTACTGAGGGTCACTTCTACAGATTCAGAGTCAAAGCAGTCAACAAGGAGGGAAAATCAGCTCCTCTAGAGACTTCTGGAGTTTATGAGGCCAAGAATCCATTTGAGGTGCCAACCAAGCCTGGCAGACCAAAGGTTGTTGATTTTGATACTCCATGGGTCCAATTGGAATGGGAGAGACCAGAATGGGATGGTGGAAGTCCAATCATTGGATACATCATTGAGAGAAGAGATACTTACAACCAAAGATGGGAACTGGCCACAAAGACAGAGACTGAGGAGCCCACTGGAAAGGTCAAGGGACTCATTGAGGGAGTCATCTATGAGTTCAGAGTAAAGGCTGTCAACAAGGCTGGTGAGTCTGAGCCATCAGATCCATCTCTGCCTCATAGAGCAAGACCAAAGAACTCTGCTCCAAGAATTGATAGAAACTCAATGATGGACATCAAGATTCTTGCTGGAGAGCCCCTGATTATGAATATTCCAGTTGATGGTGAACCTCCTCCAGCCAAGAACTGGACTTTGAATGGCAACAGCATTGATGACAGCCTCAGGCTGATGATTATCAATGAGGACTACAAATCTACCATTAGAGTCCAAGAGAGTAAGAGATCTGACACTGGCTTGTATAAATTGGTTGCCAAGAATAAGAATGGCACTGATACCTGTACTTGCAATGTTACTGTTTTGGATGTTCCTGGACCTCCAGAGCCAATTGTTGATCCTAAGGAAGTTAGAAAAGATTACATGATCATTAGCTGGAATGTTCCTAAGGATGATGGTGGCAGTGACATCAAGCATTACATTGTTGAGAAACAAGATCAAGAAAATATGAGATGGGTGCCTTGTGGAGAGTCTAGACAACTGAACATGAGAGTTGATGGTCTTATTGAAGATCATGACTACTTGTTTAGAATTAGAGCAGTCAATGCTCAGGGTGAGGGTCCATGCCTAATTGGACCAAAGGAACCTGTTACTGCCAAGGATCCATTCAAACTTCCAGGAAGACCTGGAAAACCAGTTGCAGAAGACTGGGATGTTGATAGAATTGATTTGAAATGGGATCCACCAAGAAGTGATGGTGGAAGCAAAATCAAGTCTTGGATAATTGAAAGAAAGACCAAGTTTGGAATGTGGGAGAAGTGTGCTGAGTGCCCTGGACCACAACCTAAGGGGTCTGTCAGAGGTCTTACTGAGGGTGAAGAGTACATCTTCAGAATCACTGCTGTTAATGAAGCAGGAGCTGGTGAACCTGGTGAACCATCTGATCCTATCACTGCTGAAGCCAGATATGTCAAGCCTGAAATTGACACATCTGCCCTGCAAGATATGGTTGTCTGTGCTGGTAACAGAATCAACTACACAGTTCCAATCAAGGGTGCTCCCAAACCAAAGGTTACCTGGAAAATCAATGGCAAGACTGTGTACAATGATGATCATTATGATGTTACTGTTCAGAGAAGATTGACCATCATTGACATTGCCTTCTCCAAGAGGTATGATGCTGGATCCTACAGCTTGGAAGTGTCCAATGAGCTTGGAACAGCCACTGCCAGAGCCAATGTCACTGTTCTGGATAGACCTGCTCCACCAGAGGCACCACTGAGACTCTCTGGTGTTACATCCAACAGCTGTAATGTTGCTTGGGGACCATCTCCTGATGATGGTGGATCTCCTATCACTCACTACTCTGTAGAGAAGATGGATCTGAGCAGAGGATCCTGGGTTGAGGCTGAAATTACAACTGAGCTGAAGTGCACCATTAGAAGCCTTGTTCACAAGAAGGAGTATCTGATCAGAGTCATGGCTGTCAATGCTATTGGTGCCTCTGATCCTCTTCCTCTTGACAAATCATTCATTGCCAGAAATGAGGGAGATGTTCCTGAAGCTCCAGGCAAACCAGAGGCTTATGACTGGGACAGAACATTTATTGATCTCACCTGGAACAAACCATTGAATGATGGTGGTTCACCAATTGAAGGATACATTATCCAGATGAAGGTCAAGGGAACTAACTCTTGGAGAGAAAGCACCAAGGTCATCAGAGACATCAACAAGGGAAGAGCTGATGAACTGACAGACCAAGAATACTACTACTTCAGAGTCATTGCTTACAATGCAGTTGGCCAGTCTGAGCCTGGACCTCCAAGTGATGCCATCCAGGCTAGACCAAGATATCTGGCACCAAAAATTTTGACTCCATTGAAAGATGTCAATGTCAAGGCTGGTAACAACTTCACTATTGATGTTGAGTATATTGGATCACCTGATCCAAATGTTGACTGGTATGTGGATGGTTCCCCACTTGTCAGTGATGAAAGAACCACAGTATCTGCTATTGCTCCCATTACAACATTCCATATTGTCAACTGTAAGAGATCTGACACTGGTGATGTTGTCATCAAGCTGGTCAATGAATCTGGATCTGACAAGGGAAGCTTCTTCTTCAACAT
>NYWD01000146.1 GCA_002684855.1 Planctomycetaceae bacterium | reverse complement strand
TTGGGCTTTGAATCGGTCAGCTACATATTTAACAACGTTTTGATCAAAGTCCTCTCCTCCCAAGTGGGTATCCCCCGAGGTGGGTGGAACTGAACCATTAGCCCGGCAATACGCTGCTTCGACCGTCCTTGGAAAAAAAGGGAGCCGGGGAAACAACAAGCTTGCTGTCTTCGGAGGCTGCGGATACCCCAGCAAGACCTGCTTCAACGATGCATACGTGCTTCGCGTTTCATCCGAAGGTTGGAACTGGCAATCGACCGACATGGACGACGATCAAATCCCGGAGCGTCGCGAAAGGACCTCGATGACGTACATCCCTTCCACCGTAGCGTTCACGTCGTTAGCGAACGTGTTCGGACCGCATTTGAAAATGAAAAAAGACGGCGTGGACCCTGCACCTCGTATACCGATGGGCCCAGTGACCACGGGAAGCAAATCCGGCAATGTTACTTCGTTTCTGGAGGTTGACAATGCCACTGCGCCGGTTGTACACAAGCACGGCAAACGTGTGCTCATATTTGGTGGAGACTTGAGAGAAGCCAAAGCCTTCAACGATATTTTCACCTTGGAAATAGGTCAACACCGCCCGGAAGCGTTGCCAGAATTGAAACCAGACCTTCCCCTAACCCCGGACGAATTGGCATGCAAGATGAATTGCTCTGGACACGGAGTATGCCAAGTTGGACGTTGCGTATGCAATAACGAAACGTTTGTGCTCAAGCGTTACGCGGATGGTTCGCAGAAGACCATCAGCCTGCAATGGTCTGGTATCAACTGCAGTATCGCTCCAGTTCCACCAGCTCCGCCGATGAAACCTCAAGCTGCATTTCAATTGCCGGACGACGCCATAATTGTATCCTTGTCTGGCCATGGCTGCAAGGCCAATTGCTCGAACCATGGCGAGTGCCGCAATGGGACTTGCGTGTGCCACTCGAACCGGTTTGGACATTGGCATGGACCTATCTGCAACAAATTGCGTTGCCCGAACGATTGCTCTGGCGCTGGTGTGTGTCACAATGGTACGTGTGCTTGTGATAAATCCTACGCAGGGGAAGCATGCGAAATGCGGGTATGTCCTGGTTGGCCAAACTCAACGGATGGCTGCAGTGGAAACGGCCGTTGCGATAAAGGAGTATGCAGATGCAAGGCAGGGTTCAAGGGCAACAAGTGCCACATTAAGATTCCCAACGTCAGCCCCTGTGGTGCGCTGAATTGCTCCGCCCCGAACGGACGTTGCATCAATGACACGTCAGTAACCCCACCCGCCATGCGTTGCGCATGCAAGAGAGCGTGGACCGGTGTTGATTGTGCCGAGCCCGCCAAATTCACTCACGTGATCGAGTGCCCGGGCGGAAACGTCACTGTGCCCATCAGTGTCAAAAAGTGCCAGATGGTTCGCGTTAACATCCTGGGAAAAGAGCACATTGTTCCAATACCAGACGACCCTAAGCAAAATTTGACGACTCTTGTAGATGGTGTTGCGCGTCCTGCTTTCGTGGCCGGTGATGTTCTCGTCACTGTCCCTGATAAGAGCGCGAACGGATACGTCGACGCGACTCCCGCAGCGCCTGTCACAGCCGGGGCGAAATCAGTGAAGCTTGATTGTGATGGCTTGAGCGAATTCAAAACCGGCTCAATTATGGTATTTGGCGCGGGAACGGCTCACGTGGAAATCCGGACTGTCAAAGGAGTGTCCGTTCCACCAGAATGTAATCTGCCGAAAGAAAACAAACATAAATGCCCGAAAGATTGCTCTGGCCATGGTACGTGCACCACAGGCGAGTGCGCTTGTGATGCCAACTACGGCGGTGCCGCGTGCGATACATGGATCTGCGCTGATGATTCCGACTGCAACCATGGAACGTGCAACCAAACCACCTTCGCGTGCCAGTGCGAAGCCGGCTACTCTGGAAAGGCTTGTGCTGACAATGGCGCCGCAAAGAATACGACGAAGACTGCATCGTCCCAGGCGACGGCGGCGATGCACTTCATGTCCACATCGGCCACTCTTCGCTCCCAAGATTCCCCTGTTCCGAAAGCTCGCACCAAGGTAGTCTGCATGCACCCGGGGAACCCTGTCACGCTCATGGCTGATACGTCGTCCGGATCGATCTCGTACTCAGTTTGTGAATTTTTCTGTGCTGACCCAAGTACACCAACGGTACCCTTTAATGGCCCATGCCAAGTAGGGAATAAGCGTTTCTCTGCGGGTGGCTCCATGGTCGTCGATGTAGCTGCCTCGAGCATGAGCTTGGTTGAAGTTGGTGCCGATGCCGAGGGCATTGTGTTGGACAAGCCTTTGGAATATGCGCATGAGGGACCTATTGTAAAGGCTATCGTGGCGTCAGAGCCGATGCCAGTCCCAACAATGATTCCTGGGGTTGATTGTGGTGTGCCTGCCATTCCAGGGTCGAAGACGTGCTTCGAGAATGGCAGATGCAACACGAAGAACGGAACATGCGAATGCCGCGAAGGTTGGGCACCGCCATATTGCAAATTGAGTACCTGCTTGTCCACCTGTTCGTCCACAGGCGGAAAGTGCGTATTTCTCGCCGACAAGTCGAGAAAGGTCTGCAAGTGTAAGTTTGGCTTCGGTGGGAAAAACTGCGACGAGGAATTGTGCCCATTAGTGGATGGGAAAATGTGTGGTGGTTCATACCGAGGCAAATGTGTCAAGAATTCAACCGCTCGAGTCAGCAATACGTCTACATGGACGCCCGCTTTCTGCCAATGTAAATCTGGGTTGGGCGGATCTGATTGCTCTCAAGCCACCGGGTGTGGTGGTTCTGGACACGACTGCGGGTCGAATGGGCGATGCGTCCTTGATTCCTGCATGTGTAACCCCGGCTGGGGTGGCGCACGGTGCGATGTACAAGTCTGCCCCAACAATTGCACTGGCGCAGATTACGGCACTTGTGCTGTTGTGACCGAGAACAAACGCAGTCAGCGGAAATGCGTGTGCAAGCTGGGGCACAAAGGCAAGGACTGTTCGTTGGCCGACCCTTGTGCCGAAGACAAGCGCCCCGGCTTTGGCTGTAGTGGCCACGGAAAGTGCTCGTCTTCCTCCGAATCGGATGGCGGCCGTCATTGCCTGTGCGATATTGGTTGGGATGGCGAGTTCTGTCAAGGTCGTGGGCACCGCGAGTGCCCCGTTACGGACGATGGAAAGTTCTGTGGCGGCGAAGATCGTGGGACATGCATCAATAAGACTGTCCTCGAAGAAAATTGTTTGTCACCGCCATGCTGCCAATGCAAGTACGGCTATTTTGGACATGATTGCACTGGTGACGCGCCTTGCCCAGGAAATAACTGCAACAAGAAAGGGCACTGCAAAGCGGGTGTCTGCGAGTGCTTCCCGGGCTGGACTGGCAACTCATGTGACCAAGCGTCTACCTGCCCTTTTTATGGCAAAATCGAATGTGCGGGCCATGGCGAATGCATCCTTGGCGTGTGCCAATGTGCTGACGGGTGGGAAGGAAGTGCATGCCACAAAGCGATAGGATGTCCAAACAACTGCACGTCTCCCGACCACGGGACTTGCCACGGGAGTCACTGCAAGTGCATGCCTGGCTGGGAAGGCGCGGACTGCTCTTTCTCTACCAAGGTGCAATGCCCGGAGGGATGCAACGGACACGGTATATGCCAGGTGAGCACTGCCAAATGCTATTGCGAGCCTGGGTTTCACGGACCAACATGCAGCGAAAGCACTTCTTGCCCTGTGTTTGAGAACAAAGTGTGTGCTGGATGGGGTGTGTGCAAGTATGGCCGTTGCTTCTGTGCTCCAGGTCGTGAAAACTCCGCGGATTGCCGTGCCCCAGAAGAATGCCCACGGGACGAGACTGGTAACTTGTGCTCTGGCGCAGGCTTGTGTCTGAATGGCACATGCTTCTGTGCCCCCGGCCACTACGGCGATGCCTGCCAACGCGGCAATGCCTGCAAAAACGAATGCTCCCGCAATGGCTTCTGCCACAATGGGAAATGTGCCTGTGACATTGCCTGGTTTGGCGACGATTGTTCCATCCCTGTGAAGTGCAAGGGCGAAGTTGTGGATCCTGTCGATAACAGCACCATGTCATGTGCGGGACACGGTCGCTGTCTCCGCGGCCGTTGCTATTGCGGACCAGGTTGGATGGGCGAAGACTGTGCAACGTCAATGCCATGTCCTGAAGGATGCGGTGTCAACGGGAAATGCGAAGGAAGTGTGTGCATTTGCCAACCAGGATGGACTGGTGGAAACTGCACCGAACAAGTGAAATGCTCGCCGCCAAATTGTAACGGTAACGGGAACTGTTTGTTAGGCCAGTGCCAATGTCGCGAGGGATGGGCGGGATCAAGTTGCGACCGTGCTGTCCCATGCCCGAACGATTGCAGCAACCACGGTGATTGTATTAATGGAAAATGCGTATGCAACTTCGATTATTCTGGCGTGGATTGTAGCCAAGGTGGGCGGTTGAAAGTTGAACTGTTTGGCCCTCGATGCCCGGCGAACTGCAGTGGAAACGGACTTTGTGATGGTGGAAAGTGCTTGTGCAATTTGGAATGGACTGGCCTTGACTGTAGCGAACGCCGCTTTTGCGCGAACAACTGCAGTGGCCACGGAATGTGCCACAATGGAAATTGCTTCTGTGATCCGGGTTATAACGGCACAAGCTGTCACATTTACTCCGGCTGCTTGCCTGGTGGCGGTGTGCCTGACTGCAACGACCACGGTATGTGTGCCCATGGCCAGTGCTTTTGCCAACCCGGGTGGGAAGGGGATGCATGCGACAAAAACACCGAAGAGGCCCCTGTACCAAAATGCGTCGTTCGCAATGGCTTGGAGTGCTCAGGACACGGTGTATGCAACCTTGGTCAGTGCCAGTGCGAGGTGCAATGGTACGGAGTTGCCTGCGATAGTGTCGTCAAGACCAGCGCAGCACATGTGCAAGACGCGAAGTTGTCAGCGAACGCTGCGAGTATAAAGAAAGCCGATGATTTGAGAGCATTTAGCTTCAGAGAGTCGCGCGTAGAGCTGGTAAAAGCGAAAGCCAAGGTGGTTGCGAAAGTTCAAGCGTCCTGCCCTGGCAATTGCAATGGCAACGGAAATTGCAATAGCGCCGGGAAATGCGAATGCAAGACGGGATTCACCGGGCTGGACTGCTCAACCGCATCACAGACGTCCCAAGAACAAAAACTAGGAGTGTCCCAGGTGAAAACTTCTGACGGTTCTATTCGATTTCAATCAACCGGAACTGGATGTAGAGCGACCTGCAAATCGGACCGAGGTACTTGCGTAGACACTAAAGACCCAGCCACTGGCGCCATCCAGACAACGTGCAAGTGCAAAACGGGTTCTATGTGGACAAATGGAAACGATAAGATGTCGTGTAATAAAGAAGAATGCCCGAAGCGATGTGGTATGGGCGTTGATGGGGTTGCAAACGGTGTATGCGTCGCTGGAGCATGCAAATGTGACCATGGATTCGGCGGAGAAGATTGCACCCACGAGTGCCCGAACAGATGTAGTGGTCACGGACGTTGTGATAGTTCAAGCAACGATGTTAACTCATTTCATTGCTTCTGCGAATCCCCATGGACTGGGTTATCTTGCTCTGAAGCAGCCCACTCGAATATGGTAGCTAGTAGCATGGTCGCCGTCGCGATTCTAACATTTGTTGTTGGTTTGTGCTGCATTCCTTTGATGAAAGAGTACATGGAAAAGCGTGAGAAAGAGAAGTATTTAAAGATTGTTCGTGGCGAGGGGTCGATTCCAACCCAACCCATGCGAATACAGTAAACAAAAAAAAGCGATAACAAGCTTTTTATTAAACTAAAC
>NYWD01000145.1 GCA_002684855.1 Planctomycetaceae bacterium | reverse complement strand
CTCCACTTACAAATCGAGAAAACTGATAAGTAAGAAGATGAGTTTAAAGGAAGCTGAGAAAATGGCAGGAAAACTGGTTTTAGTTGGAAGCCAAACCGCAAGAACTGAGGCTCTGATTGGCGAGGACTGGGATCCTCTCCAAGCTGAGGGATTGACTGGAACTCAATGGGCGATCCTAGAGAGAGTTGGCAGAGCCAGATATCATGGAGAGGTGACACAGGGCAAACTATCCTTGCAAGCAATGCATGTTGATCCCAAAACCTTGTTTTATCATAGAAAAGCTCTTATCAAGAATGGGCTCATAATGAAACAAGTTCACCATCAGAAATCTCGAGGCCAAAACTTCCAAGGAACTCTATTCCATTTACCAAGGTTTTATGTTGAAAGAAAACCAAAAGCACTGGTTTTAGTCAGAAATGCAATTTTATACTTGAAAGAGCAAGAAAACGGTATTGCCTCATATGATGAGGTTAGAGCTCATTTAAATTTGGGCAACTCTGTGAAAAAATTATTCAAAACCACAGATTTTCAAAGATTTATGAAGGGTGATGTGAGGTTGCCCTATAGAGAAATGTTTCCTGATGCTCCAGAGTCAGAGTGGAAGAGGAAAGGAAGCAGTGAAGAGAAATCTATTCGAGTTGTCAAACTTCTGAACTTAAATGTTGAAGCAGATTCTGTATTCAAAGATGATGATGAAACTAACAAGTCTCAAGATGATTATGCTGAATCACAATCAGGTTCAACTCCTGGAGTTCTTGATCAATCTGGATGGTTGTTGGATAGAAGTATGATGTGGCAAGCCTATGCTAAGGTTGAAGAAGCTGGACCTGAAGGTTTATCACAGCAAGAACTGGGACAGAGACTTGGTCAAGGAAAGTTGGAAGCTCGAACCATTTGTAGGAATCTTCAGCGGAGAAACCTTGTGGTGACAATAATGAAGGACATTGGACGTCAAAGAGTCACAAATTTTGTTGCCAAAAAGTTTGAGACCGTGAGTGAGGGCGCCGTCCAGTACCAGGTGGAGAAGGAGAGGAATGACCAACTGACGGGAAATGTTTCTATTGAAACAGATCCAGAATTGTTGCTCAAGATAGAGTTGTCGGAACATGGCAATGATATCAATGTGGAGAATGAGGATGAAGCCATCTCATCCAGAGCTTCTTCTCCAAGAAAGTTTCTGTCTCCTATGAAGAAAGACCGAATTGCAAATTCACCAATGTCTCGAAGCTTGACGAGTTCTCCAACCAAGAGTCTTGATGGATCCCACTGTAGCATCCTGGAGCATAATGAAGGAGCCAACATGGAGATTTCAATCACATCCGGTTATGTTCTTCCGGATTCTCCGAGGAAAATGAAGAAGCTTAAAAGACCAGATAGAAAGGAAGAGATCAAGGGAGAAACATACAGACAGTTGAGGAGGCGGAATATCATCATGGAGGCCGTCAGACAGCACGGTGTCATTGATGATCCAACCAAACTCTACAAGATGATCCAAGAAAGTGAGATCAAGGAAGGTCAATCCGCCAAGATGGACAAGAAGAGCTTGATGAGGCTCATCTCTAAGCTGGGCAAGGAAGGGCAAATTCACAACATCAGATGTGTCTTCAAAAATGGGGACAGGAAGAAAGTTCTTCATTTTGTTTGCGAGCCTGGCATTGATGAGTCTAACACCGTGATTCAGTCTGCCATTGAGCAGGCCAAGATGAAGTTTAATATCAACTCAAAGTCCAGTGACAGTTGTCCCACAAGTGAGGAATTTATGACAGAGTCTGTATCTGAGAGTTTGGCAGAAATGTCAGAATTAGAAGAAACTGCAGTTTCTGAATCAGGACCAGGTTCTTCCGTCTCCAACCAAAGATTGGGCAGAAAATATGGACTCCAGCCAAAATTTGTCAAAATGAGAGAATTACATTTATTGATGTTTTACCTCATCTACGGTTATAATGGAGAGGCAGACCTGGACCAAGCCGAGACGGTGGAGCAGATGAAGACTGCAGGAATTGTTGATGAAGCAGTCGTGGAGGAAATGTCTAGAATGACCTTGTACACCAGTCAGGTCTCATGGAAGATGTTCATTCCTCCTCTTCCAGCTCATCAGGGATGGGGACTTGGTTGGTGTCTCATGTGTGACGTCCTCCTCAGGCTGCCTCTGTCAGTATTTGTCAAGCTGATCAATATCACTATTGAGGTTCCTGGTCTTCATGATTACTTAAGTCATCCTGTCAGAAGGAATTATCTGATCCGGACTCTTCCTCATAATATTCGGAACAAATTACTGAGTCAGAGAAAATATATTTTTGCTGTGCATGAAGTTGCGACCAGACTTGCATATATTGGAGTGCTTCAGTTTGGGCCTCAGAAATTGAAGGAGAAGGACCAAGTGTTCTTGTACCTAAACAGACGCGCCAGTGTGGTAGACACGACCTCGAGCAGTCCAGGATATCACCAGGTGGAGGCCGAGGGAAACTATCCCCTGGAGATGTACACCTTGTCTACCTTGAGTGACGTGGAGCAGTTCTGGCACAGGCTGTGGGAGGTCTGCATCTTCACCCCGCTCGGCGGCTCATCCGCTGTGTGTGGACAAGAAATCACCCTGGAGGTGATGGAGCGGAAGCCAGCCATGATTGCTGCCCTGTCACCCAAGAACTCCGAGGAAGCTCCCTATCACGATGATGGATCTGTCCCCGGGGACGGTCTCGGTTCCGCCGGACTGGACAGTTCCATCTTTGCTCATCTGAAGCGGAACTGGACCTGGAACAACTCCGCCAACTATCGCAAGGGAGACAAGTTGGCGAGTCCTCCCTTCCTCATGTCGGAGATGACGGAGACTGAGCGACGTGTGTCTGTCAACACTGCCCAGGGCAAGACGTTGGTGTCAGTCACCAAACAACCGAATGTCAAGAAAACTACCAAGGGTCAGAAAAGAAAGCGGACAAATTCAGAAAATGCAGCAGCAACAACTGGTTCCAAGCCAGGAACAAAAGCAGCTCCGGAGCAGGGAAAAGAACCTTCTATTAAATTTAAATCTCGCCGTCCGTCGGTGTTTACTCGGGTGGTGGGCCGCAAGAGGACATCCGCAGAGAGAAAACCGTATTATGACGAGAAGGACAAGGCGGCGCTCAGGTTAATGAGGAAGCTTAGAGTTGACTGGTCATCTGGTGAGGACAGTTTCTTGCTGCTGTGTAAAGTTGCCGGAAGTTATCTTTGTCGCAATGCTCGATATCAGATGGTTCCATACACTTCTGTCAGAGATCTTCTTCATGAACACTTCCCAGAGTCGCAGAACAAGACTAGTAGAGCTTGTCAGAGAAGACTCAATTATATGTTGAAGAACCAGTCTACCGCTGACAATGTTGCTTTGTTTCTCGAGGATGTCAAACAGGATGCTGATATAGTCAGCAAGTTCAACATTCCAGAAGTAGGAACAATATCCAAGACAAATAATGAAGCAAGACTGGAAAGAGATTTTAAGCCTTTGGTAGAGATTTTGATGCAGAAATACAAAGATGATGCCAAGAAAGCTGCTAATAAACCTTTCCTCCCTACTACAATGGCGGAAGTGATGAAGGACTACGTGTTGATCTTTCCGGAGAATTCAAACTCCAAGAAATGGAGGTTCCATGAACCAAACAATATCACTGACATCCAGGCTGGTGTTGTCAACGCTCTCATAACCTCTAGTCTCTGTAGCACCAATGATAAAAGATCCTGGGCTTACCAATTGTTCAAGATTTACCAGCAATACCCGGACAGTCTACTTCGAGGAGTCATGTCAAGACTCAGAACCAACAAAATGGTGTCTTTGAAGAAACATTACAACAAGAGCAAGTTGAAGGAAGGCAACTATCTTCCTCTTTCTTCTGCTCCTTATCAACTTTCAGTGACATTTTCTCACATCTTCCTGTGCAGATACCAGTACGACATTTACAGTCAGTCTTGGCAGCTCGCCAGGAAGCTGCTTCAATCAAGTCTTGGATCTGAGGAGGAGTACACGGAGATTGTGTGCAATCAAGAAGGAGGATACGCGGCCACGGTTCTCGGTCTAATGTCCAGCAATAGGCTCCAATTTAGGACCGAGGTTCCTGAGCAGCTTGTGGTGCTGGACCCCAACATGGCGGCGGTGGACGAGAATTATGTCAGGATCCTCCAGAGATACAAGGAGTTGCTGAAGAATGCAGGAAGTATGGAGGATAGTGACATGGAGGTTATGAGGACTAGGAGTCCAACTAAACAGATTACTAGTACGACACTCTTCTCCAAGAATGAACAAGAGAAATCCATGTCTGACTCGGACTTTTCAGACAGAGGTAGTCAGGAACGAGAGTTGGGTGACAGAGCAAACAAGACTTTGAACTTTGGTCGTCAAGGGAGTGAGAGTCAGGTTGTCTTTCAAGAAGGTGAAGGTGATGGAGACTCCAGATCTCAAACCACAATGGCAAAATCTGCCTCTAGAATTGCTCTCTACATGATGAGGGAAGAGATGAAGGATTCTCCACTAGAATCTTCAAATCCTGTTCAGCACAGCCATGACTTCTTTGTCATTTCTTCCTGCAGTGTGTTCAGTAAGATGTTGAAGCCAGATACAGAGGATGATATTGTTAACTACAATGGAATAACTATTGACAAAAATGCTCTGCCAGGGGAGTATGATGCTTGTAAGGAAGTTTTGAGTAGGTTTTCTCTCGATGCAAATGGCAAATCTGGCAGAGGAACTCAGCATAGGCTGCATAACAGGAATGTTGTCCCTTTCAATGTTGAATTAGAAACTGCAAAGATGGTTGGCGTTGAAGAGGGATGGACTGACAATGACCTGACATCTTTGGTAAATCTTTGTCATTTTATTGATGGCTGTGGTGTTCTTGGAGCTACGAAGAAACAAGTTAAGTCTTTTAAACTTACAGGCATTAAAGTGTTGCCTGTGGAGACAATTTTGAAATTTGCTTTGAAACACTATTTGGTGCTTGAGGTTGGAATTGTATCGCAGAGATTTGTCAGCCACAAACACAGCAGAGAATGGCTTCTGCACAGTTTCAAGATGACCAGAGCCAGTGAGGAGGTTGGAAGTCTCAAGTTCTCTGGTAAACTTTATCAAGGTCATGGTCCTCTTCCTGAAAACAAGAATGATCAAGTTAATAATGATGAGAGCGGTGGTGGTGGCAGTACAAGTGTAGCAAGTCGAGTTAGAAGACGTTCTGGAACAGTGAGGAAAAATAGTCTGGATGCCAACACAGGAGGAGAGGACATCATTGTCAACTCAAAAAGGAAGAATCCTGGTGTTGGGGTCAAGATGACCCGGGAAGTGCAGGAGGCTTGTAACAAGATAAATTGGGGGAAAGTTGAGGAGGTTATGGTCGTCATTAAACCTTGGGTTCGTGTTGATGGAACGCTGAATAGAAGGGTTCTGGACAGACTCTTGGGAGCCATGCTTGGTGTCATCATGCAGACTCCAGGACTGACAGTGTCCTCATTGATGCAAAGATTCACTCCAGCCATCCAACCAATTCACTGCAGGGAACTTGTCATGATCCTTTCTGATCTCAAATGTATCTCCATTGTCAAAATTTCCACTCCCAAACCTCCATCTTTATTTTCCAAACCTTCTATGACTGTGTTCAGTGCAGCAAACATGCTGGATGATGACTCTGAGCTGATAGTTGAGGCTGAAGTTGATGCTATTGTCAAACTGGGAATGTTCATTGGAGACAAAGTTTACACAACAGACTTCGCCAGTCAGTGCCCATGTCATCCCGATAGAAGAATGTGATATGATTATTTCTCTCTCAATATTTACAAGGATTATTGTTACTGCTTGCTAAACATTTAGATTTGCTTGTTGAAAATGAAAAATACTCTGATTATTCTTTCATATTTTTTATCAAAATGTTTTCAGACTTGTATCTCAATAACATCAAGGATGTCTGGTTCTCAAGACAGCAAAGTATCCAGCTGCCTGAAGGATCTTCCTCAAAGACTCCAGACCCCAAGTCTTGTTGTCAGGAAGAATATCTTCCATGACCTGACTGACCTGATCACTACCACCGATCTAGCAGAGAACATTATCAAGGGTCTCTGCAAAGTTCTGAGTGTTACTCTGCTGAGATATCAGGATGCTCAGTCAAGATTGTTGGTGTTGGATCTGATCAAGTTGATGTCCTCCAAACATCCTTCTGTTGTGTCTAAGGCTGTTCATGCAACTATTCTAGAGTATATCGGCGGCTGGAAAAATACAACCCCGACCAAGTCTCTGGCTAAGCCAAGTCTAGCTGCCCTCGCCTGGAGCTGTGCTGTCATCAATGATGACTCTGTCAAGGATGATGCCAAGAAGATTGTGGAGACTCAGTCTCTGTTGGCGGGTGTCATCTTCACTGCTGGAGGCAGAACTGTTGTCAGGAAAGCTGTGAAGATTCTTGGGCTTTGTTGGACTAAACCTGGGCTTATGGAGAAATTTGTAGAAATTCTGATCAATTCTGATCATTCTTTGAATCTAGCAATTCTTGGTTCTCAACTGTTGGACATTATGGCGGCCCAAGACAACCAGGAAAATATCCCCAAAGTCAAAACATTTCTCACAGAAATTCTTGCAAAAACACTACTTATGAGCAAGTCTAAATTATCAAAAGATTCATTGAGGAGATTGGAACCCTTTTTGAAGCAGCTTAGTTTGAATGAGATCAAAGAGAAGATATTGCCTGTGATGAACAAATCTTTGCTCAGAAGTCCTGAGATTGCACTCTCAGTAGTCAGTGTCATCATCAGCTGTCTCAGTGTGGACATGAGTAACCTAGCTGCAGATCTTGGACAAACCTTCTGCACAAACCTAAAGTCCAAAGATGACCAGACCAGGGAGGACGCAGTTGAAGCTACAATTGCACTTGCTAGAAACTGTAAAGATAGTGCTGCTGTTGAGAAGCTTCTTGACAACATCTTCTCCACGTTAGGAGGCAAGGATGGCAAGATCAGCCTAAACACGGTAAAGATGTCCTTGTTGACTTCTGCTGGAGGTATCACCAATGCTGACGAGGTGATTGTCAACAATCTGACAGCCTCGGCAACTAAGAAATTTGTCAAGTTTCTTCAAGAAGAGTCTCACGAGGCCACTCTTATCACAGCTCTAGAGCAGCTGGCCTCCTGGGCCAAAAAGTACACAAAGACTCTTCCTGAAGAACTTGTTGCCTGGATACCAAAAGGTTTGACGGACAAGAACAGCTCGAGTCCAGTCAAGTGTGGGTATCTCATGTGTCTTGCCTCTGGCCTCAACTCCAGCACGCTGGCCTCAGCCAAGCCTCTTGTTCAGCCTCTGATGAAGATTGTTGAGGCAGCAAAACAACAAAGTGCCCAAGCTCCACTGGTGAGTGAAGCCGTCATTGCAGGGTCTTGTTTGATGACAATAGATGGTGCAGAGAACAACACTGACTTGGCCTCACTACTAAGTATTGTGTCCGATACAGAGAAATGTATGTTCTTCCAGGATAAGTTTCTATCCTCCACCACAGCGGCATCACTATCATCTCTGTCCTCCTTGATAACCTCCATCTTGACATATCACCATGACAAGGTGTCCAGTGTTGGTCCTCTGTACAAATGTCTTGGTCTGTGTCTGGTGTCTCCCAGTAGCCAGGTGCGAGGCCAGGCTGTGAGGAATATGTCAAGTATCGGGAGGACGCTGGGCGGGGTTCAGGTGGTCACCAAGGTGATGGAGGAGATGGTCAACATCATGGCCTCCAAGACGGTCACGGTAGAGAGAATAGATAGCGGCCAAGGCGGGGAGTTAGCAGCCTCGGACAGTGTGAGTGTGGCCAGCGTCCTCGCCTCAGCCTCCGGCCTGGTGACTGGGGTCAGTTGGTCACAGGAGGACAGTGTCAAGATATCTATCTCCCTCCTCCCCGTCCTCCATCACCCAACTGTAATCTTGGCAAACCCCAACATTTGGAGCAAGATGACATTGAAGATGAGTTTGAAACCTGAACAAGTATTGAAAGACAACAGAAAAACAGTCATTGGATTGGTAGAGGAATTGATCAGAGATAAATGTAGTGTTGGAAAGGAAGTTGTCAAAACGCTGACTAGGTATTGTCCAAAACTAATCGTGGAACAAATAGTTGAACAGATCCAGAGTAGTCTCACTAATGAAGAGTTACTGAAAGTCAGTGTTGAAGATTTCATGATTTACCAAACTCCAGAAGGAGAGCTGTATGACAAAGCAGCCATTGACAATATCAAATCTGATGGTCCAACCCAGAACATGAAGAGAGAAAATAAGGCGTACTCTTATAAGGAACAGATGGAAGAGCAGGCATTGAGAAAAGAATTGGAAGCTAAGAAAGCAAAAGAAGGAAAGCTGAAGGCTCCTGCACTGACTCAAAAACAAAAGGATTTGATGAAGCAACTGATGGCCAAAGAGTCTGAGACAAGAGCCAGTATCAAAGTATTGGCAGAGTCCAGCAAACCCTGTTTGGACATGGTTGATGCAGTTGTAGCTGGTAGCAATGCTTCTAGTCTGGCACCATATCTCCATTTGTTCCTTCAACATCTTTACAAAGCTTCTCAGAGTCCCCTGATTGCAGAGAGAGTGACCAAGATTATTTACAATCTCAGAAAATCTGTGTTTGGATCCGACGAGGAAGGTCTGGCTCAGCTTGTGGCTGGAGTGTCTTGTCAAATTATCAAGCCTTCCTGTCAATCTCATGTTCCTTGGAGTGCAGACCAGTTGAAGAAGAGTCTAGCCAAGACTGTCTTGAGGTTGCACACAGCCACTGTTCCTCCTAAGACGCTGGAGGAGGATGAAGAGGATAAATCTTGCCCTCTATCAGCACCTGCCATGTTCTACAGCTTCATTGTCCTCAAGAAGGCAATGCAGGTACATTTGAAGAAGAGTGAGGTTCTCCATCAATGCTTTGATATCATTGCTGAACACACTGAGTTACGTGGAAGTGATGATGAAGTTGAGGAGAATGATGAAATTGATTTGTTTCATCCAAGATTCCTGCCTCGATATGAGATGATGTCCGTATTGTTGGACTTGATATCTCAAACAGAGGGCACAGTTCAGCAAACAGCTGTCAAGTGCCTGATTGACACAGCTGCAGCTGCCAGCGGAGACACTGGATGTGCCACAGCTGGAGACCAGGAGGTGGCCAAGCTGCTCTCAGCCCTCTACAGTGACACAGATGCTGTCAGAGATGCAGCTTTGCGAGGTCTCCAGGCCATGGTCAATATCCTGCCCCAGATGTCAGCCCAGCTGCCACAGCTTGTCAGGAGGGTTTGGGTCCTCCGCTGTGACACAAGTCCTGAGAACAGACAGCTGGCCGAGCAGCTGTGGACCTCGGCTGACCTCAGTGTGACCGGCAGCTTGTGTCTGGAGGTCATGGAGGATGT
>NYWD01000144.1 GCA_002684855.1 Planctomycetaceae bacterium | reverse complement strand
TGGAAGGCGGCTCGGGCGGGGGCTCGGGAGTCTCATTGGATCTCCGGTCTCGATCGATCAGCCTTCTCATGATGCTGGCTCAGATCCGGGTGATAAGAGTCGCTCTGGAACAGGAAAGGGTGTCGAGCCTGATCTGATCCCGGTCGAGCGGATCGTTCCGAATCAGTCTCAACCGCGTCAGCGGTTTGATGAGGAGTCGATTCGGGGTTTGGCGAAATCGATCGATCGGGCCGGCTTGATGCAGCCGGTTGTCGTTCGACGGATCTCGTCCGGATTCGAACTGGTGGCGGGCGAGCGCCGCTGGCGAGCGTTCCAGTCCCTGGGCCGTCGTGAGATTCCGGCCATCATTCGGGAGGTTGACGATCGGACCGCTGCCGAATGGGCGATGATCGAGAATCTGCAGCGTGAGGATCTCAACCCGATCGAACGGGCGGATGGCATCGCTCATTTGCTCGATCAGTTTTCCATCTCTCAAACAGAAGTCGCTGCACAGCTCGGAATGGATCGGGCCACGGTAAGCAACCTGCTCCGTCTTCGGGATGCAGATTCCGACACTCGAGAAGCGATACAGGAAGGCCTCATCACGCAGGGGCACGCCAAAGCGCTGTTGGGTTGTCCTGATCTGGAACGTCGAAAGTCGCTTCTCGGTAAGTGTGTTCGAGCGGGTTGGAGCGTCCGGGAGACCGAGCGTCAGGTTCAATCCCTGGGCATCGCGTCAAGACGAGCATCTGGCGGACAGGGTCAAGCCGAACCTTCAGCACACGTGGTTGATCTGGAAAAGCGGCTTTCGCTCCACCTTGGAACCAAGGTCGGTCTGAAGCTTGGACGAAAGAAAGGCCAGGGTCGGGTCACGCTCGATTTTTATTCGCTCGAGCAATTTGATGGTCTGCTTGAGAAGATGGGTTTCGACCCCAATAGTGGCGACTAGGGGTCCGATAACCTAGTATCACCGGGCGTCCGGCTGAAGGTTGGGTGTGGGGGTTGGCTCGAATCAGCGATCGGGTGCGCGGTCATTGCGCCCTCGTGGGGGGCCATGCCATGAATCCTCGTGGAAGGCCGGCTTTCCACTTCATTACCGGGTTCGTCGGTCCGATCCAACTCGCACGTGATTGGTGATGTTCGTTGTCGATGAACGACCGCCGAATCACGCCTGCAGTGGTCTGGAGCCCGGAATGGACGCGTTCAATCCCATGTTGCAAGTGTCGATCGATCTCGACGATCCGTCGGTGGCCGAAACCAAGCGGATGTTCGACCGCGTGCTCGCCTCCTGGGCATCCGATTTGCTGTTGCTCAGGCGTCAGGGACTCACGGCTCCCGGTTGGCGGGTGCGCGTCGAAGACGACGATGAGACGACCTGGCGACGCGCCGCCTGACCGGATGGATTCGGGGGCGATGCGTCGAGTGGTTCCACGGGAGCATCGGGCATGTCGATCAGCAGCAGCATCGGACTCGTGAGCGGAATCGATTCCGGCGCGATCATCCAGCAACTCCTGTCCCTCGATGCACAGGCGAAGACTCCCATCTTCCAGCGGATCGGGGGCCTCAACGCGGCGAACGCGGCGCTCCTCGACGTGAACGCGAGGTTGCTCGCGTTCAAGTCCGCGTCGTCCACGTTCCGAGCCGACGACATCTTTCGATCGACGAACGCGACGTCGAGCGACGAGGGCGTGCTGCTCGCGACCGCCGGAAGTTCGGCGATCCCCGGCCAGTACGCGTTTCGCGTGAAGCAGCTCGTCTCGACGAGCCAGGTGATGTCCGGCGGGTTCACCAGCAGCACGCTCGAGCCACTCGGCCTCGAATCGATGTCGTTCGAATGGGGGAACGGCCGTCTCGGCCGCGACGTGCTCCTCGAGGATCTCAACGGCGGCTCGGGCGTCGAGCGAGGTTCGATTCGAATCGAGGACCGGTCCGGCAACGCCGCGATCGTCGATCTCTCGCTCGCGTCGTCGATCACCGAAGTCATCGACGCGATCAACGACGAGACCGGCATCGGCGTGACGGCATCGCTGTCGGGCGACCGGATCGTCGTCGAAGACGGTTCCGGCGGAAGTGGGAATCTCTCGATCCAGGACGTGGGTGGCACGACCACCGCGAGCGATCTCGGGATCGTCGCGAACGTGGCTTCCGAGCGAGTGACCGGTGGCGTGATCAACCGACTCGACGAATTGTCGCTGCTCTCGAACCTCAACGACGACAACGGCGTCCTGATCAGGGACAACGTCGTCGACTTCCGGATCCGCGTCGGGGGCGACGGGGGCGTCGTGCATGCGATCGACCTCGGTCGGCAGGATGCATCGATCGACGGGGAGACGCTGCTCGCCGACCTCAACGACGGCGAGGGCATCCGCATCAACGAAACGACGGGACAGCCCGACTTCTCGATCGTCACGACCGACGGCACCCAGATCGACGTCACGCTCGGGCAGATCCTCGACGACGACGGAGAGGTCGAATCGGAAGCGGTGACCAACGTCCAGGAACTGCTGTCGCGCGTCAATGCGACGTTGGAGGCCGAACTTGGCGAGGGACAGGTCGTGATGTCCATCGACGACGACGGTGAGGGGTTCGCCCTCGTCGACGCGGTCGGCGGGGCCGGAGACCTGGAGGTCATCGGTGCCGGGCCGTTCGAGAACGAGACCGCCGAGGATCTCGGGATCTTCACCGGTGCAGGCGGTGGTTCCGGGAATTCGATCGCCGGCGACCGGCTGCCCAACACCGTGGAGATCGCGAGGGCCGGCACGATCCAGGACGTGATCGCCCGGATCAACGAACAGACCGAGGGCGCGGTGACGGCGAGCGTCGGTCCCGATGGAGTCGGTCTCCAGCTGTCCGCGGGCGGCGAGCTCGTCGCCGTGCTCGACGACGGGATCGGTGGCGACTACGGGTCCACCACCCTCGAGAACCTCGGCTTCGAAGTCGGCGTCGAATCGACATCGCTCGCGGGCGATCGGGTTCTCGGCGGCATGGGCACGGTGCTGGTCGACAGCATCAACGGGGGTGCCGGTCTCGGCGGGGCGTCTTCGATCACGATCGCGGACCGCAACGGAAACTCGGTCGTGGTCGAGAACCTGGACAACCATTCGACGATGGAGGAACTCGTCACCTTCATCAACACCGCGGTCGCGCTCACCGTGGTGGACGTCGAGATCGGATTGAACAACGAAGGCAACGGCCTTTCGGTGACGGATTCGAGCGGTGGCACCGGGAACCTCGTGGTTTCGGGAGCCGGTGCCGCGGCCCTGGGAATCGAGATCGACGCGGCGACGGACAACGCCCGCGGACTCAACATCCAGAAGCAGTACGTCTCCGCCGCTTCGGGACTCGACACCCTCAACTACGGCCGTGGAATCGGACTCGGGAAGTTCCGGATCACCGACGGCAACGGCATCTCCGCGGTCGTCGACATCGGGAGCGACTCGACCAACCTCTACGAGGTGATGAACGAGATCAACAGCCGCGGTCTCGACGTCGAGGCGAGATTGAACGATGACGGCGACGGCATGATCCTCGTCGACACGACCGGCGGCGCATCCTCGCCCATCAAGGTCGAGAGCATCTCCGGCAGCACCGCCCGCGACCTCGGGATCCTCGGCGAGGCCGACACGGTCGGTGGGGCGATCGACGGCTCGTACGAACGCACCGTCGACCTCGACGCCACCGACAACCTCGACGAGGTGATCGGGAAGATCAACGACGCCGGACTCGCGGTGACCGCTTCGCTCCTCGACACGAACACCGGCGGCACGCCCCTCCGACTGGTCCTGAGCTCGGACATCTCGGGCCTCGCGGGCGATCTCATCGTCGATACCGGAGGAGTGGACCTGGGATTCAACGAACTCACCGCCGCCCGCAATGCGAAGGTGTTCATCGGCGAGGGCTCGGGCGGCGTGCTCGTCGAAAGCACCACGAACGTGATCGACGACATCGTCGCCGGCGTGGAGATCGAACTGCAATCGGCCTCCGACTCCCCGGTCACCGTCAACGTGAGTCGGGACGAGACGGGAATCGTCGGATCCGTGGAGGCCTTCGTCGAGGGCTTCAACGCGGTGATCGAAGCCATCAACCAGTACGACAGCTACGACTCCGAATCCGAGATCCGGGGTCCGCTGCTCGGCGACCCGACGGTGGCCAAGGTCAAGCAGGATCTCTATCGGATCCTGCAGCAACGGGCGGTCGGCGTGGATACGCAGTTCCGGTTCCTCTCGGAGGTCGGCGTCAGGATCGCGGGTGAAGGCCGGATCGAATTCGACAAGTCGCGTTTCGAGGAGGCCTACGCCGACGATCCCGAAGCCGTCGAGAACCTCTTCGCCGCCTACGAGAGCTCGGGGACGTCCACCGAGACGATCGCGCCCGGCGTGACCGTCGACAACATCACCACGACGTACGAGCAGCTCGGATTCGGCGATCTCTTCAAGCAGGCCATTGAAAAGCTGACGAACTCGATCGACGGCACGGTGACGCTCGCAAGTCGGAACTTCGACGCCCTCATCGATGCGCAGAACGACCGGATCGCGGAGATCGACCAGCGACTCGCGGCCAAGGAGCTCCGACTGTTCCGGGAGTTCACGGCGATGGAGACGACGCTCGCCAGGCTCCAGAGCCAGCAGTCCTCGCTCGGCATGATCTCGCAGAACCTGGCGACCGCGGGGGCCCTGATCGGCTGATGCGGCAGCAATTGCGCACCACCTCCCGCGCCCGCGGAATTTGCGGGATGGCTCGAGGTCGAACTCACCTGCGGCGGCGTGGCAGCCGATGAAACGACTGTGACGATGACACAACAAGCACAGGAATACCTCCGCACCAAGGTCATGACCGCCTCGCCGGCGGAATTGAGACTGCTCCTGCTCGATGGAGCGTTGCGGTTCGCCGAACAGGCGCGGGAGGGACTCGAGGCCCGGAACTTCGAACAGGCGTACGAGGGCAGTCGCCAGTGTCGCGCGATCCTCGCGGAACTGACCTCCGGACTCCGTCCGGAGATCGACCGTGAACTCTGCGATCGACTGTCCGGCCTGTACACGTTCCTCTACACCAGTCTCGTCGACGCGATGAGCGACCGCGATCCGAAGGGGCTCCGCCGGGTCGTGGAACTCCTCGCCTACGAACGCGAGACGTGGCGCCTGATGCTCGACAAGCTCGCCGACGAGAACGTCGCGGCCGCCGGCATCGATTCCGGTTCGGTCGGTGCGACCGTCGATCCGGGGCCGTCGTCCTCCGTCGACGGCGGACTGATCGGCGGACGCGTGCATCTCTCCGGCTGAAATGCGTCATTCGATCGCTAGCATGTTGCAGTCTTCGATTCGGACGTGATCGAAGCGGCGTCGGAGGGCCCGGGACCGGCATGCGAATCCTTCACTACATGCAGGACGTCGACTTCACCCGTGGCGGCCCGCCACGGGCGGTCGTCGACCAGGTCGCGACGATGTTCTCCCGGGGCCATGTCGCGGGCCTGATGACCACGAATGCGACCGACGTTCCGAAGGCGTGGCTGGCCCCGGTGGCGGACGGCGGGACGCCGCAGGTCGAGATCCTCCCGGCGGTCCGCGGTTCCTTCGGCAGGTTCGGACGCGAGGCGCTCGAGCTTCTCGCGTCGAGGGTGTCGAACTACGACGTGGTTCATCTCCACGGCGTCTGGGAACCTGCCAACCTGCAGGTGGCCTCCATCTGCCGGGACGAGGGGGTGCCCTACGTCATCAGTCTCCGTGGCATGCTCGACGACTGGTCCATGGACCAGAGCGCGATCCGAAAACGAATCTATCTGGCACTGGGTGGTCGTCGATATCTCGAGTCGGCCGCCGCCGTCCACTGCACGGCGGATGCGGAACTCGAACAGTCCCGGAAGTGGTTTCCCCGCGGCCGCGGCGTGGTGGTGCCGAATCTCATCGATCTGGAACCGTATGCCGAGGTGCCGGACCCTGCACCGGCGATCGCGGAGTGGCCCCTGCTCGGCGAAGGGGGTTTCAACGTGCTCTTCCTGAGTCGGATCCAGGTCAAGAAGGGCATCGAGCATCTGATCGACGCGACCGTCCTGCTGCGCGACCGGGGAATCCGCGTGAACGTCTTCGTCGCGGGAAGCGGTGACGACGACTATGTGGGGGCGATGCGGGACCGCATCCGGACGGGCCGGGTCGAGGATCGCTTCACATGGACCGGTCACGTCGGTGGTGATCTGAAGAACGCGCTCTATTCGGCGTGCGACGTCTTCGCGCTGCCGACCAGCCAGGAGAACTTCGGCTTCGTGTTCTTCGAATCGCTGGCGTCCGCGACACCGGTCATCACGACCGACCTGGTCGACACCCGGATGGAGATCGAGCGTTCCGGCGGCGGCGTGATCGTTCCGCAATCGGGTGCGGCGTTCGCCGAGGCGATCGCGGACTTCCAGACCGGCGGCCGTGATTCGGTCCGGATGGGACGAGCGGGCCGGTCGTGGACCCTCGCGAATCTCGACACCGCGTCGGTCGCGGGGGAGTTCGAATCGGTCTACGCGTCCTGCGTCCCCGCCTGACCGGGGGGGATTCGGGGGCCCCGCACCGACCCGGACCGACACGAGCGGAGGCCCGGGTCGAGGTGGCCGACCTGTGACGGTTGTGAAACGAGGCGAATCGGATCTTCAAGTCGACTCCTGAACCGGGGAATGCGAGAATCCGAAGAGCAAGGTGTGTTCTCAAACGGACTGAATTCGGGGATTCGGCGATGACCAACTGCTTCCATGTTCGAGTCTCGGGCGCCGTCGCGTTCATGTCGTCCGTGCTCGCCACGAGCGGCGCCGTTCCGGTCGTGGCGCAGGATCGTGAGATCCTGCCCGCCCGGGATCGGCTCGTCGAAGGTTGGTTGATCGCGGGGTCCTCCGAGGACGAGAGCCGACGGAAGGTCAGCACGTATCAACTCGGCTCCGGTGGCTGGCCGCAGTTCGTCAACGAGAAGGCCCGCCCCGTCTACGACTGGGGGCTTCGTCGATTCTGGCTCCACAATCCGTTCGGAACGCTGTCGGACGAAGTCATGCAGTTCGATCAGTACCTCGATGCCCAGGACGCCGGGATCGACGTCCTGACGGAGAATTTCTCGGAAGCCTGGGCTCCGGTGGTGCAGGGTGCGTTCGGACAGCCGATCGAGCTGATCGCCTACCTCGGTACCGCCGACTCCGCCGACGACCGACTCAAGGCGGCCTTCGATGCCGGCAATCCGGCCTCGATTCTCGGCACCATGCTCGCGTGCGTGAAGCCGGTGCTGCTCGCAGGTGGTTCCATCGGCGACGATGCGGCGGTCAAGCTCTCCGACGACGGACCCGCGTTCCACTTCTACAAGTACCTGGAGTCGATCGGAATACCGGTCTACGTGGAATCGCGTCCCAAGATCGCCAATCCGAAGTGGGCGGAGTTCCCCGTGTTCGCGGTGGACGGGTGGTGGAAGCGATCGGATCCCGCCATCCATGCCGATTGCGTCCCCTGGGCGTTGCCGAACGAGGCCATGCAGCGGGGCGTGGTGCGATGGATTCGAAACTACAACGGCCGAAGCACGGATCCCGCGGTGATCGAGGACCTCGTCCGGAGGATTCGTGAAGCCCTGCTCGAGGGCCACACGGTCATCTTCCGTTCCGACGGTCTCCGGGCCGCGGGGGTCTCCTTCGAGCAGTTGATCGAGGGGATCGACGAGCAGCTCGGGGTCGAATCCGATTCGAACGGCGGATCCAGCCAGCAGTCGAACGCGGCATCCGGCGATGCGGCTCCGGAGGACGGAATGGATGGGATCGAAGCGAAGGCCGAGGAGATCCCCCCTTCGCCGGTGGGCGCCGCGGTCGTGACGCCGACCGGGGGCTCGACGTCGTCCGGAGGGGCCTCGCCCCGCGGTGGGTCCGCAGGCGGATCCGGGAGCGGTTCGAGTCCCGGAAGTTCCGGGTCGATCGAGATCAAGCCACGCGGGAACTCGAGCGGTGTCCGGGTGAAACCCGGGATGCGGGGTTCGATTCAACGGATGGGTGACGGGGTCTCCCGGAACGGCGCTTCGTCGACGCCGCGGTCGCTTCACTCGCGCGTGATCCGCCGGCTCGATGCGCCCGGTCGCTCGAGGGTGATCCGAACGTCCACCGGGAGACCGGCCGACTGGATCGAGCGGGCTCGCCGATCGGCGCGTCGCATCACGATCGCGAACGGCAGGGACTGAGCGATCCGATCGATGGGGGACGACCGCGGTCGCGGATGGTCGGCGGGCCCTCGTTCGACCGTGTTGTCATTCCTCGTCCCGGCTCGCCTCCGCGAGCCGCGTCGACGGCAGGCGTCGGCGGATCGGACCCGGAAGCAGTCGGAGCACTTCGACCCTCGTCTCTCGCGGCACGAGCCAGAGCGATCCGGTCGCGAACGCCAGATACGCGATGCCGGCCACGGCCAGGGAGATCGCCGAGTCGATTCTGCCCGACGGCAGCTGTCCGATCGTCCAGCTCCCCAACGCAGCGGCGAGCACGGAGGCGCCGATCAGGGGCACGGTCGCCCGGAGGATGTGGAGGAGCGAACCGACGGACGGGACGTCGTGCCAGCGGAGCACGAGGGTGATCCCCAGCAGGGCGGAGACCAGCATGCCGCCGCAGACCGAGATCGCGATGCCGTCGACGGTGCCCCACACCAGCGATCCGAACACGGCGCCGCCGACGATTCCGAGGGCCCGAACCAGTCCGCAGACCACGCTTTCCCGATACCGGCGCTCCGCCATGAGGGGTGCGGTGCCCACGCCGAGGATGGTGGTGTAGGTGATTCCGATCGAGACCACCTGCACCGTGAAGACGGTGTCCGACCATTTTCCGGTCCAGATCAGGCGTTCGAGCGGATCGATGATCGCGAGCATGCCGAGATTCACGAACGCGATCGCGAAACCACCGGTGCTCAGCAGTCGTCGCAATGCGGCGGCGAGTCGCTCCTTGTCGTGGGAGAGACGCTTGACGACCGGCACGAGGATGTTGAGCACGGTGGTCGTGAAGAGCCGGCCGGGTTGGACGGCGAGCTGGTAGCCGAAGTAGTAGACGCCGAGCACCGAAGTCTCGACGAGGAACTCGGCGACCATGTAGTCCCCCCGGTTGAAGAGGGTCATCATGGCCGCACCGAGGATCAGCCAGCGGAACTGACGCAGGAGCGGCCAGAGGAACCGCCCCCGCGGCCGGAAGTCGTCCCGCGTCGGCCTGGCCTTGATCCAGAGGAAGACGACCTCCGCGAACGATCCCACCAGCACCGGTATCGCGAGCGCCGTCGCATCGCGGAGCACGATCGCGAGGACGATGGTGAGCGGATACGTGAAGGCGTTGTTGATGATCGTCGCCGTCGCGCCGGTCCCGAAGGCCAGTCTCGAGTTGACCCGGCCCCGCAGGACGAAGCGAACCGGGGAGATCATCATGGTCGCGGCCATGATCCACAGGAGCGTGACGAGTCCGGGCTCCTCGAAGTAGGCGGCGAGCGTCGGGGCGAGCAGGAGCACCGGCACGACGCCGATCAGGTAGAAGCCGTTGGAGATCGCGAAGACGGTTCCGGTGCGGAACCGCCTTGCCGCCGGTGGCAGCGTGACGAGGTAGGAGAGGGCGTTCCCCCCTTGGAGCACTCCGGCGAAGGCCTGTATCCCGATCGCGGTCGCGAAGAGTCCGAAGTCCTCGTCCATCAGGACCCAGCCCGTGACCACCTGCGCCAGCAGCGCTGCGACTCTGCCCAGCAGACTCGCCGTGAGCATCAGACTGGCGCCGCGGGCGGCATGGTGTGTGAGCATGGGAGGAAGGGGCGTCGGGGGGCCGGGACCGGCGAAAGGGAATCCGTCTTCTCGATCGAAGAATACGGGAAGCGGCGGAGGTCGTCATCGCATACGGCGTCGTGACGCGGAACCTCGCATCCCTTCCGGCGTGCGGACGTCGGTCGAGCCGGATCGTGCGAACCGCGGGGCGATTCCGTTCGTCAGTCGGAGGCGATCGGTTCGAACCCGTCGTCGTGGTCGTCGTCGATGGATTCGACGTGGAACTCCTGCTCATCCATGGTCCCGAAGGCGGGTTTCATCAGTTTCAGGATGACGATGGTGACCACCGCGAGCCCGACCAGTTCCACCGTGTAGATCGCGATGTCGCCGCGGCTGTACGCGACGATCTTCGGACTCATCGCCGCGAGCATCGCGACCGGCCACGGATTCAGCGGCTGGCGTCGGAGGATGTCGTCGAAGACCCGGAACACGCCGCCCACCAGCAGACCGAAGATCACGGTCATCCAGATGCCTCCGTCATGGAAGGCGTTCCCGATGATCCCGGTCCCCCAGTTCACGTAGCCGTCGCTGAACTCACCAAGACTCTCCGGGAGGCTCTCCCCCAGGGCCTGGGGCTTCTCGGGCCAGATTTCACGGGGGATCGGATTGCTCAGGACGAATCGAAGGGTGTGGAAGTAGTCGGGATCGCCGTTTCGGTGGAACTCCTCGATGCAGAGGAGCGTGACGGTGATGGCGTCCTCCTGCAGGAAGCTGTCGGCGTCGCCGGAGGTCTCGAGCTGGAATCGCATGAGCTGCCGGACCCGGTCGAGGGCGATGCCGGAGTCGGCCTCCCCCATGTAGTCGTGCCGGAATCCGCTGTAGGCCAGGATGATGATCGCGGCGCCGGTGCCCAGCGCGAGGATCCGGCCGATGGTCGCCGAGGGACGCTGGTATCTCCAACGCGCCCAGTACCAGGCGATCGGGACGGCGATGAGTGCGGCGAAGAGCGGGTGCCGGCCGGCGCCGAAGAGGGCCACGAACACGGCGAGCATGAAGGCGAAGCCGGTGGCGAGGAGATAGACGAGGTTGACGGGGTTCCGGAGCCAGCAGAACAGGAAGAGCGCGATGCTCGCCGCGGGCAGCAGCTTTCCGAGCACGTTGGTGATCTGGCCGACCACCGGGATCTCGACGGGAAGCACGGAAGCGAGCAGTCCGAGGAAGAGTCCGGCGCCACCGGCGAAGAGGACCGAGGCCACGTTCGGCGTCGGTGAGGTTCGCCATCGACGCGCCGCGATCCGCTGCGGGAACTTCCAGCGGTTGTAGGCCCACCAGAACGAGATGAAGAACAGCGCGGTCCCGAGGAAGAGGAGCAGGACGTCGGAGAAGGGGTGGTTGCCCCGGTAGAGCTTGGTGATCCCCGTGGTCAGCGCCGCGACGCCGAAGAACTTGGCGCAACCGAGCAGGAAGAGGTGGCGGGCCGTGATGAGGTCGTCGCCCACCACGAGGTAGTTGTAGAGAATCGCCGCCAGCGGGGCGAAGACCATCAGGAAGCCGAAGAGCGTGATGGGGGTGTCGATCTGCATCGGATGATCAGTCGCCCATCGGTCGTCCGGACACGGCGTGCCCGGCGTCGACCAGCGTCTTCTCGCGCTTCGCCATTTCGAGATCGTTCTCGACCATCATGCGGGCGAGCTCCTCGACGCCGGTCTTCGGCGTCCAGCCGAGGGCCTCCCTCGCCTTGGTGGGATCGCCGAGAAGTTCCGCGACCTCGGCGGGACGGAAATAGCGGGGATCGACCTCGATGTAGTCGTCGGGGTCGAGACCGACCTCGCCGAAGCACAGTTCGCAGAAACGCCGGACCGAGATCATCTCGCCCGTCGCGACCACGTAGTCGTCGGGCTTCTCCTGCTGGAGCATCAGCCACATCGCCTCGACGTAGTCCCCGGCGAACCCCCAGTCCCGCATCGCGTCGAGGTTGCCGAGATACAGCTTGTCCTGGAGTCCCATCTTGATGCGGCCGACGGCGCGGGTGATCTTCCGGGTGACGAACGTCTCGCCGCGACGCGGACTCTCGTGGTTGAAGAGGATGCCGCAGGAGGCGTGCATGTCGTAGCTCTCGCGGTAGTTCACGGTCATCCAGTGACCGCAGACCTTGGCGCAGCCGTACGGGGAACGGGGATGGAACGGGGTCGTCTCCCGCTGCGGCACCTCGTGCACCTTGCCGAACATCTCGGAGCTCGACGCCTGGTAGAAGCGGATCTGCCGACCGGATCGCTGCTGCTCGCCGCGAACGGCCTCCAGCAGCCGGAGCGTGCCGGTGCCCACCACGTCGGCGGTGAATTCGGGCTGGTCGAAGCTCACGCGGACGTGGCTCTGGGCGCCGAGGTTGTAGACCTCGTCGGGGGAGACCTCCTGGAGGATCCGCATGAGTCCGGATCCATCCGAGAGATCGCCGTAGTGGAGCTTGAGGCGAATGCCGCGATCGTGCGGGTCCTGGTAGATGTGATCGATCCGCTCGGTGTTGAAGCTCGCGGATCGTCGGATGATCCCGTGCACCTCGTAGCCCTTCTCGAGGAGGAATTCCGCGAGATAGCTACCGTCCTGGCCGGTGATGCCGGTGACGAGCGCACGTCGGCGGTTCTGATCGTTCATCGGGGACTCCTACGGCGTCGGCCCGGTTCGAGTTACACCTCGGGGACCGTCTTACCGCTCGCTTGGAACACTAGTATCGGTCCTCCGGGGGCCGGGCTTGCGGAGTTCCGACCGCCTCGACCTTGGTTTTGATCGAAATCGATCTTCTGGGCGGGAGCATCGGGTTTCGTCGACGCCGGACCCGTCGAACGTCGATGACAGATGACTCGTACGAGGACATGATCATCGGAGGTTCCATGGATCTGGCAGGCAAGAAAGTCGTGGTGACCGGAGGCGCCGGCTTCCTCGGTCGATCGGTGCTGGCCGAACTCCAGCGACGTGGTGCGGCCGAAATCGTCGTCCCCAGGCGGCGGGAATACGACCTGGTGCACGAAGAAGCGGCGATTCGGCTCTACCGGGATCATGATCCGGACGTGGTCCTCCACCTCGCCGCCGAGGTCGGGGGCATCGGTGCGAACATGGAGAACCCGGGCCGGTACTTCTTCGCCAACATGGCGATGGCCATCAACCTGATCGAACAGGCTCGGATCCAGGCTTCGAAGGGTCGGCCATTCAAGTTCCTTCAGGTAGGCACAATTTGCGCGTACCCGAAGTTCACTCCGGTGCCCTTCAAGGAGGAGGAGCTTTGGAACGGCTATCCCGAGGAGACCAATGCGCCCTACGGAATCGCCAAGAAGGCCGCGATGGTGATGCTGGACGGCTACCACCGGCAATACGGGCTCGCTTCGGCCTACGTGCTCCCGGTGAATCTCTACGGCCCCTTCGACAATTTCGATCCGAGGACCAGCCACGTGATCCCGGCCCTGATTCGCAAGTGCGTCTCGGCGAAGGAGGCGGGCGTCGATCACATCGAGTGCTGGGGCACCGGATCCGCGAGCCGGGAGTTCCTCTACGTGGACGACTGCGCGAAGGGGATCGTCCGGGCCGCCGAGGTCCTGGACGAACCCGCCCCGGTCAATCTCGGGACGTGCATGGAGATCACGATCCGCGATCTCGTCGAACTCATCGCCCGGTTGTCCGGGTTCGACGGCGAGATCCGCTGGGACGCCACGAAGCCGGACGGCCAGCCGCGACGGTGTCTCGACACCACCACCGCCGAGGCGAGACTCGACTGGCGGGCCGAGGTCGGCTTCGAGGATGGTCTCAGACGTACGATCGACTGGTTCATCGAAAACCGGCGGGAGATCGAAGCGGCCGAGGACGACTCGGCGGCCTGAGCACATGCGCATCCTCCTGATCAACCAGGTCTTCTTCCCAGATGTCGCGGCCACGGCCCAGCACGGACACGATCTCGCGCGTGATCTCGTCCGTCACGGCCACGAGGTGAGCGTCATCGCCTCCCGGTCGATCTACGGCCAGAAGGGGGCGGGGCTTCCCCGACAGGAGACGGTCGACGGGATCGAGATCCATCGGGTCGGCCGCTCGCTGTTCGGGAAGGCCGGCATCCTCGCCCGCGTCGCGGACTTCGCCCTCTTCTATCTCGCGGCATTCACCAAGGCGATGCTGCTGCCTCGCCACGACGTCGTGGTGTGCTTCACGACCCCCCCGTTCATCGCCGTGGTCGGTCGCGTGCTCCGGTTCGTCAAGGGGACGAAGTTCGTCTACTGGGTGATGGACCTCTACCCCGATCTTCCGATCGCCTGCGGCGTGATGCGTCCGGGATCGCTCGCGAGTCGGTTCTTCGAACGCGTGAACCGCTCCTGCCTGCGTTCCGCGGACGCCGACGTGGTGCTCGGACGCTGCATGGCCGATCTCGTCCGAGGCAAGGGCGTTCCCGAGGAACGCATCCGGCTGATCGGGGTCTGGAGCGACCAGGAGGAGGTCAAGCCGGTGCCTCGCGAGGAGAATCCCTACCGACGGGAATGGGGGGTCGACGATCGAACGCTGGTCATGTACTCCGGAAACTTCGGCATCGGCCACGACGTCGACACCTTCCTGAACGCCGCCCGCGAACTCGCGGACGACGACCGGATCCGGTTCGCCTTCGTGGGAGGCGGCAAGAAGAAGGAGCAGGTCGAACGCTTCGTCCGGGAGGAGGGGCTCGAGGCGACGTGCGTCATCGCGCCCTACCAGCCCCGAGAGCGACTCGACGAGCTCCTGAGCGCGGCCGACGTCCACCTGGTCAGCCTGCTCGAGGGGGTCGAGGGGATCATGGTCCCCTGCAAGCTCTTCGGAATCCTCGCGGCCGGTCGGCCGGCGATCTTCATCGGCGACGAGCGGAGCGAGATCTCGCGGGTGATCGTGGAGAACGCGTGCGGCGCGTCCGTCCGGCAGGGCGACGTCGCCTCGCTCGTGGAGGTCGTCCGGGGGTACGCCGACGATCCCGGGACCTGCGAGGCCGCCGGCGCACTGGCGAGAAGGTCGTTGATCGAGGAGCACGGCGCCGTCCATCGCTTCGCGGCGTGGAGGGGGCTGCTGGAGGACCTGGCCGGCGAGCCCGGTCGAACGAGTCAAAGCGGGAGTCCAACCACGTGATCAAGTACGTCTTCATCCAGAACGAACCCTTCCTCCTGCCGAAGGTGCTCGACAAGTACCTGCGCGATCACCACGACACCACGGCGGGCGTGAACATCCAGAGCGTCGCCCAGGGCAAGCGAACGGTCTTCGAGACCGCGATGGAACTTCGGAGGCTCTACGGATTCGGTTACTTCCAGTGGAAGCTCCGCAAGTACCTGGTCAAGAAGATCCTCGGCAAGATCGAGAACGACTGGATCGGATCCACGAAGCGTTGTCATTCGGTGCGCGCGGTCGCGAAGAAGTACGGGGTGGAGGTCACCGAGGCGGTCGATGTGAACAGCGACGCGTTTCTCCAGCATCTCCGGGACCGGAAGGTCGAGTTCATCCTGTCCATCTCGGGCACGCAGCTGTACAAGAAGAAGCTTCGCGAGCAGACGCCGAAGGGAATCGTGAACTGCCACGGAGCGTTGCTCCCCAAGTACCGGGGTCTCATGCCGAGCTTCTGGACGCTCGCGAACGGCGAGAAGGAGGGGGGCGTGTCGGTCCACTTCGTCGATGCGAAGCTCGACAACGGACCGATCCTCGTGCAGAAGCGGTACCGGCTCAATCCATGGGACTCCCTCGAGGAGGTCATGGCTCGATCGAAGGACCTGGCCGCCGAGGCCATTCTCGAATGCGTGCGACTCGTGGAGGCCGGCGATCCGCCGTTGATCCCGAATCCCGAGGAGGAGTCCACGCACTTCTCGATGCCCACCCCGGAGGATCTTCGAAGACTTCGTGATCGAGGCCACCGACTGGTCTGAGCGCCGCGAGGTCGCAGCATCGGAATTCCACGCCAGATGACCGGAGACATGACCGAAACCCGGACCGACGTCCCCACCGCGCCCGCGGGCGAGGTGGTGAACGCGCTGAGCTTCGACATCGAGGACTGGTTCCACCTGGTCGAGATCGACGCGGTCGCCGACACGCGGCAGTGGGAGACGTTTCCTTCGATCGTCGAGCAGCGGACCGACGAGATCCTCGAGATCTGCGGACGGCACGGCGTGTCCGCGACGTTCTACTTCCTCGGATGGATCGCCGAGCGATACCCGTCGCTGGTCAGGCGGGTGGTCGACGCGGGGCACGAGATCGGCACTCATTCCTACTGGCATCGGAAGGTCTGCGATCTCGACGAGTCCGCGTTCCGGGAGGATCTGCTCCGTTCCATCCGGGTGATCGAGGACGCGGGCGGATCCGCGGTGACGTCGTTCCGGGCACCGAGCTTCTCGATCACCCCGGGTGCCGAGTGGGCCTTCGACGTGCTCCTCGACGCCGGCCTGCGGTACGACGCGAGCCTGTTTCCGGTCGCCCGCGAGAACGGTGGCTATCCCTGCGTCGAGACCCCGCACCACTTCGACGGCGCCCCGTCGGGCCGCACCATGCCGGAGCTTCCGATGAGCCTGATGCGGCTCGGCCCGAAGCGGGTCGGTTTCTCGGGCGGGGGCTATCTCCGGCTCTTTCCGACCTGGCTCATCCATCACGGCTTTCGCAGCCTGAACCGCCGGGGGATCCCCGGTGTCGTGTACCTTCACCCCCGCGACTTCGCACCCGACTGCCCGGTGGTACCGATGTCGAGGCCTCGTCGCTTCAAGTGCTACGTCGGTCTCTCGAGCACCGCCCCGAAACTCGAGTCGATCCTGTCGAGATACCGATTCGCGTCCTGCGGCGAGGTCATGGCCGCGAGCCTGCCAGATCTGGAGACCGCTTGATCGACGTCCTCATCATCACCAAGAACGAGGAGGCGAACATCGGCTTCTGCCTCGAGGCGCTCCAGGGCTGGACGCATCGGATCTTCGTCGTCGACAGCGGTTCGACCGACCGGACCCGGGAGATCGTGGAGGCCACCGACGCGAACTTCATCCATCACGACTGGTCGGGTTACGCCGCGCAGAAGAACTGGGCCTTGAACAACCTCCCCTTCGAAGCCGACTGGACGCTGATCATCGACGCGGACGAGGTCGTGACCCCGGACCTCCGGGCGGAGATCGAGTCGGTCCTGGCGCGGGACGTGGAGGAGGTCCCGGAGTCGGCGTTCTACCTGAACAGGCTCTTCTACTTCCTCAACCGCCCGATCCGGAACTGCGGCTACTTCCCCAGCTGGAACCTGCGTCTGTTCAAGCGGGGAACCGCGCAGTACGAGGACCGGGCGGTCCACGAGCACATGGTCGTCGACGGCGAGGTCGCGTATCTCAAGGCCCCGATGATCCACGACGATCGGCGCGGCATGGAGCACTCGATCGCGAAGCACAACAGCTATTCGAGTCTCGAGGCGAAGGAGATCCTGCGGGGCCGCGAAGCCGCGGGCCCCCCGGCGTCCGGACTGGAGTCGAGCTTCTTCGGTAACGCCCTGCAGCGGCGTCGCTGGTTCAAGCAGAAGATCTACCACCTCCTGCCGGCGCCGTGGCTCTTCCGCTTCCTCTACATGTACGTCTGGCGACGCGGCTTCCTCGACGGGGCGACGGGTCTTCGATTCAGCCTCTTCATCAGCGCATACGAGTTCCTGATCTCGCTCAAGATCAGGGAGCTGCGGCTCGATCGGGCGCCGCGGCTTCCCAAGCCGATGGACCCCTCGCTGCCGAAGCGCGATCTTCCGGTGACCGTCGTGGTACCGGTGCTGAACGAGGAGAAGAACCTCCCCGCCTGCCTGAGCCGCCTCGGGCGGTTCGCCAAGGTCGTCGTGGTCGATTCCGGGAGCACCGACCGGACCTGCGAGATCGCGCTGGAGCACGGTGCGGAGGTCGTCGACTTCCGATGGAACGGCCAGTTCCCCAAGAAGCGGAACTGGGTGCTTCGCAACCATGAATTCGACACGCCGTGGATCCTCTTCCTCGATGCGGACGAGTACGTGACGGAGGACTTCTGCGAGGAGCTGGCGACGCGGCTTCCGGACACCACGCACGACGGCATGTGGCTCTCGTACCACAACTACTTCATGGGGAGATACCTGCGGCACGGGACCGCCTTCACGAAACTCGCGCTGATCCGCACCGGGAGCGGTGAATACGAACGGATCGACGAGGAGCGGTGGAGCCACCTCGACATGGAGGTGCACGAACACCCGGTCCTCGAAGGGACCACCGGCAAGATCGCGGCGTCCATCGACCATGACGACTACAAGGGACTCGAGTCCTACATCAGCAAGCACAACGAATACTCGTCCTGGGAGGCCAAGCGCTACGCCAAGCTCGTCGCGGACGGCGGTCCGGGACAGTCCTACTTCACTCGACGCCAGCGGTGGAAGTACGGGGCGATCCGCCGCTGGTGGCTCGCGCCCGGCTACTTCCTCGTCAGCTACTTCCTGCGTTTCGGCATCCTCGACGGCTTCCCGGGTTTCGGGTTCGCCCTGCTCAAGTGGATCTACTTCTTCCAGATCCGGCTGAAGATCATCGAGTTGGAGAACGAGCAGGAGACCGCGCAGCCCTGATCAGCCGTCGTCGTCCGGACGATCGAATCGTCGCACGGCGATCTCGTTCCCCGGGTTGCCGACGGTCACCGTCCAGGGTTTCGCGTCCCGGACCGCGACCGCCGCGGCGCCGATCACGGCACCCTCGCCGATGGTCACCCCCGGCATGACGAAGGCCCGCGCACCGATGAACGCGTCCTCGCCGACGTCGATCGGCCCGACGATCAGGGGCAGGGTGGGCACGGACAGGTCATGGCTTCCACCGCACAGATAGGTGCCCTGGGCGATGGTGCAGCGTGCCCGCAGGATGCATTCGCCGAGGTTGTAGACCTCGCTGTTCGGTCCCAGGCATGCGCGGTCGTGGAGCTCGAGCTGCCACGGAACGCGGATCCTGCAGGATCCGGCGACGTAGGGACGCCCCGAGATCCGGCACCCGAACAGCCGCAGGACCAGCAGTCGCCAGGCGTTCGCCGGATTCGGGGTCCAGCGGCAGAGTCCCCCCCACGCGATCGCGAAGAGGGCGACGCCGAGGCGTTCGCGGAGCGACCACGGGCTGGCGTAGGCGCTGGCCTGATCGTCCTGCTTCCGACGAAGTCGATCCTTGGGTCGAGTGCTCACGTTTCAAGCCGTCCTCTCCGGAGTTCGTCGGCCGATCGCTCGAAGTCCTTGAGATACGCGGTGGCGATCTCCTCGATTCCGTATCGAGCGGCGGCCCCGACCGCGTTGCGGGCGAGTCTCCCCCGGAGCTCGTGGTCGGTCGCCAGTCGGTCGATCGCGTCTCGCAGGGCGTCGATCTCACCCGAGCCCCGGGTGAACACCAGCCCCGTTTCCTCGTCCCGGATGTACGCGGCGTACTGGGGAAGGTCGGCGACCACCGGCGGCAGGCCGCAGGCCATCGCCTCGAGCGGTGCGACGGGCGAGGCCTCGCCCCGTGCCGCGATGGACGGGTAGCAGTAGAGATCGGCGGTCCGGAGTTCGTCGGCGAGGGCGGTGGGATCGGCGACCCCACCCGGAAGCTCGAGCGGCGCATCGCCCGCGAGGTCGCGGAGCCGGCGGAGATAGTCGGGGCCGCCGCCGCCGTCGCCGAGATCCGCGGGACCGACCATTCGCAGTCCGAAATCCCGGCCGGAGGCGAGCAGCCCGCGCCAGGCCTCGACCAGCAGGTGCAGCCCCTTCTCCGGATGGATCCGACCGGTGTAGAGGATCCGAGGCGCGGCCTCCGGACTCCGACCGTGCTCGGCCGGATGGAAGGTCCCGAGGTCGACGGGATTTCCGATGAGGGCGACCCGGCCGGTGAAATCCGGCCGTTCCTCGACGATGCCGTCGACGATCGCCTGTGAAACCGTCGAGATCCGATCGACGCCCCGGTAGAGGCGCATCTGGCCCTTCGGAAATCGCTGGACGTGCATGTTCAGGACCCCGATGCGACATCGGATCCGATTCCGGCGGGATCGCAGGATCCAGGGGAGCCAGAAGCAGTTCGTCACGGTGACGTCGGCGTCGGGAAGCAGTTTCGCGGCGCGTCGGGACCAGCCGAAGTCGCGAACGACGTCGCCCTTCACGCTGCGGCCGCGGGCGAGCAGCGGGAGTCGTCGGTATTCCACCCCGCCGATCGAGGGGCCCCGGGGCAGGTCGGGATGGTCCGGGCCGACCATCACCACCGAGTGACCTCGTTCGGCGAACACCTCGGCGAGCTTCCACCACACCTTCTCGATGGCCCCGCTGGGCGCGGGTGGTGGCGGCTTGAATGGTCCCAGTACGATGGTGATGCGCATCTGGACACGGGCTCCCGGCGCCGGAACGTGATCGCGAAGCCGTAGGATACGGCCTCCAGCGTCGCGGCCCATGCGGGCTCCGGCCTCGAACTTCGATCCGAACCGGAACGGCCGATGCCCCTTCGACTCCACGACACGCTCGAACGAAGACAGATCGATTTCGAACCGATCGATCCCGACGGCCCGGTGACCTTCTACACCTGTGGCCCGACCGTCTACGACTATGCACACATCGGCAATTTCAGGTCCTTCCTGAACGCCGACGTGCTCCGTCGGACCCTGGAGTTCCTCGGCTACGAGGTTCGCCACGTGATGAACATCACCGACGTGGGCCACATGACCGACGACGCGGTCGCCGACGGCGGCGGCGAGGACAAGATGGCGGTGGCGGGAAAGCGGCTCCAGGAGGCGAAGAAGTCGGGAAGGCTTCCGGAGGGCGTCGAGCTGGATCCGGACGATCCGAACGCGATCGCGGACTTCTATGCGGAGGCCTTCATGGAGGACGGGCGGATCCTCGGGCTGGGCGTCGTCGACGACGCCGAGAAGGATCCGACGCTGATGCCGCGACCCACTCGCTGGATCCCGCAGATGATCGCGCTGATCGAACGCCTGATCGAGGACGGGAACGCCTACGTCGGCGGCGACGGGGCGGTGTACTTCTCGGTGGCGAGCTTCCCGGCCTACGGGCGTCTGAGCGGCAACACCGTCGACGCGCTGCGGGCGGGCGAGGGCGGCCGGGTGTCCTCCACGAACCAGGCCGCGAAACGGCATCCCGCGGACTTCCTCCTCTGGAACCCCGATCCCTCGCATCTCATGCGTTGGGCGAGCCCCTGGGGCGAGGGGTATCCCGGCTGGCACCTGGAGTGCAGCGCGATGGCACAGGGCCTGCTCGCGGCCGATGAAGGACCGCACGCGGGACAGATCGACCTCCACTCCGGGGGCGAGGACAACATCTTCCCGCACCACGAGTGCGAGATCGCCCAGAGCTGCGCGGCGTCGAAGTCGGAGCGTTTCGCCCGGCACTGGTTCCACACCCGCCATCTCGTGGTCGAGGGCGAGAAGATGTCGAAGTCCGGCGGCAATTTCCACACGGTCCGCGACATCCTCGACCGGGGCGTCACACCGGCGGCGCTTCGACTCGAACTGGTGCGAACCCACTATCGACAGAACGCGAACTTCACGATGCAGGGCCTGCGCGACTGCGGTCGGATGGTCGACCGGTGGTGCCGTCTTCGCGATCGCCTCGTCGCGGGTCGCGTCGTTCCGGGCGAGGGCCCCGGTCCGCTCGAGTCCGCGCTGGCGGGCTTCGAGGCCGCGGTCTCCGACGATCTGAACCTCGCGCGGGCGATCGGTGTCCTGAACGAGGCGGCCAACGCGAGTCGGCTCGATGACGACGCCGAATCCGGATCGTCCGAGCGGGCCGCCGCGGAACTCGCCGCGCTGCTTCGAATGGACGGCATCCTCGGCGTGCTCGATCGGAACGTGGTCCGCGCGTCCGACGCCGAGGCGGGGGGACTCACGGCGGAGATCGAGTCGAAGATCGCGGCGCGGACCGAGGCGAAGGCGAGGAAGGACTGGGCCGCCGCGGACGCGATGCGAGACGAGCTCGCCGCGATGGGCATCGCCATCAAGGACGGGCCGGACGGCACGACCTGGACGCGGATCGTCGAATGAAGGAAGGCGTTCGAATCCCGGTGATCGGTCTCGCCGGCGGCGTCGGTTCCGGGAAGAGCGCCGTCGCGTCGGTGCTCGCTTCGGCCGGTTGCGTGGTCAGCGATTCGGACCGCGACGCCGCGTCGGTGCTCGCGGATCCCGCGGTGGTCGAGACGCTCCGGTCCTGGTGGGGCGATGACGTCGTCGGTCCGGACGGCGCCGTCGACCGGTCCGCGATCGCGGCCCGGGTCTTCGAGGACGCCGCCGCCCGTCGACGACTGGAATCGCTCGTACATCCGCGGGTGCACGGACTGCGGGCGGCGAGATTCGCAGACGCGCCGGAGGATGCCGCGGCCCTGGTGATCGATGCGCCGCTCCTCTTCGAGGCGGGTCTCGCCGACTCCTGCGATGCGGTGTTCTTCGTGGACGCCCCCCGGGAGTCGCGGCTGGCGAGGGTCGCGGCGCACCGGGGCTGGGACGAGCCGGAGCTCGTCCGCCGGGAGGCCGCCCAGCTTTCGATCGAGGAGAAGCGACGTCGCTCGACCTACGTCATCGAGAACGACGCGGGACTGGCGGAGCTCGAGTCGGCGGTCCTCTCGGCCCTGGACGCGGTGTCGGGCGGGCGCTGATCGACCGTCGCCGCCTCCCGCCGGCTCGACGCCGACCCGGATGCGGCGATGGGGAGGGCGGCGCGGCATCGGTCCGCCCCGGTCGACGGAGACGACCGTCGCACGACGTTCGGAAAGCCGGGTCGAGCGGGAATTCCCGCGGCCCCGCCGCGTCGCTTGACCTGCGGCGTCCGGCGGATCATGATGCGGCTTCCGGTCCAGCCCTGTCGGCTCCCGGAACCCACGCCAACTCGCCGCCTGCCGAGCCGTGCTCGAGGATCCGACCGGATCCGCACGGCGTCCCGACCTCGATCGGGCCCCATGCTCCAAGCGTCGCAGGCAGGCCACTTCAGGTCGTCAATCATGACAAGCAAGTCCCGTCGTCGTCGCCGCAGCAAGGGCGGTGGTAACTCCTCAGGTAACGGTGCGAGCATCGCGACCGTGACCCTCGCCCCGGGATCCGTCCCCACCGACGAGCAGCTCGAGCTCGAGGCCGCGGAGCTGGAGAACGAGCTCCAGGAACGCTACGACCTCGCCAAGAAGAAGGACCTCGATCTCGCGAAGCTGCAGAAGCTGACGAACCCGGAGCTCCTGAAGATCGCGAAGAAGGAGAAGATCGCGGACGCGGGCAACCTGCCCAAGCAGAAGCTCGTCTTCGAGATCCTTCGGAAGCGGGCCGAGAAGGCCGGCTTCATGATCGCCGAGGGAACGCTCGAGATCATGCCCGAGGGTTTCGGCTTCCTACGCAGTGCGGAGTACAGCTATCTCCCCTGCGCCGACGACGTCTACGTCAGTCCGAGCCAGGTCCGACGCTTCGGACTCCGGCGCGGCATGATCGTGAAGGGGCTCATCCGGCCGCCGAAGGAGGCCGAGACGTACTTCGCGATGCTCCGGGTCGAGGAGGTCAACGGTCGGGATCCGAAGATCCTCCATGAACTGCCGACCTTCGAGAACCTGACCCCGCTGCATCCGAACCGGCGGATCCAGCTGGAGATTCCCGACGAGCCCACCCGGATGGAGCCGCGGATCATCGACATGGTGACCCCGCTCGGCTTCGGGCAGCGGGCGCTGGTGGTCGCGCCGCCCCGGACCGGCAAGACGGTGATCCTGCAGCAGGTGACCAACGCCATCGCGAAGAACCATCCCGAGGCCAAGGTCATCGTGATGCTCATCGACGAACGCCCGGAAGAGGTGACCGACTTCAAGCGGAACACGCCGGAGACCGTCGAAGTGGTCGCCAGCACCTTCGACGAGGAGGCCACGCGACACATCGCGGTCTCCGAGATCGTGATGGAGAAGGCTCGACGAATGGTCGAGTTCGGCGACCACGTGGTGATCCTGCTCGACTCGATCACCCGTCTCGCCCGCGGATACAACAACGGCATGTCCGGATCCGGCAAGATCGGCTCGGGTGGTGTCGACAACGCCGCGCTCATCAAGCCGAAGAAGTTCTTCGGCTCGGCTCGCAACATCGAGGACGGCGGTTCGCTCACCATCATCGCCACGGCCCTGGTGGACACGGGGAGCCGTGCGGACGAGGTGATCTTCGAGGAGTTCAAGGGCACCGGCAACGCGGAACTGCACCTCGACCGGAAACTCGTCGAGAAGCGGGTCTACCCGGCGATCGACATCGCCGCGAGCGGCACTCGTCGAGAGGAGCTCCTGCTGGACCCCCAGGAACACGAGCTCATCACCCGGCTTCGCAAGGTCGTCTCCGACATGAACGTCGTCGAAGCGATGGAACTCCTCCGGTCGAGACTCGCCAAGACCAAGAGCAACGGCGAGTTCCTGATGACCATGAGCATGTGACCGGCGATTCGGCCCTTGCAGGCCGGATTTGGGGCCGATCCGGGCGGTCACCGGAACCGGCCGCCGGGGCCGGTGCGGATGGAACGGGGAATCGGACCTCGTTTCGGCATCGGGGAGGGGCATCCACGCTCCCGGACGGGTATCGTCGACCGTCGGTCCCTCGAATGGGTGCACGAAGCAGAACGGAGAGTCGCGTGCGAGCAAATCAGAATCAACGAGGCGTGACGATCGTCGAGATCCTGTCCGTGATCGGAATCATCGTCGTCCTGCTCGCGGTGCTCCTTCCCGGTCTCGGGACGGTGAATCGCACCGGTGAACAGGTGACGAGCGAGAACAACCTCCGTCAGATCTTCATGCTCATGACGGACTATTCCACCGACAATCGGGAGATCGTCGTCCCCTCGAGCTTCGACTACCGCGAATCCAGCTATCCCGGGAAGGTCCGGTCCGACAGTCCCGCAGGCGTGGAACCGCTCGTGGGTCCCCTCGACACGGGCAACTTCCCGGTCGGAAGCACCAGTCAGAACGTCGGCACGTGGGCGGACATCCTCTGGTCCCGGTCGGATCTCAGCGCCAACGGCATCCTGATCCCTTTCGAGGGCAACTCGAACCCGAACGGCTACAACTATCGTTACGACGCGCCCGACCGCGTGGTCTTCGGATCGGACCCCGGCTTCAAGAACATCCTCCGCAGCACGGTGAAGATGACACGGACCGCCGAGGGCGACGAGGCGACGCCCTTCGGCGAAGGCGCCCGTGCGAGCGAAGTGGGCCAGCCCGGCTACTTCGCGGCGAACGACTGGTTCTCCGTCTGCTGCCCCGACTCGGAGTGGTACTCCCGCCCCCAGATTCGATTCCCCGCCCGTTCGGTCTACATGGTGGATTCGATCGCGGGGGAGACGATTGCGCCGAACGTCGAAGGGTGGGGGGATCCCGGTCAGGGATACGACACCCAGGTCGATTTCCGCTACATCGGCGACACTGCGCTCTTCCTCACCCTCGATGGAGGCATCAGGGCGGAGACCCGATTCGTCGACCTCGACGAGGTGAAGGATCGGAAGTACCTGATCAGCGATCTCGACCGCCGACCGGGCTCGGTTCCCGCCCCCTGAACCACACGGCTTCGGGATCCTTCGTGGAGAACCCCCCGAGGTGCGGCGAGCGTCGGCTTTCGATCCGGGCTTTCGCCGACGCCGTTCCGATCCAAGCGGTCTCCCGCCCATCCGCGGGTGCTTATTATGCGGACCACGCTTGGCGGAGCATGGTCGCGATCGTCGAGCGTGACCGGTGAACGGCTCGGTGCGGGGGAACCCTTGCCTTCGCCGGGGTATTCGGTACAATTCGCGACCTGCCGTCCCCACCCGGGACGGTTTTTATTCGGCGGCGGTCGAGCTCTACCGACGGTCGCCCGCGTGACAAGGTTCTCGATCGGTGCCTTCCGCACCGGACACGCCACCGTAGCTCAGTGGTAGAGCACACCCTTGGTAAGGGTGAGGTCACGGGTTCAAGTCCCGTCGGTGGCTTCGAGTCGCTCATTCGGAACGGGCCTCGTCCCGCTCCAAACCATGGTCCCGACTGAGGTGGTCGGGCGTAATCACCGGAGGAATGGCCCGAGAGGGGTCGGAACTCCAACTGTCGAACGCCGCACGGACACCGGTTGACCCCGACGGCGCGAATTCGGAGATGCCCGCAGATGGCAAAGGAAGTCTTCCAGCGGACCAAGCCGCACGTCAACGTGGGCACCATTGGCCACGTCGACCACGGCAAGACCACGCTCACCGCCGCGATCACCACGGTTCAGGGTGCCAAGGGCCTTGCGAAGCAGATCGCCTACGACGAGGTCGCCAAGGCGTCCGAGTCGGAAGGTCGTCGCGACCCCACCAAGATCCTCACCATCGCGACCAGCCACGTCGAGTACGAGTCGGAGAACCGGCACTACGCTCACGTCGACTGTCCCGGACACGCCGACTACGTGAAGAACATGATCACCGGTGCCGCCCAGATGGACGGCGCCATCCTGGTCGTGTCCGCGTCGGACGGCCCCATGCCCCAGACTCGCGAGCACATCCTGCTCGCCCGTCAGGTCGGCGTGCCGAGGATCGTGGTGTTCCTCAACAAGTGCGACCTCGTCGACGACGAGGAGCTGCTCGACCTCATCGAACTCGAGGTCCGCGAGCTTCTCAGCAAGTACGACTTCCCCGGCGACGACACCCCGGTCATTCGCGGTGCCGCCTACCCGGCGCTCGAGAACCCCACCGACGACGGCAAGAACGCCTGCATCGGTGAACTCCTCGAGCAGCTCGACACCTACATCGAGGAGCCCGAGCGGGAGACCGACAAGCCCTTCCTGATGTCGATCGAGGACGTCTTCTCGATCAAGGGCCGTGGTACCGTCGCGACGGGTCGTATCGAACGCGGCGTCATCAAGGTCGGTGACGAGGCCGAGATCGTCGGTCTCGCCCCCGAGACCCTCAAGACCACCATCACCGGCGTCGAGATGTTCCAGAAGACGCTCGACGAGGGCCAGGCGGGCGACAACGTCGGCTGCCTCCTCCGTGGTGTCGAGAAGACCGACATCCAGCGCGGCCAGGTGCTCTGCAAGCCGGGAAGCATCAAGCCCCACACCAAGTTCGAAGGCCAGGTCTACGTGCTGACCAAGGAAGAGGGCGGCCGTCACACGCCGTTCTTCTCCGGCTACAAGCCGCAGTTCTACTTCCGGACCACGGACATCACCGGAAAGCTCACCCTCATGGGTGGCGCCGAGATGTGCATGCCCGGCGACAACGTCGAACTCGAGGTCGACCTCGAGGGCAAGGGCGTCGCGATGGAAGAGGGCGTGCGGTTCGCGGTTCGTGAAGGCGGCCGGACCGTGGGTTCGGGCGTCGTCACCAAGATCGTCGAGTGACACCGAGTCGACCGGTGACCGGGGTCCGGCCCTCAGGCCGGCCCCCGTCGCCGAACCGACCCCAGCCGGGGACCGACCGGTCCCCGATTCGTTCGAGCGAGATCCCAGAAGGGTGATGCAGCAATGGCCAAGAGAGCAACCGACCGCGAGTTCGTGTGGCTTCAGTGCACCGAGACCGGTGAGATGAACTACCGGACGAACATCCGCGTCAAGGGCGGCATCGACGAGAAGGTCAAGGAGGGCTTCATGAAGTACTCCCCCTCTCTTCGCAAGCACACCCTTCACAAGATCAAGCGGAAGTGATCCGAAGGCACCGCTTCGGCGGGCTCCGGTTCGACCTCCTACGCCAGTAGCTCAATTGGCAGAGCAGCGGATTCCAAATCCGCAGGTTGAGTGTTCGAGTCACTCCTGGCGTGTTGCCAAGCGGGAACCCAGAATTCGATCCGGGTTCCGATCCACTCCGGTCCACAGTTGGGAACACGAAGATGTCCACCGCGATCTACAAGAAGGGCCAGGGCTACTGGACCCGTCAGATGTCCACCATCGCGGGCGGCGTGATCATCCTGCTCGGCGCGATGTGGATCTCCGACTTCTTCAAGAACACCGACTGGTTCGATCTCGACCCGGTCTACTACCGCGCCGCGTCGGGCGTCCTCTGGGTGGGGATCTTCGGCTCGCTGCTCTACTACTTCATCTGGCTGAAGCCCCGGTCCGTCGACTTCCTCGTCGCGACCGAGTCCGAGATGAAGAAGGTCAACTGGTCCTCACGCCGTGAAGTGGTGGGTTCGACGATCGTGGTCATCGCCCTGTCCGCCGGCATCGCCGGCTTCTGCAAGGTCTGGGACCTGGTCTTCGTCACGTTCTTCAGCGCCATCAAGGTGCTCGACACCCCCACCTGACCGCGCCGCTTTCGTCCGTTCGATGGTCCGTGGGAAACGAGGAAAACACATGACCCTTTCCGATGAACAGCCCGTTGAGGGCGAGCACCAGACGCCGGGCGAGACGCCTGCCGAACCGACGCCGGAACCGGGCACCGGTTCACCGGAGGCCGAAGCCGCCGAGACGCCGGATGCGCCCGCGGAGACCTCGAAGAAGCGAACCCTCGCCTCGGGTCGCGAGGCCACCACGCTGGCCGGCGGGCCGACCCTGGAGAACTACGGCGGTGTCGCCACGCACCGGATCGTGAGCGAGGAGCCGGATCGGCCGGCGTCGACGTCGACCGATCCCGAGGCGACGCCCGAGGGCGGATTCGATCCGGCCGCGGACATGCCGATGTACCGCCCCGGCTTCGACTGGTTCGTCCTCCGGGTGGCCAGCAACAAGGAGTCAGGCGTTCGCGAGACGCTGCTTCGCAAGGTCCAGATCGAAGGCATGGAGCATCTCGTCGGCCGAATCATGGTGCCGACCGAGAAGACCCAGTCGATCAAGGGCGGGGTGAGCAAGGTCACCGAGACGAAGCTCTATCCCGGCTACGTGTTCGTCGAGATGTCGCTCGAGTCCGACGGTCGCATCCCCCAGGACGTCTTCTTCCTGATCAAGGAGACCACGGGTGTGGGCGACTTCGTCGGCACCGCGGGGCGCCCCACGCCGATGGCGGCCCACGAGGTCGAGAAGATGCTCTTCGACTCGCGGAAGCCCGACGAGGCGCCGCAGGTCAAGATGGAGTTCGAGCCCGGCGATCCGGTCACGATCAAGGAAGGACCCTTCGAGAACTACGAGGGAACCGTCGACGAGGTCATGCCCGACAAGGGACTGGTCCGCGTCCTGGTCACGATCTTCGGCCGGCAGGCGCCGGTCGAACTCGAGTACTGGCAGATCGCCAAGGCCGAGGAGTAGATCGGGACCGTTCTTTCCTCGACCGTTCACGCGGTCCGAGGTCGAGTGCGGGTCGCCGCTCCGGGAAGGGCGACCGATACACTGGACAGGCCTTCAGGAGGGCTCTCATGCACCGAATCACTCGTCGTCTCCTCGGCTTCGTCGCGATCTCCACGGCGTCATTCAGCGCCATCGCGTGCACCCCGTATGCGACGTTTCCCTCCGACAGCGGTTCGGCGGTGCTCACCCCGGGTGTCTATCCCGTTCCGCAGCTGATGGGAAAGGCCCTCGGCGAGACCTATGCCCGGACCATGGGTGATCTCGCCCCTGCGGTCGACGCCGATGGACAATCGGTCCAGCCGCCCCTGATCTTCGCCCTGCCCGCCGGAATCAACGGGCGCGACTGGCGACAGGTGGGCCTCCTCACCGAAGTCGACTCGGCCCGCGAGGTCACGATGGCCGACCTCGACGCGGGGCTGCCGGTCTGGGAGATCAAGCAGGTCCGGGTGCGTTCGAGCCGCGCTGAAGTCGATGTGGTCTATCCCAGCAGTGGGGATCTCTACCAGCTGGCCACGCTCGTCTACCAGTCCGAGCCGTTCCGGGCCTACGAGCTCGACGTCTTCCAGCGATGGCTGATCCCCGTCGACCCACCGTCGTGCACGAATCCCGCCGAGCTCGCTCGCATCGCCGCGGAGAACGAGGCGGCGGAGGCCGCCGCCACGGCGTCCGAGAACGAGGCCGCCGGCGAGCCTGAGATCGAAGCGGCGGCGGACCCCACCGCATCGGACTGATCCTCCGAAGCGGGTCCGAGGGCCATGCTCGCGCGACGTGACGTCGATGCCGGGGGAATCCATCGCCCATCGGCCGGCGAAACGACCTCGAAGGAACGACCGGCATGACCTCATCGCAACCGATCGACAACGGCGTTGCCCGGCGAATCGTGGTCGGAGTCACCGGGGCGAGCGGCGCGGCCTATGCGGTCCGCGTGATCGAGCTCCTCGCGGAGCGGGGCGTCGAGGTCCATGTCGCATGCTCGAACCTCGGCAAGCGGCTCCTCGCGGAGGAGGCGGGCATCGCCAGGATCGACGCCGACGCGCTGAGCGGGGGACGTGGGGACCGTCTGGTGATGCACCCGGGCAACGATGTCGGGGCGGCCTGTGCAAGCGGGTCCTTCCGGCACGACGGGATGGTGGTGGTTCCCGCCTCGAGCAACACCCTCGCCAAGATCGCACACGGCATCAGCGACAACCTCGTACAACGAGCGGCCCAGGTCACCCTGAAGGAGCGTCGACCGCTCGTGATCGCCCACCGGGAGAGTCCGATCGGGCTCACGGAGATCGAAGCGATGCGAAAGGTCACGGAAGCGGGCGCGATCGTCGCGCCGCTCTCGCCCGGCCTCTACCTCCAGCCGGAATCGGTGAGTGATCTGGTCGATTTCATGGCTGGCCGCATCCTCGATCTGCTCGGCGTCGATCACCAGCTTCCCATTCGATGGGATGAACACCTCGCCGCCGCTCGCGGCAAGTCGGATCGGGACGACTCGTCGTCCCGATAACGCGACAGGGTTCCCCCAACCCGGAAAACTCCTACAAAAGAGGCAGAGTGACTTGCTCTTCCGGGTCCCCGTGGCAGGTTCATCTGTCCGGGAGGCACCTGCACGGCACCACCGCCGGCAGGCTCACCCTGGAGGGTGAATTTCGGGGGCGTAGAGGGAAAGGGATTCCACTACGAAAATCCGGCGCATGTCGGGCCTGCACTGACGCGGCCCTTGGCATCTCACGAGGCTATCCCTCGTTGCGGCGTTGTGCCGTGAGCCGATCGGCTCCGGGCGACTGCAATGAGTACGAGGGAAGAGAATTCCCTCTGCCCCGGCCGCTCTGATCAGGCGAAATCCTGATCAGGGCGGCCTCTTCTTTTGAGCGATGCGCCAGGCCAGGAAGGGTCCTGCCGGGATTTCCCGGTCTCGGTGGACCGGCTCGCCGTCGTCGCCGGGATTTGAATGGTCGACGACGTGAAGCGACTCGCCC
>NYWD01000143.1 GCA_002684855.1 Planctomycetaceae bacterium | reverse complement strand
GCGAGTTTTCGAGTCGCTTGTACAAAGTAGCCAGGTCATTCACATATTGGACGAAGAGGATTGGGTGAACGAAACATATGAAGGGCCAGAAGAGGACGACACTTACTCGTTGTGGTTACTCCGAGTTCAGCTGAGGGACGAGATCTCTCTCAAGCTCATCGCAGAGACGCTCCTCGCAGAATTCGGTCAGCTTTTGGAATGCCTCGTGGGACTTGAGGTTGGCTTCAACCTGCTCGATGGTCTCACCGCACTCAGTATTGCTTAAATTGATCTCCTGAGCTGTGAAGATTGTGATAATCTGCTTGACGTCTCTCAAGTAGAAATGAAGATCAATCAACTGGTCAAGGTACACCTTCTTGTGCTGCCAGGCAGTGTGGAGCTTCTGCCTCTCAGTCAAAACCGCGTCAATCTTCTCCTTAACCTCGGCCCTAGCGGAGTGCTCCTCAGTGACCATGGCCTCTCCTAGGGACACAACCTCGCTGAACATCTTCTCCCTCGTCTCTATCTCCGCCTTTAGGTTATCGTGCTCCGTCTTGAGGAGCTGGGCCGAAGCGGCGTCAGAAACCTTTTCCTCCGTGATGAGGCTTCTCCTGAGGCCGGATGACCAGGCCAGCAAGTCTCTTACCAGTCCAAGGAAGGCGTGATAGTCATTGTTAGATACAAGAGCAGCTTTCCTTTCCGAAACCTTCTCCTGGAGTTCATTCCATGATCCTAGCAAAATCTTTTGCTGCCGGGCAATTTGTGATCCACTCTGGTCAGGGTATCTGGACTGGAGACTGGCTGAGTCATCAATCAGCACCTGGAGTTGAGCCTCCAGAGCAACTAAATCATTTTCAAATGCTTCATGTTTCCTGATCAAACTCTGAACAGCTTTCAAGTCTCTGCCCAGATCCTGACTGGAGACGATGGCACTCTTCTCTCCAATTCTTGACAAGGCTTCTGAGACATCTCGGTTGAATCTGTGAATGTCTCCCGCTGACTCCAGCTTGGTGTCCCTGTCCTGAATGGCCTCAATCAATGACATCCACTCCTGGGTGATACGAGCCTGAGTCTCCTTCACTTCATTGCTGCAATCAGCATTCTCCAATCTCTTGGCAAGGCTCTCACAGACCTTGTATTTTTCTTCTCCTGCTTGAACCCTGAGCTTAAACTCTTGAAACTTTGTCAAGAGTAGTTCCAAATGTTCATAATCTTGACCAGTTTCCTCACTCCTGGCACCAGTCATCATTTCTCCAATCCAAGCGAGGAAATCTTCACTTTCTCTCTTGTATTCATGAGCTTGGATTGCCTCCACCAGCCGGTCTCTTCTGACTTTGGACAAGTTCTGCAGATTCTTCATTTCTCTTTGCAACATTTCATCTCGAGACCTGATCTTCTTTGAGTCCGGATGATTGTTGTTTGTAAGTTTGTTAGCGGTGGCAGATATCTCCTTGACAATCCCACTGTAGGTATCAATCTCCAGTTCAAGAGCTTTGTGCTTGGTCAGAAGTTTGACAGAACTGTCCTCATCTTTGCCAAACTCTGCCTGCTTCATGCTCTCACTCTTGTCCTTGATCCATCCTTCAACCTCCACAACTTCGAAGAAGAATTGTTGAGCAGTTAGAATCAACTTCAACTGTGTAGCTTTGGCTTGAATTGCTTCTAATAGATTGTTCCAAGCTTCAGTCAGCTTGTTGCTGTTGTCAATAACATCCTTGGCATGATCATGTGAAGAAGTAAGATTAGATCCACTTTCAACAACTTTGTCAATCACAACGGAATGATTTTTCACTTCTTCCTCAAGTTTCTTGTGTTTTTTATCACTGCTTTGAGCCTGCTGCAGAGTTTGTATGTCGAGGGGAGCAGAAATTATGGTAATTTTCTCTGAAATCCATTCCAGTTCTCTTTGTAAGTCAAAGTTAAATTCATGAAACTTGAGAGAAAGATTCAGAGCTGCTTTCCTTTCATCCAAAGGAGGTTTGAGCTGGTCCAGACCCTGCTTGAGTTCTTGACAATTCTGGAGGATGGAATCTCCGTCAAAATGACCATCAGCGAGGTCAGAGGCCACTTGACCCAGCGACCCAACCTTCTGTTCCAGAGCTGCAAGTTCAGCCTCAGCTGCAGAATGTTGGGTGAGAAGTTTCTTACAGCCTCGAATATCATCTCCAGTTTCCTGAGAATTGATGGTGTTTCTCACGTCATCCAGCTTGGTCTTGATGTCCCCAGTCATCCTGTTGTAGTCCATCTGGGCCTCAGCCTGACCAAGTCTGGATCCTTGATCCTTGACAGCGTCCTGAAGTTCTTCCCAGGACCCATTGAGGTTCTCCAGTTCGCCTCCAATTTCCTTGGACTTGAAATGATTCCTATTGACCATTTGCTGTCCCGTTCTGTTGATGACTTTTAGTTGAGCCGTGTTGGATTTTATTTCACCTTCCAGAACTTGATGCTTCTTGGCTTTGGTTTTTATGTTGCCAATACCATCTTTGAAAGAGTCTTCTCGAAGAAGTTTCTTTTTCTCATTGACAAAGTACAACATTTCTGAGACCTCGGTTCGAAAATCTTGGAATATCTTGCTCTCGTCTAAATCAGCTCTTTTCTCCGCACTTTTCTGCTTAAGATTATCCCTTCCTTGCAGAACCTTGTCTCTACGTTGCTCAATATTTTCACTGTTATGATGGCCGGCATCAATCAGCTGGTTGGCCAAGTCTTTAAATGCAGTCACTCTCTCCTCCTGAGCAACAATTGTAGCTGCAAAGTCTTCATGCCTCTTGAGACTAGCCTCAACATCCGGCAAATTGTCACCAACATCGATACTATCCAGCAGTTTTAGCTGAGCAGAAGTTCCAGCATCCAGTCTGTCAGCTTCTCTGTTGAACAGCTGGAGATCACGAACCTGCCTCAGGAAGTCTCCCTTCTCCTGCCATCCTCTCAGAACCACCTTCCTCTCCTCGGTCAAGTTGTTCACCTTCTCCTCCATGTCTTGAGAAGGCTGACGACCGTACATCTTTTGTCCCAACTGGATCAGAGAGTTGAACTCATCCTGCTTGGCTCGAATATCATCTCCAATCTCAGCATGTTTATTGAGCATTTCCTCAGCTGTTTGAACATCTCGGACATTTTCATTGGTGTTGAGAGCATTCTTGGTGTTATCCACCCATTGGAGCAGGGTTTTAACTCCACTGTTGAACAATTGCATTCCTACAGCATCTTCCAACCTTTTGCTTCTGTCCATGGCTTTGTTCTCCAACATTTCCCATTTCTCCTGAATGTCTCGGATCATTTGCTCTATCTTGGCTTTCTCTGCTGGAAACCCGTCAATGACATCTCTTCCAAGTTGAGAAACTTGGATCACTTTGTCTTTGATGGGAGCAAGTTCTCTTTCAATTCCTTTGTGCTTCCTTTGAAGAGCTTTGACTGTTGTCAGATCTTTAGCAAGATCTTCCATCTCCAGTTTCTCAGATTTCTCCGTGATCCAATCACTGACGTCTTCACAAGACTTCTGGAAGTAGATAACACTGGCAGATCCTTCCAACTTCTTCTCCATTTGCTCCTGAAGTCGGACCAGACCGTCATAATTTCTATGAGTTTCTTTCACCCGGGCAGATATTTCCGTCTTCAATTCAGGGAAGATCAACTCCAGCTGCTTGGAAGCCTCAGCAATCTGCTCCAACCTCTTCTTATTGACAGAAAAGTCTTTGAGAAAGTTCTGGAAAGTTTTTGTTGCCTTCGTAACATCCTCCTCGGCAGAAATGGCTTTACTCTTGTCCTTCATCCACTTGTTGAAGTCATCACACTCAGAGTAAAAGTCAAAGAGTTTGAGAGAGTTCTGTAGTATCTCAAATCTTTCTTTGCTGAGAGTTTTCAGAAGATCATAACTTTTCTCTATTGAAGACTGTCTTTCCTCAATCATATCCTTGCCTGATTTCTGGTTTGCAGGAGTGACTTTCTGTTTAACATACTGGGTCTTCTTCACTTTCTTGACATCTTTGACCGCTATGGGCTTCTTGACCTCAACACTCACCAACTTGGGTTCAATTTCCTTGACATAATTTGCAGGAACGTATCCAGTCTCTCCACTGCTCTTCCTGATGTTCCACCAGTCTTGGTTGGTCTTGTCCAGAAGGAACATGACCTCTCCCTTCTTGACCTCGATACCATGACCTTTATAAGGATACAGAGTCCGAACCTGTGGAACTTTTCTTTCCTCAATGACCCTCTGGATCTCGGTTCTCTCAAAAGGTTCATCTTCCCAAACCTCGACAGGAACAAGTTTCTCTGATTCTTCAACTTTGCCAGGATCAGCAGCGAGGTAGAGAGCCTCTGTTGACAAATTACTTTTGGCCAACTTGTCTCCAACCTGTCCAACCCGGACAACATCGGGTTCAATACTTTGAACTTTGTCTTGAAGATGTTTATGTCTTCCAAGCAGTGACACGGCAGTCAGCTTGTCCTGACCAAAATCCTTTGATTTAGCAAGGGTAATAAATTCTTTGATAACAGATTCTGTTTCATTGCAGTCGGAAAAGAATTGAAATGCTTCAGTTGCAGCGTCCAGAGTTTGTTTCTTTTTCGCCACCTCTTCTTTGAGCAGTGACCATTTACTTTCAACTTGATTCATCTTGTCCCGTAGTTGATCGGAGAGGGAATGTCCGCTGGAGATCATTTCTTGACATGTTGCTAGACTTCCAGTCACAAATCTATTATGTCTGCGAATCATCTCGTCCTCTCCCGCCTTATGTCGCTGTTGGAGACTTGTAAGACCTCGTAGATCCTTGGCAGTGATGGAGGCTTGGCAGACGGCGAGACGTTCATCGCACCATTGACCTTCTTCTTCCAGATCTTGCATCAGTTGGAAGAATGACAGGGAATCTTCCAGCAAAACTTGTCTCTTCTTGACGAGACTCAGCAGAGACTTGAAATGATCCTCAAGTTCTGCCATCTTTGTCTCAATCATCTGGAGTTGTGTTTGGTTCAAGTCTGGATTGTTGAGAGCAGCTTTGCTTTGTTTGGAAACTTTCTTGATGGTCTCTGCCATCGCATTCACTTGAGACTCCTGGAGCTGGAACTTTTGCAACTTTTCCTGAACATCAAGCAAATGAATGCCAGGTTCTGTAGATTCCAACTCCTGCTGCAGCAACTTAATGGTTGATGCCAATGTTTCAATCTCTCTCTGCAAAGATATTATTATACAATATCTCTCCAATTTGTCCCGGTGAACTTCCAGCAACGATAACAGTTCCTGCCATCGTCCCATGATCTCAATCTCTCTTTGTTTGATTTCAGCAGCTCTCCAATATTTCTCCTGCTCCAATTGGCTGCTCATGCCTTTCAAATCACTGAATCTGTCACTTCTGGCCAGGATATCTGCACTGATTGCTTCATGTTTCTTAACACTGGCGCTCACTTGCTGTAAATTGGAGCCATATCTTGGATCAGACAGAACTGCAATCATTTCATTCAAATATCCCTCTCGTAGCACAGATTTTCTTTCAAACTTGTAGGCCAATTGCTCCAGCTTTTCCTGTCTCAAAAGTTCTTCTTTGAGAGCAACTTCAGCCAGATGTTCCTGTTTCTCAAGTTGAATCCAGGCCTGTTCAATGTCGTGAGGTTTCTCCCCCTCAGAAGGAACATACGGCGCCTGCCTCAGCTGCTGGCGCTTGATCTGAATGTCGAAAAAAGTTGCTTCAATCTCAACCTTTTCCCTGTACTTGGGTGGTTTCTCAACAGTTCTGTAATCTTTGAACTTTTTAAAGTCATTCTGGATCCCCTCCAAGGTGTTGCTAAAGTCCCTCCTCTTCATCAGCTCGGTCTTCTCCCTGATCCAGACCAAGAGCTTGCTGCTGAACATCTCGTAGTTGTTCTGCTCCTCCTCGACGCCCTTCATCTTCATCACGATGTTGCCAATCCTTTTACCTCCAGTAGCTCCTGCTTTCATCTTGGAGAAGGTGTGATAGTAGGAGGCTACGTATGTCATCACTGATTTTTCATCAGGTTTGGAAACATCAATGTCCTCAGCATCCAGAAGCTGAGGGATGCCAAGATGTTTCTCAGCAACATCAAATGCATTTCTTAGGTTACCCAAATGATCATCTTTGTTCAATCTGTTGAAGTTGATCAAATCCGGACGATGGCTGTGAATTAAAGCATTGAATCCAAGACCACTCTGCCATGAGCTTGAGAAGTCAGAAATGGCCACATTTTGATAGCCATTGGTTTTCCTCTGACACCAAAGCAGCAAGGCATCTTTAGCAGATTTCTTCTCAGAACTTTTACTGTTATTTTCATCCTCGTCAACATCAATCTCAATCTCCTGGATCTGGAACCGGAGGATGATTGTCCAGATAAGACCCAGGATCATTCTTGGGTTGCCGTCAACAATGTCCTCAGCACCAATATTTTCTAATCTCACTTTTGTGTGGAGGAAGGCCAGACTTTTGTTGACATTCTCTATCCGGTGCACTCGCATTTTCCCACTGTTTGGTTTTCCAAGCTTTTCACCTGATATTATTTCCAAAAGCTTTAAAAGCTTTCTCCCGTCAGCAAGATCTGTAAATAGGTCTTCAACCTCCATTTTTGCTTTCTGGAGGAATGAATTCATCCACTTGGTGAATGTCTTCTTTTGGATGTACAACCTCTCCTCTTGCAAAGCCCGTATCCGACCCCGTTCAAAGTCCTTGACATCTTCCGACGTCCCTGTTCCGTTCTCCGTCCACGCCATGATGGACTTTGTATAAATAACTGTTATCTATAAACTTTTACTATCATATATCTCTCTTGTAGAAGTGAATCAAGCAATATTAG
>NYWD01000142.1 GCA_002684855.1 Planctomycetaceae bacterium | reverse complement strand
CGGACGACGGCGAGGAAGTCCTCCGCGTAGAGATACTGCTCGCTCTCGTCCCGGACCTTGTAGACCTTGTCGTCCTCGAACTTCCGATTGATGCGGAAGCGGCCCACGCGGCCGAGGCGGTAGCGGTTGTCGTCGAAGAACTTCTCGTCGAACAGGGCCTTCGCCTTGTCGAGCTGGGGCGGGTTGCCCGGCCGGAGTCGCCCGTAGATCTTGAGCAGCGCCGCCTCGTGCTCCGTCACCTCGGCGAGGAAGTCGAGTCGCTCCTCGGCCAGGGTGTTCAGGATCAGGGGATCGGCGGCGTCGGTGATGACGCGGATGCTCTTGAGTTCCGAAGCCTGGATCGCCTCGATCGCGTCGCCGATGACGCGGCCGACGGAACAGAGTTCCTCGCCGGTGTCGGTGTCGACGATCATCTCGGCCGAGAAGTACTCGGGACGAAGCTTCTCGACCTTGACGTCCTTGACGTCGTAGAAGAGCTCCAGCAGCTGGTCGGTCGAGGAGAACTCCTCGCTGAGGGCCCGGAGGAAGGTGGTGGCGGCGAGCTTGGTCGACTGGTCGATCCGCATCGCCAGCACGTCCTTCTTCGTGACCTCGAGCTCGATCCACGAACCACGCTCGGGAATGATCCGGGCACTGTGGAGCGGACGGTCGCCGAAGCTCGAGGCGATCGAGAAGTCCACGCCCGGGGATCGGTGGAGCTGGCTGACGATGACCCGCTCGGCGCCGTTCACGATGAACTCGCCGCCGCCGGAGAAGTTGCTCGCCCGTGCGGTCTCCCAGGGCAGCGGGACGCCGGCCATGATCGGGATCTCGCCGAGGTAGATGTCCTCCTCGGGGGTCTCCGCCACGCCGTCACGATGGAACCGGACCCGGACCCGGAACGGCATCCCGTAGGTGAGCCGCAGTTCGCGGCATTCGTCGGGCGTGTATCGGGGCTCGTCGATCGAGTAGTTCACGTACTCGAGACGCATCGAGCCGTCGTAGCTCTCGATCGGGAAGACCTCGCGAAGGAGGCCTTCGAGCCCGTAGCCCGTCGCCCGCTCGTCGGGGGCGAGGTCGAGTTGAAGGAATCTGTCGTAGGCGTCTCGCTGGACCCGCACGAGGTCCGGGATGCGAAGACCGTCCTGCCTCTTGCCGAAGTCGCGGATGGTTCGGGTGGTCATCCAGTTCTGTCCTCGACCAGCCGTTCCCATCGACGTGTCGATGGGGCCGGCGTGATGGTGTCGCGGTCACCCCCCCCGGTTCGGGGGAGGGCCGCAGGAGATCGGTCCGCAACGTGACGGAACCGATCCGGTGAAGGCGATCAGGCCGCGTTGGCGGCGGCGTTGGCTTTGGCCGTCTCGGCGAGGGCGTCGAAGGTCGACGGATCCTCGATCGCGATCTGGCTCAGCATCTTCCGATTGAGGAGGATGCCGGCCCGCTGCAGTCCGTTCATGAACACGCTGTAGCGGGTCCCTCGCATCCGGCAGGCGGCCGTGATGCGGGTGATCCAGAGTCGGCGGTAGTCACGCTTGCGGGTCCGTCGATCACGAAACGCGAACCTTCCGGCTCGCATCAACGCGACCTTCGCCTGCTGCTTGTGACGACTCTTCGTTCCGTAGTAACCGCGGGCCTTCCGCAGTGTCCGACGTCTGGCCTTGGTACGGGCCGCACCCTTGCGAACTCGTGGCATGGCTCTCTCCTGACTGCCTCGGCGGGGGCCTCCGGATGGAGACACTTCAGGCCCGACGGGCGAATCCTGGTGTGGGATGTTGGTTCCGGTAGGCTGGGATCAGCCCGAAGGAACCGGGAAGAACGATTGAAATTCGGTCACTCGGACGCTTCGGCGGTCCTGGCTGCATCCGCCACCGACTTCTCCTGCGACCGAAGCGGCCGGAAGAGGAGCTTGCCGAACCGGCTCATGTCGCCCGCCCGTGCGTACCGGGGTCGGCGGTAGCCGCGAACCTGTTCGCCGGTCTTGTTGCTCTTGATGTGGCGGCTGTGCGGACGACGGAAGCGGATCTTGCCCGACTTCGTGATCTTGATCCGCTTCAGGAGACCTTTGTGGGACTTGCTCTTGGGCATGCGGCACCGAGGGGGGGTCGGGTGAGTTTGCTTGGATGCGACCGAATCGAGGATCATAGGCCACCCCGGTCGGGTGCGCCAAGTCCCACGGCAGGGTGATATTTGGACTTTCTGCCCAAAATTCAAGATTGTCGTCCGAATCGGTCCGCGGAAGGCTCGGGGCCAGGCCCGAGGCGGCCCAAGGCGGCGCGAGGCGGTCCAAGGCCGTCCGGGACGGTCGGACGGTTTCAGTGGGCGAGAACGTCGTCGGTTCGGAGGCTCGGCCAGCCGATTCCGGCCGATCGCTCGTGCTGGTAGCCGTCCGCGACCCAGATCGGATCGAGCCGGATCCTCGACGTGCCGTCGGGGCCGACCCCCTCCTGCAGATCCACCGGGCGGGCGAGGAAAGGTGTCGAAAGGTCGATCCGGCAGATCACCACCCCGTCGCCGTCATGGCGTCGGGCACCGGTGAGATGGTGGATTCGACGGCCGCCTTCCCGGAGTGAACGGATCACCGGGTTCGGATCCGCGGTGAGAACCTCGCCTCCCGGCAGTCGGTCGAGTCGGAAGTCCTCGAGCGTCACGAAGACCCGGTACGACACCATCGGGATCCGGATGCCGTCGATCTCCGCCACGAGCAGGCCTCCCTCGCACCGTTCGCCGTCGACGAGCGGGCGGAGATTCTCCGAGTACGACTGGCCGTGCAACGGGGTGTCGCGCTGGGTCGACGCACCCGCGGCGAGCGGCATCAGGCCCTCGTTGTCGAAGGAGAATCCCGCGATCGCCTGTCCGATGGTTCGCTGCCGGTGCTGCGACATCGTGACTTCTTCATGGTCCTGGATCGTCTGGAAGAGGGGGACGCCGATTCCCACCGCCAGGAAGAGCGACGCCGCGACCGCGAAGAAGTTCGGCAGGTGGATCCCCCTCGGCGCCCGTTCGTCCTGCCGGGGGATCGAGAATCGATTCTGGCGGCCCGCCTCGTGTCGGTCGATGCCGGCGAGCGTCGCGTCGACGAGCGCGTCCGAGGAGCCCTCGGAGGGATACGCCTCGAGATTCCCGAGGAGGGATCTCAGGGCCTCCTCTCGAGCGTCGCCTCCAGTCGCCGCATCGGCTTCGAACCCGTTCTCGAAGAGGCGATCGACCGCTTTCCGGTCGGGGTCGGAGAGCGATGCGATCCGCATCGGCGTTCCCGGGTCGCGGTGTTCCGCGGGTTCGTGTCGGGAGTTCTGGCCGATGTCGCTGGGGTCATTCATGGGCATTCGATTCCACAACCTGCATGTTCGTCGAAGCCCGGCGACCCGCCGGGGCTCCGTCAGTTTCGATCGCCGCGGTTTCGCTGCTTCTGTCGCTCGACCGCCGTCTTCCACGCATCGGCGAAGTTCGCCACCGACGCATGGAGCCGGCTCTTGACGGTGCCGAGCGGGATCTGGAGCGAATCCGCGATCTGGTTGTAACTGAGCTTCTGGAAGTAACTGAGCAGCAGGATCTCGCGGTAGTGGGCCGGCATGGCGTCCACCACCTCCTTCACCATCTGCTGACGTTCGGACTCGATGAGCCCCGCATCCACGTCCTCGGCCGGTCCCTCGAGGAGGTCGACCAGCGAGGTCTCCCGTCCGTCCGCACCGCCCACCGGGGCCGAGAGGCTCGCCGCCGCACGACGCTTGCGCTTTCGATGGAAGTCACGTGCCTTGTTCGCGGCGATCGTGTAGAGCCACGGCTTGAACCGGCGATCGGCGTCGAACGCATCCGCGGAGAGATGGACCTGGAGGAAGGCGTCCTGGAAGACGTCCTCGGCTGCGGCCCGGGAACCCAGGAACCGGTGGAGGAACTGGACGAGGTCGCTTCGATATCGCTCCACGAGGGCCGCGAAGGCCGCTCGGTCTCCGGAGCGATAGGCCACGAGGAGTTCCTCGTCGGATCGATCGGCGTCGCCGGGTGCGGGAACGGCGTCGAGATTGGCCTCCTGGGAATCGGTCAACGCATGGCTCCGGCGGGGAACCCTACCCGAAACCTCGCCAGAAAGGTCCCTCGGTGCCAACCGCGCAACCCGCCCGCAGAACTCGAGGAGTTCGCAGGAAAGGCCGACGGGTTGGATCCTGAGCGCAGACATGACCCCGGTGCTACGCCGCCTCGCCACCGCGGGATCGTCGAATCGTGGGATTTTCCCAAGCACGCGTCCGGCGCGGCGGCTGGCGGGGGGAGGGGCCGTCGGGGCCTCGGCGGGCCTCGTCCCGCGGAGGGGGCGCTTTCGACGGGGGGAAGCCGACGTTCAGGAGGTCGATGAAGCCCCGCTCCGGGATCGCGGAGCTCGATTTCGGAGTCGATATCGGATCACTCGGAATCCTTCGAACCGTCCGGGATCCGCTCATCGAGCCATCGTCTTCTTCCGCCCGGTCGTGGGTGGAAAACCCGCCGGAAGCGGCGTCGGTGCGGGCCCCCGGGCGAGAATCCCGGCATGCCATTCATTCGAGGAAACGTGACCTACGCCCGCTTCCGGATCGGCGGGGACGCCCCGGCCCGGATCGACCAGTCCCTGCTCGACGCCCTGGCCGCCGGACGTCTGGTCCCGACGGTCGGCGTTCCCACCGATGTCGAGACCGGGTGGACCGCGGGCGAGCACATCCTCGACCACGAATTCGCCTGGGACCGCTGCGTCTTCGACGGCAGGGTCCACGCCGCGATGCGAATGGACGCGGTTCGCGTGCCGAGCGAGATCCGGGCCGCGTACGTCGCGCAGGAGCAGGCCGCGTTGCGGAAGGCGACGGCGGATCGTGCTGGAGACGCCGTCGATGGCCTGCCCGCGAAACCGCTCGGCCGCAACGCGAGACGGGAGGCGAAAGAGGCGGCGGAGCGACGCTGGCTCGAGGAGGTCTCGGACGGCCGGTACCGGTCGAGCAAGCTGGTGCCCATGCTCTGGGATCCCGCGACCGCCACGATCCTCGCCCCCGCCACGAGCGAGAAGGTGTTCGATGCGTTCCGTGATCTCTTCCAGGCGACGTTCGGTGCCCGTCTGCAGGGGCAGTCCGCGGGGGCCCTGGCGCTGGACCTGCTGGTCGCCAAGGGGATCGCCAGCGCCTTCGACGACGCGTTGCCCGACGCCTTCACCGCGGCCCCGACGCCGCGCACGCTCGATCAGTCGGCCGAGGTGGGGGAGCGTCCCGACGTCCCGTGGGCGATGGCGGGGCCGGAACCGAAGGACTTCCTCGGCAACGTCTTCCTGCTCTGGCTCTGGTGGCACGCCGAGGCGAACGAGGGACTCTTCGATCTCCCCGACGGACGCAGCGTGTCGATGATGGTCGACCGGACCATCGACATGGAGTGCGCCTGGGGGGTCACCGGTCGGCAGTCGCTCCGGGGTGACGGCCCGGGGCGGAGCGCCGAGGCGTCGAAGGCGCTGCAGCAGGGGAAGTGGCCGCGGAAGATCGGTTTCACGATGGCCGACGGCGAGGCCGAGTGGACCTTCGAACTGCAGGGCGATCGCTTCCGGGTGGGTGGCCTCAAGCTCCCCCGTCCCGAGGAGCGGCCGGGCAGCGAGCACGAGGCGATCTCGCAGCGGATCGAGTCGACCTTCGACGTCGATGCGATCCTGCTCGAGCTCTACGGACGTTTCCTCGACGAGCGGTTCAGCGGCACCTGGAACACCCGCCGCGGCGAACTGCGGGAGTGGATCGCCAGCAAGAACACCGCCCGCGTGATGGCCACGGTCTGAGCGACGGGACCGGGGGCCCGCGAGCCGTCGCGGGAGGTTCAGTCCGAACGTGTCCCGGCGACGAACGCCCGGATCCGGTCGTGGTCCTTGACGCCGCGCGACGACTCCACGCCGCTCGAGACGTCGACGCCGAACGGTCCGAGGTCGCGCACCACCCCGGCGACGGTCTCGGGGTCGAGGCCGCCCGCGATGATCACGGGCTTTTCGAGCGTCGCGAGCAGGGGGGCGAGGGCCGCGTGGTCGAACGGTTCGCCGCTGCCGCCGCGGGGGCCGTCGATCAGCAGGATCTCGACGTCGGGGTGCTCGTCCCAGCGCCGGCAGGCGTCGGGATCGAACGGAAACGCCTTGATGATCCGGTGCCCGGTCTCCGCGGCGATCGCGGTCACCCGCGCCGCCGACTCGTCGCCGTGCAGCTGGATCCACGCGCCGGGCCACGCCTCGAGCAGGTCGGTGGCCGGATCGACGAAGAGGCCGATCGGCTCGAGTTCGTCGGGCATCTCCGCGATCAGGTCGACGAGTTCGCTCGGG
>NYWD01000141.1 GCA_002684855.1 Planctomycetaceae bacterium | reverse complement strand
GTGCCGGAGCCCGCGCCGGGAGCCTGCTCGGGGAGCAGGGTGTCCTGCGTGAACCCACCGATGGTCACGAACGAGTCGGCGAGGCGGAGGGCCGCGGTGTCGAAGATGCCACCGAGGTTGTTGGGGGTCCAGCCGGTGCCGGTGACGCTCTGGAAGTAGCTCACCTGGCCGGCGGCGGCCATCTGCATGTTGTAGACGTTGAGCACGGTGTCAGCCGCGTCGTCACTCAGGAGATACAGGTCGGAGACGTTGACGGAGACCGAGGTCCCGCCGAAGTCTTCGGCCGTGACGGCGTAGTCGACGGTGATGGCGCCGGTGATGTCGGCAAACGAGGTGCCGGCGATGGCGAGTCCAAGTCCAAGACTAAGGGCACGAGTCTTCATTTCTCTTTTTCCTCTAAACAGAACGCGAGGTGAATTCGAGCAGCCACGTCGGCGGGCTCCAAATCCCTCCCCTCAATGCTTGAAACATGGGTCGGGGGTTGGCGGAGTCAAGCCGGGTCTCGTAGTCGGGGAACCTTTTTGCGCAACACCGGAGCGACGTCACGACGGCCACGGGCGATCGGCGGTTCAAAAACGTCGTTTTAGCGATAGAAAGGGGGTTTTTAATCGTTTCCGCGTCGAGCGTGGCGACCGACAGAGACTGGCGTTATCGGTCTTCCGAAGGGTCTCAGCCCGTTTCGAGGAGCCGACCCCGGAGCAGAAGCGGGCCGCTTCCGTCCACCTTCACCCTGGCGATGCGGCCGATCATGGCATCCGCGGAATCGGCGTCGGCCACATCGAACACGGTGATGAGATCCCCCTTGGTCCGACCCGAGACCTGGACCGGTTCGGTGCGGGCATCGGCCTCGGAGCCTCGGTGCGCGGTGAGCCCCACGCCCAGGCTCACCCGTGCATCCGCGGATGACCGCTGGTGGGCGTCCGCGGGGCGGCGATTCGTCTTTCGTTCCACGAGGACGTCGACCTCCCGGCCGATCCAATTCGCGTGGACCGCCGCGCCGATCTCCGCCTGCAGTGCCAGCAATTCATTGTTTCGGAGCTTCTTGACGGCCTCTGGCACGTCGTCGTCGAAACGGCTGATGGCCGCGGTGCCCGGTCTGGGCGAGTACTTGAAGATGAAGTTGTTCTTGAACGGAACCCGTCTGAGCAGCGACTTCGTCGCTTCGAAATCCTCGTCGGTCTCCGTCGGAAAGCCGACGATGATGTCGCCCGCGATCGATGCGTCTGGGAGATGGGCGAGGACCCGGTCGGTGAATTCGAGATACTCCTCGACGGTGTAGCCCCGGTTCATCAACTTGAGGATCCGGTTCGAACCACTCTGGACGGGCACGTGGAGATACCGGCAGATGCGCGGCCGGCTCGCCATGACGGCGAGCACGTCGTCCCCGAAATCCCTCGGGTAGCTGGTGAGAAAGCGGATTCTCGCCAGCTCGGGCACCTCGTCGTGAATGCGGGCGAGCAGCCGGGCGAAGGTCGTGACATCGTCATCCTCGAGCGGTTCGTTCCGAAATGCGGTGAGTCCCGGCCCGATCTGGGGGGATTCGCGTCCGTCGATGGTGAGGGCGACCCCGTGGTGGTATCGATAGTGGTTGACGGTCTGACCGAGCAGCGTCACTTCGATCACGCCCGCTCTGGCGAGCCGGCGACACTCCTCGACGATCGAATCGGGGGGGCGATGCACCTCCGCCCCCCGGGTGTGTGGCACGACGCAGTAGGTGCAGAACTTGTTGCAGCCGCGGGTGATCCGCACGTACGCGCTTCGAGCGGCGCTGGTCGCCCGGTCCGGATCGAAGGCTCGAGCCAGATCGAGCGTCTCGAGGTCGTCCTTGGTCGCCGAGAGTGCCGCGGATCGGCGACTGGTGCTTCCGGCGAGGGCGACTCGACCGTGTTCGCCGGTGGGGTCGTCGCCGAGGGATGAGGTTCTCGCCACGTTGTCGATCAACATCGGCAGCTTGTCAAGCTCGCCGGGCCCGCAGAGCAGGTCGACCTGCGGATATCGACGCAGCATGTCGACCCCGTCCCGTTCCGCCATGCAGCCGAGGACGCCCAGGACGAGCTCCTCGCCGGACTTCTTCCGCTTCCCCACGATGCCCAGCCGGCTGTAGGCCTTGCTTTCGGCGTGCTCCCGGACGCTGCAGGTGTTGAACAGCAGGATCTGGGCGTCGTCCGGCCGCGAGGTGAAGCCGTAGCCGATCGATTCGAGATGACCTCGAACCAGCTCGCTGTCGAGCTCGTTCATCTGGCAACCGAAGGTCTCGAGGTACACGGTCTTCAAGAAAGGGTTCCAGGGGCCCGCCGGACGGATCGTCCTCGAAATCGTACCAGCAGCGGCCCGGAATTCACCGCCGGGCGGGGGAAGCCGATCACCTCCACCATCGACCGGGAGCTATCCTCTCCCGGGTGCCGAAGGCATGACCGGACCGAGAGTCCCTGCAGGAGCCGTTCGATGAGCTTCACGACCGGAGAGATCGTGGCGGTGGTGGGGGTCGGGGTCTTCCTCGCGGGAATCGTGGCCGCGTACATGATCATCTCCCGGAAGAAGGGCTGGATGTAGCACCGGAAGCCGGTGATTATTCCACCCCTCGGGTCGTCGGGGCCGATGAGACCCTGATGCGAGCAGGTCAGATCGTCGCGCTTCTCGTGGTCACGCTCTTCATCTTCGGCGTGGTGATGGTCAATTCCGCCTCGCTGAAGCGGCTCGAGAATCCGGGATCCACGATCCGGCTCGAGGGTGCGGACCATTCCTACGCGATCGACGCGACCGCGATCTCGGATCTGGCCGGCCGACGGGTGATGGACACCTTGCTCGGCAAGCAGACGTGGTACGCCCTGCTCGCCATCGCCGCGATGGTGGTCGGCGCCTGGATCCCCGTCGAGCGTCTTGGCACCGCGGGCGGGCTCGCCTCGCCCATTCCGTGGCTGCTCGCGATCATCGTCGGCACCCTCCTCCTGACCTTCATGCCCCAGCTCGCACCGGAGGTGAAGGGGGCGCATCGGTGGCTCCGGGTCGGATCGCTCCAGTTCCAGCCGAGCGAGATCGCGAAATGGGGGCTTCCCGTCATCGTCGCGTGGCACTGTCTCCGTCACGCGTCCACCATGCACCGGTTCACCACCGGAATGCTCCCGCCGATCCTCCTTTCCGGGTTCATCTGCGGCCTGATCGCGCTCGAGGATCTCGGCACGGCGGCCCTTGTGATGACCGTCACGGTGTGCATGCTCCTCGTGGCCGGGGTCCGCCTCTGGCAGGTGATCGGGCTGGCTCCGGTCGGGCTGATCGCCTTCGTCGGGCTGGTCCTGGTCGAACCCTACCGGGTCAAACGGGTCATGACGATGCTCGATCCGTACGCGGATCCCCAGGGCAGCGGCTTCCAACTGGTGCAGTCGCTCGGCTCGATCAGTTCGGGTGGCATCGAGGGCGTCGGGTTCGGGAACTCGATCCAGAAGTACGGTTGGCTGCCCGAGAACCAGACCGACTTCATCTTCCCGATCATCTGCGAGGAGCTCGGCGCGTTCGGCGCAGCCCTGCTGATCGGGCTCTTCGTCGGGCTGGTGCTCGTGGGCTGCCGGATCATCGGCGGACGTTCCACGCCGGCGGCGAGCGACGCCCGGATCGCGCTCGCGGCGGTTCCGCCGTTCTCCCGCCTGGTCGGCTTCGGCATCGTGCTCACCTTCGGGCTGCAGGCCGTGATCAATCTCATGGTGACGACGGGCATGGCGCCGACCAAGGGAATCGCCCTGCCGCTGGTGAGTCGCGGCGGCACGGGATGGATCCTCACCGCCTTCTCGCTGGGGCTGCTGATCTCGATGGACCGTCGCGCATGGCGGATCGCCCGGGAGGCAGGACTCGCCGACGACGAGGACCAGCCGGTCGCCGACGCGGCGGTTCACGCCTGAGATGTCGGAGATCGCGCCAGTCCCGGACCGGATCGTCTTCGCCGGCGGTGGCACGGGCGGCACGGTCGGCCCCGGCATCGCCGTCGCGGAGCGGCTGGCGGAGATCGAACCGTCCATCGAAGTCGTGTTCATCTGCTCGGATCGCGCGGTCGACCGGCGGCTTCTCGAGCCCGGTGGCTGGGAGCATCGGACGACGCCGGCTCGAAGTCCCGGAATCCGGCCCCGGCAGGGGATCGGGTTCGTCCGCGGCTGGTACGGGACCCGACGAATCGCGCGACGGCTTCTCGAACCGTCCGATCGCTGCCGGGTGGTGGCCCTCGGCGGCTTCGTCGCGCCCCCGGTGGTTCGAGAGGCGGTTCGACGTCGCGTGCCGGTCGATCTCCTGAATCTCGACGCCGTGGCCGGTCGCGCGAACCGCTGGATCGCGAGACGGGCGAGCCGATGCTTCACCGCGGTGCCGAGCGATCTCCCGACCGCGGGCGATCCCGTCGGGGTGCCGCTCCGTCGGGCGGTGCTTCCCGACGGTCCCGCGACTTCGCATCGCGAGGCGCTCGGTCTGCGTCCGGATCTCCCGACCCTGCTGGTCACCGGCGCCTCGCAGGGTGCGGCATCGATCGATCGGATGATGATCGATCTCGCCCGTCGTCGAACGGAATGGTTCTCCGGTTGGCAGATCCTTCACCTGGCCGGCAGCGACAACGTCGAAACCCTCGTCCGGACGTACCGCGAATGCTCGTTGGACGCGATCGTGCGACCGTTCCTCGACCGCATGGGCGACGCGTGGGGCGCCGCCGATCTCGCGATCACCCGGGGTGGCGCGAGTTCCATCGCGGAGGTCGTCGCGAGCCGGACCCCGGCGATCGTGATTCCCTACCCCTGGCACGAGGACCAGCATCAGGCCAGGAACGCGGCATCGATCGCCAGGGCGGGCGCAGTGGTCGTGCTGAGTGATCCGGTCCGGGGTCCGGCGACGCTTCCGCCGCTCGAATCGGCCGTCTCCAGGCTTCTTCGGTCGGCCGAGGAGCGAATCCGGATGCACGAGGCCTTCGGACCGGCACCCGGCGACGCCGCGACCGCGTTCGCCCGTGCCCTGATCAGACCCTGAATCCCGAGCGGATGCCGCTGGTCACTTCGCCTGGCGGAGCCAGGCCGCGAGCAGGTCCACCGTGGCCTGGGCGTCGCCCTTGTTCATCGACTCCGTCACCGTGTGGATGTACCGGGTCCCCGAGGTGATCGCCACGCACCTGGCCCCGTCGCCGGATCGCTGGATCGCGGCGCCGTCCTGCCCGCCGCGGCCGAGGATGCATCGCTGGTGCGGGATCCGGTGCTTTCTCGCGACGGCGCAGAACTCGTCGACCAGTCGGTGGTCGGCGATCATCGAACTGTCCTGGACCATCACCGCCGCGCCGTCGCCCTGCTTGGTGACGCGATCGGTCGTCGCCACTCCCGGCGTGTCGCAGGCGAGGGTGACGTCGAGGCCGATGCCGTAGTCGGCACCGACGCGGTTCGCGGCGACCCCTGCGCCTCGAAGGCCGACCTCCTCCTGGACGGTGAAGGCGACCACGATGTCGAGCGCGTGGTTCCCGGTCGCGCCCTTGGCCCGGTCGAGCTTGCGGACGGCTTCGATCGCCGTCCAGCAGGCGAAGCGGTTGTCGAGCGCCTTCGAGACCACGCTCTCGGGCTGGTCGAGGAAGGGTTCGTGCATCACGACGTAGTCGCCGATCTTCACGGTCTTCCGCACCTTGGCTTCGGGCATCCCGAGGTCGATGAAGAACTCGGAGACCTCGGGCACCTTGCTGCGTTCCGCGGCGCTCGAGATGTGGATGGGCTTCCCGCCCGGGTTCATGACCCCCACGAAGTCACCCGAATCGGTGCAGACCAGCACGCGACGCGAGAACAGGTTCCGCGGATCGAAGCCGCCGGCGGGATTGACCCAGAGGAACCCGTTGTCGTCCACGTGGCGGACGTAGAAGCCGATTTCGTCCATGTGCGCGGCGATCAGGACCGATCCCGCCCGCTTGCGGCCACGAGTCTTCCGGGTCGCCTTCCGGGTGCAGATCAGCGATCCGAGCGGATCCACTTCGACCTTGTCGAAGAGCCCGTCGATCTCCTTCTCGATGGCGAGTCGAACTCGTTCCTCGCGTCCGGGAATGCCCGGGATCTCGCACAGTCGCTTCAGCAGATCGACGTTCATCTTCACTGGCCCTTTCGGTTCTGGTTCGGAAGTCCTCGGGAAACCCGCGATGGGTAGACTAGCGACCCCGGAGCGGGTCGGACGTCGGGTCCGCGCCCGTGGCCCGGCGTGGCGGCGGCGATGGCCGCGGTTTCGAGGTCGGAAGGCCGACGCACGATGGCGAGCAGCATGTACCAGAGCCCCCTCAAGGACGCCCATCGACACGTGATGCAACGGCTCTCGGCGCACCGTCGGGCGGCGGCCGATGCCGCGTCGTCCGTCCGCGGCGACGAGATCGACCGCCACGTGCCGTCGACGATGGAGCCCGACACGGTTCCGTGGGGGGTGCTGGGCGACGGCTCGGATCCGACCTGCGAGATCGTCCTGGACTTCGGCGAGCTGGAGGCCGAGTACGCCGCGCTCCGGAGGGCGAGCGCGATCTTCGATCGCCCGGATCGCGCGGTGATCGAGATCGTCGGACCCGACGCGGAGGATCTCATCGAACGGCTCGTCACCAACGCGTTCGCGGGCGTCGCTTCGGACGTCGTGCGGGCGTTCCTCCTCGAGCGGACCGGAAGGATCATCTCGGACCTCGTGCTGATTCGCCGACCGGACCGCGTGCTCATCGAACTCGACCGGAGCGATGCGGACCGGGTGATCCAGACGTTTTCGGGATTCGTCTTCGCCGAGGACGTCGAGATCATCGATTCCGCGGCCGATCGACACCGCATGGACCTGCTCGGACCCGAATCACCGGCGCTCGTCGATGCGCTCTGCGGGGAGATCCCGAGGGGCGGGCACGCCGTCGATCTTCGAATCGGCGACGCCGAGCTCACGGTGTTCTCCCTGGATTCCGGAACCGGCTCGCCGACCGGCGAGCCGGGTTTCGGTCTGGTCCTGGACCGTCGGGACGCGGAGGCGGTCTGGAATCGAATCCTCGAGACCACGCCGTCGGGCCGTCGCCCGGTCCGGGCGATCGGCTGGAACGCCTGCAACATCGCGCGGATCGAGGCCGGGACGCCGCTCTTCCACCTCGATTTCGGCCCGGACGCCCTGCCGCACGAGACGGGGTTGATCCCGGATCGCGTCAGTTTCAAGAAGGGCTGCTATCCGGGGCAGGAGATCGTCGCTCGCATGCAGAGTCGGGGCCGGACGAAGCGGATGGTGGTCGGCCTGCGTGGCGAGACGGACGCGCTTCCGGTTGCCGGTGCACAGGTCTTCGACGCGAAGGAAGGCGTCTCGACCCAGATCGGGGTGGTCACCGGGAGCACCGTCGCGCCGATGCGCGGTGCGGCGGTGATCGGGCTCGCTTCGGTCCGCGCCGCGTACGCCGCCAGGGGAACCCGGGTCCTGGTCAGCGCCGAGGGCGAGATCGTGCCGGCGGTCGTGACAGGCTTCGACTTCGAGCTTCCCGGCGAAGGCGGGGATCCGGAGCCCCCGGCATGATGACGACCACGCCACCCACCGACGGCGGCGATCCCGGCCTCTTCGAGCTCGACGCGGAGGTCGCACTGCTCATCGCGGCGATCTTCCTCACCCTGCTGGTGGTGGGATTCGTCGCCGCCCTGATCGTGTCGATCGTCCGCGAGGAGCGCGAGGTCGCGAAGAAGGACCGGGAGGACGACGGTCGATGATCGAGCACCGCCACGTGCGCGTGACCGAGGTCGGTCCGAGGGACGGACTGCAGAACGAGTCGGTGATCGTGCCGGTCTCCGACAAGATCGCCTTCGTCGACGCGCTGTCCGAGGCCGGTTTTCCCGAGATCGAGACGACGAGCTTCGTGAGCCCCAAATGGGTCCCGCAGCTCGCCGATGCCGCCGAGGTCATGGCGGGGATCGCCCGCGAGGCATCGACCGCGTATTCGGTGCTCTGCCCCAACCTTCGCGGAGCGGAAGCGGCGCTGGCGGCGGGGGCGGACAAGATCTCGATCTTCACCTCGGCGAGCGAGGGATTCTGTCGACGCAACCTGAACGCCTCGATCGATGAATCCATCGATCGGTTCCGGCCCGTGGTGTCGCTCGCCCGGGAGGCGTCCATCCCGTTGCGAGGGTACGTCTCGTGCGTGGTGCGATGCCCCTACGATGGCGAGGTCGATCCGGAGGCGGTGCTCGCGACGGTTCGGCGTCTTCTCGATCTCGTGGACGATGGAATCGAGATCGCCCTCGGCGAGACGCTCGGCGTGGCCGATCCCGATCAGATCGAGGCCGTGCTGGACGAGGTCGCGTCGGTGGTGCCGGTGTCCGAGATCGATCTCCACCTCCACGACACGAAGGGTCTGGCACTCGCCTGCGTGGACCGGGCGTTGCAGTGCGGCGTCCGCGCCTTCGATTCGAGCTGCGGTGGTCTCGGTGGCTGTCCGTTCGCGCCGGGTGCGAGCGGCAACCTGGCGACGGAGGCCCTGCTCGAGAGGCTCGAGACCGGGGGTTGGACCACCGGCGTCGATCGGGCCGCGGTGAGCCGGGCGGCGACGATCGCGAGCCGCATCACCGGCCGGGCGTGATCGATTCAGGCGACTTCGCCCGGCAACGCGGACCGAAGCTCCTCCGGTGTCGCCGACGACCGGGGGTCGTGGTGGACGACCGTGGTGCAGAGTCGCCATCCGTTGCGCTTGACGATGCGGTGCACGTGGAGTCCGCGGTCGTCGATCAGGACCCCGAGGGCCGGTCCGGGCACCCCGAAAGCCCCGGTGTTGATGATGTCGCGGGAGCCGATCCGCCGGATGCCGGCCCGATGGGAATGGCCGACCACCACCACCCGGCTCGCGGGTGCGAAGCGGTGGGCGAACGCGTTCATCCGGCGTGGATTCTGGATCCAGTAGCGGGTGATCGCCGCGATCTTCCTCGGCTTGCAGAGGGTGTCGATGATCGTGGTGGGCTTGCCGAGGTCGCCGTGCACCCGCCATTCGGCTTCGGCGGCCTCGCGACAGGCGTGGAACACGCCCGGCAGCGAGTCGCGTTCGGCGGGGCTCTGGGACGCCTCCACCTCGCGACGCCGATCGCGGATGATCCGCGCGGAATCGGACCAGGGCGCGACCGCGGGATCGACCGCGTCCCCGTGGGTGACGAAGACGGATTCACCCGAGAGCATCAGGTGCCGATGCGGGGAGAGCCCGGGGTCGTGATTTCCGGAGAGGAGGACCAGGCGGGTCCCGAGCCGCTCGCATCGCGACCGAAGGGCGTCGAGCTCCCGGCGGGCGTCGGCCGCCCACTCCTCGATGTGGAGTTCCGCGGTGTCGCCGTTCACGACGAGGATCTCCACCGCATCGATCAGCGGCGCGAGCTCGTCCGCGGTCCTCACCATCCCGGTGCGGCCGAGATGCATGTCCGAGATGATGAGGATCGGCCGTCGTTTCGCCACGTCGTCACGCTCCGGAATCGTCGGGGGGCGGTTCCTCGATGCCGCATCGGGAGCGGGCGCCGGGACCGAAGGTGATCGCGTTCTTCCCCGACCGCTTCGATTCCAGGGCGAGTTGATCCGCATGGCGGAGGAGGCTCGGTCCGTCGTGGCCGTCCCAGGGGAAGGTCGAGAGGCCGGCCGAGATGCTCAGGGTCCCCGGGGCTTCGAGGCCGATCTGCGGGAACCGGAGGTGGCAGACCTGCGACTGGAACCGATGAGCGATCTGTTCGACGGATTCCGGAGGCGTGGATCGCTCCCCGCGCGGCCCCTCCTGGTCGCTGAAGATCACGACGAACTCGTCTCCGCCGATCCGGAACACGTGATCACCGCGTCGAATCGTGACCCGGAGAAGTTCCACCGTCTCGCGGAGCACCTCGTCGCCGGCCTCGTGACCGTACTCGTCGTTGTAGTTCTTGAAGTTGTCGATGTCGAAGACCATCAGCGTCACGATCCTTCGCTCGCGTCGCGCGGCGTCGAGGGTCTCGAGCAGGATCCGCTCGAACGCCCGTCGGTTGCCGGCGCCGGTGAGCTCGTCCGTCTCGCAGAGGGTCTCGAGTCCTCTGAGGTGATGATCGAGGGCGAGCCAGTGTCCGAGCCAGTCCGCCCAGCGTGCGAGGTCCTCGATCCCGATCGTGGTGCTGACGAGCGAGCCAAGCGTCGTTCCGCGGAACCGGATCGGAGCGGCCGGACGTGAATCCCCGTCGCCGCCGTCGTCCTCCGGGTGGAGAAGGTGCACATCCTGCGTACGCAGGTGGGAGCGGATCATGGCGAGCGCGAGCGAATGGATCATCCCGTCGTCCTCGATCACGCTGGCCACCAGATCCACGTCGCCGAGATCCTCCGGCGCGTCGGGCGGAAGACTCGAGGTGGCGTCCTCTTCGGGCGTGCCCTCGACCGGGACCGGGGACGCGGGGGGGCGTTCGACGGGGTCGGGTCGCACCGGCGTCGAAACCGACTCGCGGACGTCCGTGGCCTTCCGCGGTCGGTCATCCAATCCCCGCGGCGCCGAAAGGCCCAGTGCGGCGTGGAGCCGGACCGTCGTGGCGGGGACTTCGATCGCGTCGTCGAAGCCCGCTGCGAGTCCCGCTTCGATCGCGTCGTGCCGGCCGGTCGGAACGAGCAGCACGAGACGTACCCTTCCATCCACGAGCCGGAACGCCTCGATGATCCTGGCCGCGGAGAATTCAGGGATGGTCACGGGCACCACCACCGAGCGAATCCCAGCGTCGGCGCGGCACAGGCCGACCCGGGCGACCGCCTCATAGACGTCGTCGACGGTCTCCGTCGGCCCGGCGACGGTGTCGCGGATCAGGTCGAGGGTCTCCGTGTTCTCCACCCCGCCATGGACGAGGAGGATCCGATCGGCGCCCTCGCGGGCGAGTTCGGGTTGCACGGTCGCCGGTCCGGTCACGAAGGTTCATCCCTTCCGGAGAGCCCCAGGGAGGGGGGATCGTCGAGATCGTCACCGCTGAACAGGTCGAGCAGGTCACGCATTTCGGCATCGGACAGGGCGGTACGGTCCGATCGGTCCGAAGGTTCATCCTCGTCCGGGGCCACCGACTCCGGTGCGGGGGACGGGGTCTCGGACGGCGGCCCTTCGAGGCCGTCGATGTTCTGGCCGGCGTGCACCTCGATGGCGACCCGTTCGGTGCACACCCAGATGCCGACGCTCGGCATGACCTGTCGAATCGTCTGGAAGAGGGGCGAGAGGTCCCGCCACGCGTCCCGGTTCACCACGACCAGGACCGATCGCTCCTCGAGGTCGGGGGTCCATTCCGCACGCATCCGTCTCGCACGTTCGAGCGTCGCGAGACGCGCCACCGCGAGCAGCGGATGCTCGGCGCGTTCGAACGCGGATTCCGCCGGCTGCCGAAGAAGGTCCAGGAGCTGCTGCGGGGGATGCTCGTCCGGCGCGATCAACATGACGCACTTCACGTGCGAAGCGTCGTCGTCGATTGGACTGCCAGTGAAATCCGACACCTCGAGATCTCCCGATCCGAAGTCTAGCACCCGCATTTCTCGTTGCCGGTCGAAGTTGGAATCACGCGTCCGGTTCCCCGTGGATCCCTGAATATCGGATGGGCGCCGAGCGAAATCCCGCCCGGATCCCCTGTCGACGCCGTTTCTACGTCGTCGGGCGCTCCAGTCGAAGTCCACGGATCCGATGCTCATGCCGGGCTTCCCCCGCGACAGGCGGCGAGGAAGGAGGCGAACACGCCTTCGCCGGTGATCGGATCCTCGGTCCGCTCGGGATGCCACTGGACGCCGATCATGTAGCGGCGTTCCTTCGCTTCGACGGCCTCGATCACCCCGTCCGGTGCGGTCGCCACGACCTCGAGTCGGCCCGGGTCGTCGAGGGCCTGGACATGGTGACTGTGCACGACGCCTTCGAAGCGGTCGCCCCGCACCGCGTGGGTCGCGCCGTTCCGGTGCTGGTCCGCGGTCGAGAGATGATCGGGAAGATGCTGATCGAGACGGCCACCCGCATGCAGTCCCATCATCTGCATCCCCAGGCAGATTCCGAGCACGGGGAGATCGGGGTGGGCCTGCTCCAGTCGTTCGAGCAATTCGAGTTCGAAGACCTGGCGGTCGGGCGCGACGAGGTTCGCCGCGGGATGGATGGGCTCGCCGAACCGGGTGGTGTCGGGATCGTCACCGCCGCTGAGGATCACCCCATCCAGGTGCGGGAGGACGTCCGACGACGATCCGGGGCAGGGGAAGATCGGCACCGCGACACCGCCGGCCGCCGCGATGCTCCGCGCGTAGCTCCGCCGCAGTCGGATCTGGTCCTCGACGAGATCGGCGGTGACACCGATGAGCGGGCGGCGGTGCGGGATCTTCGAAATGGGGGGTTCTCCGATGAATCAGCGGATCGTTCGGGGCTCATGGCCCCGGAACGGGGCTCGGGGACGGCCATGTCACTGATCTGGAGGGTTCGAGCGACGCTGCGGTCGCCCTCCACATGCTCCATCCTGCGGGCTCCGATTGCAAGGTCACTTGTCCGGCAATGAGGATTTCGATACGATCTCGGGCTCGTCGCCGCCAGCGCACCGGACCCCTGGCGGCTGTCTGAAAAGGCCCGTGCCGACGCGGGCCCGGACATCCACGGCACCGAATCGGGCTCGCCCCCGATGTTCAACCGGAATCCAGAACCATGACCCAGTTCCAGGCCGCTCCCACCATTCCGCTCAAGACCGGCACCGACGGCAAGCACTACGTCGATTACAAGTCGGTCGACGATCTTCGTCGCCTCATGACGCCCAACGGGAAGATCTACACGCGGAAGCGGCTGGCCGCCTCGGCCCGGGAACAGCGTCGCGTGGCGCAGGCGATCAAGCGAGCCAGGTACATGGCGCTCCTGCCCTACACCAGCGCGACCCTCTGAGACCGTCCTCCCGGTCGACCTCGGGCCCACCGCACGAAACAGCAGGCCACGAGCGAAGGCATCGCCCTCGCTCGTGGCTTTCTTTCGCGCGCGGGCCGCGATTGAGCGGGTCCGGGTCGCCGACCCGGAATCAGGGCGTCACCGACGACGAAGTCCGCGAATCGACCGGAGTCGCTCGACACCTCGGACCATGAGACTTCTCAGAACCCCCGGCAGCCCGAGGGTCCAGTCCCACGCCATCCGGGTCAGGATCCGCGACCGGAGCCGGCGGAGACCGGAATCCGTGGGCGCCACCGCCAGTCCGCGTTTCGTCCAGCGGAACGCCGACACGATCCGTCCGTCCTCCATCGCCGCCACCGAGAGGTTGTGCATGCTCCTGATGCATTCGGGCGAGCGTCGCAGGATCCGTCGCGAGATCGCGGCGCCGCCGTCGGCGTCACCGAGGCGATAGCGGCAGACGGCGAGTCGCCGCAGGGTCTCGGGGTCCTCCGGGCGCTCGTCGGCGAGTTGTTCGAAGATCGGCAGCGCCTTCGCGGTAGACCCGACCTCGAGAAGCAGCGAACCGAGATGGAAGCGCTCATCCGCGGCCTCGTTGTCCTCGAGTCGATCGACGGCATCCTCGAGCTGGACGCGCGCGAGTTCGGGTTCGTCGCACCCGAGCAGGGCCTCCGCCAGCCGTCGTCGAGCCAGCGGCATCTCGGGATCGAGTCGGCGGGCGATCTCGAACTCCACCCGGGCTTCGTCGAATCGCCGGAGCGCGAGCGCCGCGAGGCCCAGCTCCCAGTGGGCGGAGAAGTTGGCGGGTTCGATCTCGAGCACCCGTCGAAAGCGATCGACGGCTTCCGGTTGGCGATCCATCGAGACCAGCAGGCGTCCGCAGGCGAGCAGCGTGTCGATCGATGCGGGATGTTCCCGGAGTTCGGCGAGATGGAGCTGCAGGGCCCGCTCGGGACGTCCGGTCGCGGCGAGGATCGACGCGATCCTCGAGCGGAGCTGCGGCATGCTGGGAGCCTGTCGCATCGCTTCGCGATAACACCAGCTGGCCCGGTCGTAGGCCTTCGCCTCCGCCTTCAGGTCGCCCATGGCGACCAGGCAGCAAGGCATCTCCTCGAATCGTTGCTGGGCCTCGAAGTAGGCGAGCTCGGCATCCTCGTGTCGCTCGAGTCGGTGCAACGAGGCGATCAGGATCGCGTGCACCCGCTCCTCCGCATCGGGCGACTCGATGGCCCGGCGGGCGTGCTCCACGGCATCTCCGGGACGATCGAGGCGGAGGGAGAGTTCGGCGCAGGAGGCGGTGGGGCGGTCGTCGTCGGGGAGCAGCAGGGCGGCCTGTCGCATCGAAGCGAGGGCCTCCTCGAGTCGGCCCATCGAGTCGAGCACCATCGAGAGCGCCGCATGCCATTCGCCACGCACCGGATCGATCTCGATCGCCCTTCTGATCTCCTGCTCGGCCTCGGGGCCGCGGCCGTGCGCGAGCAGTCGCTCCGCTCGTTCGGCATGCTCCTCGGACTGGTGCCAGTCGCTCATTTGGTGATCCCTTGCAGGATGGAAAGCCGAAGAAGAAGAGACGGACGATTCTACGGGCATAGAGTACGCCGAACGTCGAGTGCAAACGAGACGCGAATCCCCCGGCCTGCCCGATAATCATCTCGGCCGTGGATCAGGCGGTGTCCGGGGCTTTTTTCCGTGGGATCGATCGGAGCATCGAACGCATGTCCGCATCCAGCGCCAACCGGAATCCCTCCTGCATCGCGATGCGACCGGGGGGGACTGCGCTGATGCGGCGGAGTTTCGGGTTCGGGGTGACGCTCCTCGGGGTGTTCACGATCAACTGCTCCGCGGTTCCCGAGCCCCGCGTTCGCGCGTCGGAGACCGTCGCGGCGAGGCCCCTCTCGGTGGAGCGGGTCCCGGCGGAGCGGGTCGACGCGCCCCGCCCGCCCGCCACGAGCCGCCTCGTCGACGAAGACGTCGCCTACCTGTCGTCGGTCTTCGCCAACCCGGCGGTGCCTCGAGAGCTTCGCACCGGCGCCGCGGAGCGGCTCGCGCGACTCGGGTCGCCGGAAGCGGCGGATGCGATCGAGCGGGGGCTCGAATCCGATTCGACCGAGACCCGGGAGATCGTCGTCGAAGGCGTTCGCAGGAACGGCCGGGTTTCCCAGCCCATCGTCGATCGGGTCGCCCGGGCCGCGATCGTGGGACGGATCAGCCTCGAGGAGGCCTCCTTCATCCTCGGACGATCCGGCGCGTCGGCGGTCGATCGGATCGTGATCATGCTCGCCGAGGAGTCCGATGCGAAGTCGCGGACACGTGGATTCGAGCTGCTCGGCGGGATCAACGATCCGGCGGCGGCTCGCGCCCTGGTCGACGAGATGGAGCGGGCGAAGCCCGGAAGTGGTGACGCGGTCGCGATCGACGTCGCCCTCCGTCGCTGGTCCGACACCTCCTCCTCCCGGGACGCGGGGGCCTGGCGTGCGTGGTGGACGAAGATGAACATCGACGGCTCGGCCTCGCAGGCCCTCGGCCAGCTGGTGGACCGGATCGAGCGGGCCAATCGGCGTGCCGATGCGGCGGAGACCCGGGCGGACGGACTCGCGGCACGACTCGCCGATCTTCACGCGCGCCTGCTCGCGACGCTTCCGGAGACCGACCGCGACCAGCGGATCCTGGACCTCCTCGGCGACGAGGAGCTGCTCCTCCGTGCGGCCGCCCTCGCCCAGGTGGAACGCATGCTTCGCAACGGACGAATCCTGCCCGAGGTCCTGCGGGCCGGCCTGCTGTCGACCCTCGACGACCCCGTGCCCACCATTCGGATCACCGCGGGTCGGCTGCTCGAGACCGTGGGCGGCGAGGACTTCGCCGCGAAGATGGTCGCCTCGCTCGAGGACGAGACCGATCCCGAGGTGCTGGCCGCGGGGCTCGAGATGCTCGGAAACCGTCCGAGGCCGATGGTGGTGCCACTCGCGATTCGCCATCTCGACGACGAGGATCCGACGGTGATCCGGCAGTCGGCGCGGGCCATCGCCGCCGTCGCCGCCGCCGGAGTCCTTGAACCGACCCGCATGGCGGAGATCCGGGCCGCCATCCCCACCGCGGACCGCGTCGGCGACTCGGAGATCGCCCGCCTGGCCGTGCTGGTCGCCGTCGATCCGACCGATCCATCGCTGGTCCGGCTCCTCGGCCACGAGGACCGCCGGGTCCGCCGCGGCGCCGCCGAAGGATTCCTCGGACGAGGTCAGCGTGAAGCGCTGCGAAGCAACTCCGACACCCCCGAGGTCCGCCGGATCGCCTGGCAGGCGTGGTCGACCGACCCTCGGGACGCCACCGCCGTCGAGGTGCTCCTGGAGCTTCGGCCGCCGACGGACGCCGAGGAAGCAGACCAGGTGAACTGGGGACTCGCCCTGACCCGCGTGCTGGAGGGGCTCCCCGCGGGACAGGTGATGCTCGCCGACGACATGTTGGGCGACGAGCCGGCTCGATTCGACGACCGGCGCGCGGCGCTGGTCCGGGCCGCCACCTCCGAATCCCTTTCGATGCCCGATCGCGAGATCGCGGCTCGACGTCTCGCTCGCCGACTGATCGCGGCGGGGCGACCGATCGAAGCGGCGAACGAACTGCGGATGCTCGGGGCGACTCCGGAGTCGGACCTCGGCGACGATCTCTTCGAGGCCCTCGTGCTCGCGGAGGCATGGGACGACGCGATCACGGTCAGGGCGGATGCGCCCGCGTGGGTGGGGTTCCTGGAGACCTCCGCCGTCTCGGACCAGCGGATCGCACGAGTCCTCCTCGACGAGATCGACCGCCGATTCGGCGACTCCCTCGACGAGCCCCAGCGGGTCGCCGTGGAAGCGGCCCGAGGGCTGCTGGTGGACACCGCGACCGAACCGCTCGCCGACGACGCGACCGTGGACGGGGCCTGATCGCCTCGATCCGCCGTCGATCACGGCGTCGCCGCTACCATCTCCGATCCCGGAGCCGCCACGTCGCGGACGGGCCGAACATAGTCGTGGTCGCGACCGCCTGGAGATCGAACATGCCTGCCGCCAAGAGGGGCGTTTCCCGAAGCCAGTCCAAGAGAACCCGTGTCGAAAGAGACACCATGGGCGAGATGTCGGTTCCCGCCGACGCCCTGTACGGCGCGAGCACGCAGCGGGCGGTGCTCAACTTCCCGGTTTCGGGACGTCCGGTGCCCACCGAGGTCATCGAGGCGTTCGCCGAGCTGAAACGGGCGTGCGCCGAGGTGAACGGCGAACTCGGCGTCATCCCGAAGAAGGTGGCGAGAAGCGTCGTCTCCGCATGCGACACCCTGCAGGAGGGGATCCGCGGCGACGGGGAACGGACCGCCGACTGGTGGGCCGGACAGTTTCCGGTGGACGTCTTCCAGACGGGCTCGGGAACGAGCACGAACATGAACGTCAACGAGGTCCTCGCGAACCTCGCGGCCCTCGCGGCCGGAAACCGGCTCGGCAGCCGCGATCCGGTCCATCCGAACGATCACGTCAACCAGGGGCAGAGCAGCAACGACACGTTCCCCACGGCCATGCAGATCGCCGGGGCGGTGGCGATCCGGGAGTCGCTCATCCCCGCCCTGAAGCGACTCGCCTCCGGTCTTCGGAAGAAGGCCAGGAAGTGGGATCGGGTGGTGAAGACGGGACGCACCCATCTCCAGGACGCGACGCCGATGCGGGTCGGTCAGGAGTTCTCGGGTTTCGCGGCCCAGATCGAGCACGGAACGACGCGAGCCGAACGGGCGATGAAGCGACTCGCCGAGAATCTTCCGATCGGGGGCACCGCGGTCGGAACGGGGATCAACACGCATGCCCAGTTCGGTCGCCGGGTCGCGGGCTCGCTCAAGAAGCGACTCCGAATCGGATTCGCCGAGGCGACCAACCACTTCGAGGCGCAGGCGACCCGCGACTGCGTGGTCGAGGCCTCGGGCGAACTCCGGACGATCGCGATCAGTCTCTCGAAGATCGCCAACGACATCCGCTGGCTCGGTTCCGGGCCGCGATGCGGTCTCGGCGAGCTCGTCCTGCCCGCGACCCAGCCGGGCTCCTCGATCATGCCCGGCAAGGTCAACCCGGTGATCTGCGAGAGCGTGATGCAGGTCGCATGCCAGGTCATGGGTCACGACCTCGCGATCTCGACCGGGGGTCTCGGAGGAACCGGATCGCTCCTCCAACTGAACGTCGCGATGCCGATGATGGCCTGGGCCTTGATCGATTCGATCCGCCTGCTTTCGAACGCATCGTCGATCCTGCAGGACAAGTGCGTCGACGGGCTGGAACTCGATCGGACGGTGGCGGAGGGCTACGTCGAGCGCAGCCTGATGATGGGCACTTCGCTGGCACCGGTGATCGGATACGAGAACGCGGCCCGACTCGCGAAGCAGGCCCACGCGAGGGGACTCACCATCCGGGAGATGGCGCTGGAGCTGGAGCTCCTCGACCCCGAGGCCCTCGAGGCGCATCTGGACCCCGCCTCCATGACCGAGCCGGATTCGAGTGGTCCGGGTACACGTAGCAAGAACGTCCGGGCGAGGGCCCGGCGAGGGAAGAACCGATGAACGTCCCAGACACCGCGCACGATCCGATCTTCGATCCCGAACTCGTCGACGTCGAGATGCACCTCGTCCCGCCGAGCGCACCCGTCACCGGCGTGGTGACGGCGAACGAACTCTGCCTTCGCGGCAAGTCCGCGAGTTTCATCCGACACGTCTGCGTCGACGTCGGAGGCACGCCGCTCGAGGGGAGATTCAAGGCCGGCCAGAGCTTCGGGGTGGTCCCGGTCGGGGTCGACGAACACGGGAAGCCGCACAAGGTCAGGCTCTACTCGATCGCGTCTCCGACCCGGGGCGAGGACGGCGAGGGAAGGATCCTCTCCACGACCTGCAAGCGCCTGATCGACGAGTACCGTCCGCAGACGGCGAGGGACGAGCCGCGGACGGGACTGTTCCACGGCGTCTGTTCCAACCAGGTCTGCGATCTCTCGCCGGGCGACGAGGTCATGGTGACCGGTCCCGTCGGCAAGCGGTTCGTCCTGCCCTCCGCGCCGGAGAAGCACGATTACCTCTTCCTCGCCACGGGCACCGGCATCGCACCGTTTCGCGGCATGATCCTCGAGCTGCTCGAGGGACCGAACGCGCCCTGCGAGAGCGAGATCCACCTCGTGATGGGCGCTCCCTACACGAGCGATCTCCTCTACGACGACGTCTTCCGCGACCTCGCGGAGAAGCATCCCGGTTTCCACTACCACACCGTGATCAGTCGCGAGCTGCTGCCCGATGGACGGCCACAGGGCTACATCCACCACTACCTCGACCGGGAGACGCGACTCCACGCCGACCTGCTCTCGAGGGATCGAACGCTGATGTACGTCTGCGGCCTCGCCGGCATGCAGACCGGCGTCTTCCAGACGATGGCGAAGCTCGGGGTCGGAGGCGGGTATCTCAAGATCCACGAGGAGCTCGCGGACGTCGATCCCGCCGACTGGAAGGCGGCGGACATCAAGCGCCGGGTCCGTGCGACCCGACGCTGCATGCTCGAGGTCTACTGAGCCCCGGTCCCGGACCACGCCATCGCAACCGCGGCCTGACGTCTCCAACGTCGGGCCGCGGCTGCATCACGGGGAGATTCGGATGTGGGTTCGCGGATCAGTCGTACGCCGCGGTCACGGTGGGGAGCTCGATGTTCCGGAGCTTGAGGTTCGTCGTCATGCGGAAGTTGGACTGGGTCCGATGCCGTTCCGCGAAGAAGAAGCTCAACTCGTACTCCTCGCCGTCCTCGAGGCCGAGGCGGTTCAGGTCGACGGTCTGCTCGAGGGCGCCGTGCACCCCGCCCAGATCGATCACCAGGCGGCGATCGATGAAGACCCAGACGTCGTCGTCGCCGCGGAAGGTGAAGACCTGGGCGCCGTCGGCGTCGTAGGTGAACTCGGTCTGCAGTTCGAAGGTGAAGTGGTAGTTGTGATCGGGTCCCGAGCCGCCCGAATTCCCGAGCAGTTCGTGGTCGATGGGGAAGAACCCGCCGCGTTCGACGCTCTGGGCGTCGACCTTCGAATCGAAGACGTAGGAACCGTCGGGCTCCCGATCGAGGTTGATCTCCAGGAGCTTCGAGCGGTTGATCCGCGGATCGTCGCGGTACCAGAGGTCGAAGCTCTCGTCGTCCTCGATGCCACCGGTGTCCGAGGCGCCGACGGTTCCGGCGGAATCACCGCGACTCGAGTCGAAGAGATTCCAGCAGATCGGTCGGCCGGAGGCGTCCTGCCACTGCGACCGGACCTTGAAGCCGCCTCCCGAGAAGACGGGCTTCCCGTCGGCGTTCAACTGGGTGGCCACGTTCCCGCAGTAGAGACCGAAACCGCTGTCCGGCCGTCGTTCGAAGTCGGGATGACCGGCGGATGCGGTCCGTTCGTTGAAATCCCGCACCACCCCGACGAGCGAGATCGAATCCGGGTCCTCGTCCGTCTGACCGGGCTGGAACCCGGTGGCGGCCCCTGCGACGAGCCCGGCCGCGAACACGATGCTGGTGGTTCGAATGTAATCCATGCTTTCTCTCCTCACGGGCTGCCTCCGCGAATGCGGGGCCTCCGACGGGAAGAGACTACGATTCGATCCTCGGTGATCGAAGGGACGGACTCCGGTTTTCCCCGAGTCGCGACCGAGGATCCCGGCTGCGACGGGCGTTCCGTCTGTTCCGGTCCTGCGGCCGCGTTTGCAGCGGACGGGGTCGGGGTGCCGATGTCCAAGCAGCGTTTCATCGGATTCAAAGAAGGAGGGCGCGACGTCTCATGGATTGCTTCCGCATCGAAGGTGGCCGCCGTCTCGCCGGACGACTGACGGTCGACGGTTCGAAGAACGCCTCGCTCCCCCTGATGGCGGCGACCCTTCTCAGCGACGGTCCGGTCGAGATCGACGGCGTGCCCGATCTCAGCGACACGGGGAACATGGTCCGCCTGCTCGAGGACCTCGGACTCGAGGTCTCCGCCACCGAGCGTGGCGGGATGCGTTTTCGGACCGTCGATCCCGCCGCGATCCACGCCCGCTACGACATCGTGCGGACCATGCGGGCCAGCATCTGCGTGCTCGGGCCGCTGCTCGCGCGCCGGGGCCGGGCGATCGTCTCCATGCCCGGCGGATGCGCATTCGGCTCCCGACCCGTGGATCTCCATCTCCGCGGGCTGGAGGCGCTGGGTGCGAGGATCCGGCTCGAGGGCGGCGACATCCACTGCGAGGCCGAGGAACTGGTCGGCACCACGATCTTCCTGGGGGGGCCGTTCGGCTCGACGGTCCTGGGAACCGCCAACATCATGTCGGCGGCGTGCGTCGCGAAGGGCACCACGGTCATCGAATCGGCCGCGTGCGAGCCTGAAATCGCCGATCTCGCCCGACTCCTCAATTCCATGGGCGCGAGGATCACCGGCGCCGGAGGTCCGAGGCTGGTGATCGAGGGGGTGGAGCGTCTCGGACCCGCGACGCACCGGGTCATGCCCGATCGAATCGTCGCCGGGACCTACGCCGCCGCGGCGGCGGTGACCAACGGCGACGTCGTGATCGACGATTTCCCGCACGACAGCCTTCTCGCGGCGATCGACCGCTTCACGGAGATCGGCGTGCGAGTGGAACGACTCGATCCCGCGGAGGATTCCGGACGCTGCAGCGTCCGGGTCACCTGTGACCGCGATCTCCGTCCGTCCATCATCACGACCCAGCCGCATCCCGGCTTTCCGACGGACCTGCAGGCCCAGTTCATGACCCTGCTCTGCCTCGCCCGGGGCAACAGCATCGTGACCGAGAAGATCTACCCCGAACGCTTCATGCACGTGGCCGAACTCTCCCGGATGGGTGCGGACCTGATCCGGCAGGGGCCCACCGTGATGGTCGTCGGGGGAGCGCCGCTGGTCGGGGCGCCGGTGATGGCGAGCGACCTGCGGGCCTCCGCGGGTCTCGTCATGGCCGGGCTGGCGGCCCGCGGGGAGACCGTCGTCAACCGGGTCTACCACCTCGATCGGGGTTACGTCCGCATGGAGGAGACCCTGAACGCGCTCGGTGCCTCCGTGGAACGGATCGACGACAAGGAACTGACCGCGAACGCCTAGTCGATCGCTCGCCGGATCAATCGTCCCCGCCGGCGTCGCGCGTCATCACCGCGTGCAGGGCGATGGCGGCCGCGGTCGCGGCATTGAGGGAGCGTTCGTCGGGACCGCCCGGACCCTCGTCCGCCGGGAGGTCGGGCGGACCTTCGATGCGGAGCCGCGTGGGACAGGCATCGAGCGTGTCGGCGGAAACCCCATGGCCTTCGTTTCCGATCACCAGCATCCTGCGCGGGGGCAGGACCGCCCGGTGCAGTGGTGTGGCATCGGCGAGGTTCTCGATCGCGACCGGCTCGATCTCCGCCGCGGCGCGGAGGGACGGGATCACCGCCTCCAGCGTGCGCACGCGGGCCCACGGAACGCGGAACACCTGCCCCATGGAGATCCGGATCGTCCGCCGCAGCATCGGGTCGGAGGCGTCGCCGTCGAGGACGAGCCCCGAACCACCGAGGGCCGCCACGGTCCGGAAGATCGAACCGATGTTGTCCATGGACGTGATGCCGGCCAGGGCGATCAGCGTCACGGCTCCGGTCCGGGGAAGCCGCTCGAGGAGTGATTCGAGCCCGGGCTCCCGTCTCGGACGGCGGCCGATCGCGATCGCACCGCCGTGGAAGTGGTATCCGCTCACCGCCGTCATCAGGTCTCGATCCGCGAGCATCACCGGCGCCGGCACCGACTCGGGATCGATCAGTCGCTGGTCTTCGGCCAGCAGCACCGCATCCACCTCACTCCGGTTCTCGTCGACCGCGGCGAGGAACCTCGACACCACCCGGGGCGACTCGACCACGAATCGCCCGCCGTCGGCGCGAAGGTCGCGGTCCCGAATCCTGCGAAAGCGGTCGAGACGCGCGTCTTCGGCATCGTCGATTCGAATGATCACGGTCCCTGCTTCGATCCCGGGTCGCCGTCGCCGGCGAAAGCCTCTCCGAGGATGCGTGCGAGTTCGTCGAGATTCCGCTCGAGACGGTCGACCGCGGCCTCGAACGGTTCGACGTAGACCGTCCGCAGTTCCTCCGCGGTCCGGGGGGACCGCTCGTCGATCTTCGGCAGCGAACGCATCCGCATCGCCGCCGCGCGCACGTCCATGCCCGCGATCATCGAGAGGTCCACGGCTTCGAGCAGGCGCCGGCGCGTCTCGCTTTCGGCGTCCGGCCAGACGAGGATCGCCTCGAGCACCAGTCCGATCAGATCCTCGAAGGCGATTGAGAGCTGGCCGCCCGCAAGGGTCATGTTCGCGAGCGTGAAGGGGATCGCGGCGGACGCCTCCGACCGGATCGCCTCTCCATCCGCGATCGATCGCTGCGCATCGGCCATTGCGCGCAGGATGTCGCGTCGCATCGCCAGCACCTTCGGGAGGAACGAAGCGTCGATCCTCGACTCGATCCGCGCGCTCTCGGTCCCCAGCTCGGCGAGGTCGCGATCCACCGCGTCGAGCCCCCGCCGGATTCGACCGGTGTCCGCGGCGACGTCCTGCCGGAGCTCGTCCAAGGCCTCGCCGTTCCCCGCGAGCGCCGCCCGCAGCCCGGGAAGCTCCCGCTGGAGCTGGTTGACGATCGTCGCCACGCGAAGCTCCGCGGATCCGGCGAGTTCGTCGGCGCCCACGTCCAACTCGAGTCGATCGAGCAGCGTCCGGAGCGAACGGACCTGCCGGGCGAGTCGTGCGATCCTCGGAGGCGCCTGGTCGCCGATCCGGGCCAGCGAGGTCTCGATCGAGCGGAGCAGTCCGGCGTTGTGGCGGCCGAGCAGGACCGTGGCTCCATCGGCCGCCTCGACCGTGCCCCGATTCATGGGGATCACCCGGGGCCCCGTGTCGGAGAAGGCGTATTCAGGATCGCCCGGGGCGAGGATGGACAGCGCTCCGCCGCTTCCCGCGACACCGACCGATTTCACGATCGAGGCGTTCGGCGCGAGCGGGAGGGCGCGGTCGAGTTCGAAGTCGATGCGTATCTCGCCCGTCGATCCGCTGTTCGACAGCCTCGTCTCGATGGCGGTGATGTGTCCGCGAGGGGCGCCGCCGTAGAGGACGAGTCCGCCCGCCTTCAGTCCGTCGGCGCCGGTGGCCATGCTGGTGGTCGCGACGTAGGCGATCCGCGTCGACTCGAAGAGCCGTGGGACGCTGGTCGCGAGCCACGCGACGGCGACGACGCCTCCGAGCACCGCGGCACCGGCGACGCGCTTCTGTCGGGGAGATCGGGCTTCGGCGGCCATGAAGGGACGTGTCCTTCCCGGATCAGGAATCGTCGAGGTCGTCGTCGCCGATGATCACCGAGAACAGGCGGGACTGTGCGTCTTCGAGTCGCTTGAGGGTTTCGGCGAGGAAGCGTTCCACCGACGCCTGGAGTTCGGGATCGGCGTCGAGCCGGTCGGGATGCGCCTCGATCACGGCCTGGAAGCTCTGGGCCGCGACCCTGGCTTCGCCGGCGGCGATGGTGAAGTCGCGGGCCGCCGAGAACAGGTTCTCGTTCGCCAGCTCGGTCGGAGACGGCTTGTAGAGGATCCGCCACGGACTCCTCCGGATCTCGATCGTCGCGAGCTTCAGCTCGCCGGCGGCCACCATCGCGTCCTGGAGGATGGCTCGGACCGAGGGCATCGCCGCGGTCAACTGGACGTCGATGGTCTTCAGGATCGTCGAGGCGTCGTCGATCGCCTCGACCCCGGAATCAAGGGCCTCGTCCACCCGGGCGAGGGTGTCGTCCTTGATGCGGCGGGTGATGGCGACTCCGTTCTCCGTGATGATCTCGAGGTTCGCGACGGCCTCGTCGACCCGCCCGAGATTTCGCTGCACCAGTTCGCTGATGAGTCGGAGGTCGGTGCGGACGTCCTTCATCGCGGTCTTCGCATCGCCCATCGACGTCTGGAGATCCGTGGACGCCGACTCGATGTTGCCCAGCGTGCGGTCCACGTTCGCGCTCCACGTCCCGTAGTCGCGCCGGACGTCCCCGACCACCGAGCGGGCGTCGGCCAACGTCGGCTCGATCTGGTCGTCGAACACCGGCTTCACCCGGGAGTCGACGAAATCGGTGAGGCTCGACACGTTGGTGAGGATCTGCCTGGTGGTCGCGGCGTTCCTTCCACCGACGATGGTCGTGAGCAGGCCGTCGCCGGGGGTCGCGTCGAGAATCCCGCTCCCGTCCGTGGGGAGGCGTTCCGCCGTCGAGCCGTTCTTCGCGGCGGGGGCCGCGGTCACCAGGTCGGCGCCACCGACGGTCGAGATGTTGATCCAGCTGCCGCCGCCGAGGATCGAGGCGGTGCGGATCGCGACCGCGTTCGTCCAGAGTTCGATCTCGTCGTCGACCTCGAAGTCCACGAGGGCGGTGGGCTCCCGGCCCTCGGTGAATCCGACCAGTTCGATCCCGGTGACGGATCCCCGGACCAGGCCGCCGACCCGGATCTGCGACCCGACGTTGAGTCCGGAGACCCCGTCGGCGAGATCGAACCGGACCACGTAGCGGTTGAAGCTGCCGAGGATCGAGGCGAGCCACCCGCCGTTCAGGACGACCATGGTCGCGAAGAAGAGAAGGATCGCCGAGATCGTGAACAACCCCGCCCGGACGTTGTTGCGTCGATTGTCGCTTCCGCTGGACATGCCCGGAGTATCGCCGGATTCGGTGGTCCGTGCGCCGCCGCGGGGGGGATTCAGGCGGAGACCATCGCCTCGTTGTCCGGGTACCGTTCGATGGCACGCAGAAGTTGCTCGATCTGGGCCGGGGGCGGCATCGACATCAGGCGCCTCCGAAGGGCGGTGACGGTCTTCAATTCCCGTTCGCCGAGGAGCAGGTGCTCCTTGCGGGTCCCGCTCGCGGCGAGGTTGATCGCCGGGAACAACCGTCGTTCGGCGATCGACCGGTCCAGGATCAACTCCATGTTCCCGGTGCCCTTGAACTCCTCGAAGATCACCTGGTCGGCCCGACTGCCGGTATCGACCAGGCAGCTGGCGATGATGGTCAGCGAGCCGCCCTCCTCGACCTTGCGGGCGGCTCCGAACAACTGCTTCGGAATCTCCATGGCGCGGGAGTCGAGCCCGCCCGACATGGTCCGGCCGCTCTGTCGGAACGAGCGGGAATTGTTGAACGCTCGCCCCAGGCGGGTGATGGAGTCCAGCAGGACCACCACGTCCCGGCCCGCCTCGAGCTTGCGCTTGGCCCGCTCGATCGCGAGCATCCCGAGTCGGCAGTGGGTGTCGACGTCCATGTCGTTGCTGGAGGCGAGCACCTCGGCGGGGACGTTACGGCGGAAATCGGTCACTTCCTCCGGTCGCTCGTCGATCAGGAGGGCGACGACGTCCACGTCCGGATGGTTGTGCTTGATGCCCATCGCGATCTGCTGCAGCAGGATGGTCTTGCCCGCCTTGGGCGGCGCCACGATGAGGCCCCGCGTGCCGTAACCGATCGGGCAGAACAGATCGACGAGCCTGCAGGCGGGCGGGCAGCCACGATGCTCGAGGGCCATGCGGGGCGCGGGATCGATGGGCGTGAGTTCGTCGAACGCCTTCCGGCGTTCGTAGTGCTCCACGTCGAGCCCTTCGATCCGCAGGACGCGATCGACGGTGGGCCTCGGGGGGCGGCCGCCGGACCGTCTTCGCCGGCGCGGCTTCCGCTCCACCACCTCGACTTCGAGTTCCTGGGAGGGCCGGAGGGCGAGCTTCTCGAGGATCTCCGCCGGTACGAACGGGTCGTCCTTGGACTCGACGAGCCCGTCACCCATCTGTCGAAGGCGGGGCTCCGAGCCCTTGGGAACGTCGAGGATGCCGGTGAAACTCGTCATGGATCGTGTCGCTTGCGAATCGTTGCGGACCGGAAATCGGTGGACGAGCACGCGGCGACGGATCTTTCCAACCCGCCTGCGTGCATGGAACGAGGGTCACCTGTGGTTTCCGGGCCCGCGAACCGGGACCGACGCTCGGCCGGGGAACGGACCAGGTCCACCCGCCGTCGTGACTTCTTTTGCTTCGCCGCCCTCTCCTCGCACCACGCCGGAGGTGGTGCGTCGAAACGGTTCCGATCGGCGGGGGAGGGCGTCCGCCCGCCGGGAATCAAGCCGTCGACGCCGAAGAAGTAGAGCAGGCGGACCCCGGGCTTGTCAACCGGAACGATCCGCCGGCCAGGCGCCGGCGATCCCGCCCGCGAGGGCCGCGTTCGAGACGAGGAGCGCGAGATTCGCGGACACCGGGTCGATGTCCGCATCGGTGATCATGGACCCGAGGAGGAAGGGAGTGACGCCCGAGCCGTCGATCCCCTGGGCCGCGGCCTCGGCGAGGCCCGCGTCGACGAGGACGTCCATGCGATGGGGGTCGATCGCATCCTCCGCCGGACAGGGATTCGCGACGAGGATCCCGGAGGACTGGGCGAAACCGTCCCAGTGGCGTCGGCACGTCTCCGCGACCGAGTCGACGGTGTCGAGTCGGTGGGGGACCCTCAGGTCCTCGCTCGTTCCGACGGTGAAGATCGGAAGGGCGTCGGTGCGGTAGCCGATCACGGGCACGCCGAGCGTGTCGAGCATCTCGAGCGTCGCGGGGAGATCGAGGATGACCTTCGCGCCGGAGGCCACGACCACGACGGGTTCCGAAGCGAGGGCGCGCAGATCGGCGGAGATGTCCGGGCGTTCCGTCCAGCCACGATGCACGCCGCCGATGCCTCCGGTCGCGAAGACGCGGATCGGTGCCGGCGAGGCGAGCCTGCAGGCGTGCATCGAGGCGGCGACGGTGGTGCCGGCGGAGCCGCCCGCGACCGAGATCGCCGCGAAGTCGCGATTGCTGACCTTGCTCGCCGACTCGTCGAGCGCCAGGGCGGCGAGCTCATCGTCGTCCAGCCCGATGCGAAGGACGCCGTCGACCATCCCGATGATGGCGGGGACGGCGCCGGCATGACGCACGGCCCTGGAGACGAGCCGGACGGCCTGGAGGTTCAACGGGGCGTCGTCGTCCCAATCGATCTCGCCGCCGAGCATCCCGGCCACCTCGCCGTCGGGCCGCAGGCAGTTCGGTGCGGTTCGGCCGCTTCGGGAGAGTCCGTGGGTGAGGACCGCGGTCTCGAGTCCGACCACCGGGCGTCCGCTCGCGATCGCGTCGGCGATCTCGGGATGGGTTCGAACGAAGCCGTCGGGAACGCGGCTCATCGGCGTCGGGTTCGAACCTTGCCCTGCATGCGTCGGGCCGGCATCTTGGTGGGCACGATTCCGCCCGGGAAGGCCGCGGTGTCGTCCGCCTTGACCGGGGGCGCCTCGGTCCGCTTGACCGAGGCCTCGCGGGCCTGGACGCGCTTCTCGGCAAGTTCCTTCTCGGCGCGGACGTCGGCGGGGACGGGACCGGGTTCGAAGTCCTCGTAGACCTGCTGCGGGATCTCGATGTTCGCGAGCATCTCGCAGTTGGTGAGGAGATCACCCTGGTCCGGACTCACGAGGCTCCACGCGACGCCCTTCCGGCCGGCCCGCGCGGTCCGGCCGATCCGGTGCACGTACACCTCCGGATCCTCCGGCAGGTCGTAGTTGATCACGTGACTGATCCCGTCGACGTCGAGTCCGCGGGCGGCGAGGTCGCTCGCGACGAGCACCGAGAGGTTCCCGCTGCGAAGTCGTTCCATCACCTTGTTCCGCTGGCTCTGGATGAGGTCGCCGTGGATCGCGTGCGCCGCGACCTTCTTGCGGTTGAGGAACTTCGTGACGTCGTCGACGGTGCGCTTGGTGCGGCAGAAGACGACCGTCAGGTCGGGATCCTCGTGCACGATGAGATGGTGGAGCATCTTCCGCTTGTCCCATCGCTCGACGTTGATCCAGCTCTGGGTCACGCGGGCGACCGTCAGGCTCTTCTCCTTGCTGACGATCTTGACGGGGTCCTTCATGTAGGACCGGGCGAGCTTCTCGATCTCGGGGGAGATCGTCGCGCTGACGAAGATCGTCTGCGGGCGCTGCTTCATCGATCCCAGGATCTTGCGGATGTCGTCCCGGAAGCCGATGTCGAGCATGCGGTCGACCTCGTCGAGCACCGCGACGCGGACCGTGTCGTAGGGAAGCATCCGGCGCTCGTGGAGATCCATCACCCGTCCGGGGGTGCCGACCACGATCTCGGGTCCTCGCTCCAGCTTGGGGGCCTGCGCCGTGATCCGCTGGCCGCCGTAGACCGGGAGCACGTTGAGCGGGGTTCCGGCCCCGAGGTCCTTGATCTCCTGCGCCACCTGGATCGCGAGCTCCCGGGTGGGCACCAGGATGAGCGAGGCGAAATGATCACCCGGCTCGATCTCGGCCAGCAGCGGAAGGCCGAAGGCGGCGGTCTTGCCGGTGCCGGTCTTCGCCTGTCCGAGGACGTGTCGCCCGGACATCGCGGCCGGAATCAGCGAGGCCTGGATCTTCGTGGGATGCACGAAGCCGCTCTTGGTGATTCCTTCCAGGACGTCGTCCGGCAGGCCGAGGTCGGCGAAGGTCTTGGAGGTGTCGAACGTCTCTTCGGCGTCGTCCTTCGCCTGGGAGGCGGCGGATCGCTGGGAAGGGTCGTTCTCACGCGGCGGGGTCTTGTCCGTCGAAGTCGTCAAAGGTGGAACTCGCTGAGGCGTCGGGTCCGGCGCTCATTGATGAACGCCGGCTCAATCCGTCGATACTACCCGCAGAGGAGACCCCACCGGGGCGGATCCCGGTGGTACCTTGCCCGAGTCCCCGACTTTTCGGACTCTTCATGACCACGACGAGTTCCATTCGAATCGATCTGGACGCACTGGAGGGCAACCTCGAGGCGATCGCCCGGCTTGTCGGGGGAGGTCGCCCGGCCCCCGATCGAATCTGTGCCGTGGTCAAATCCGACGCCTACGGCCTCGGAGCCGCCCGAATCGCCGGTTCCATGGCGTCGATGGGCATCCGCAACTTCGCCGCCTACCAGCCCGAGGAGGCCGTCGAGGTCGCGACCGCCGCTCGCGGTGCGTCGGTCCTGGTCCTCATGCCCGTCCACCAGCTCGATCGGGCCGGCGCGGCGAGGCACCTGCTCGCCGCAGGAAGGCTGCACTACACCGCCCACACGCTCGACCAGGTCCGCGATCTCGAGCGGGAAGCCGCACCCCTGGGCATCGTCCTGCCCGTCCATCTCGAGCTCGACACCGGAATGGGACGCGGTGGATGCGAAGAGCGGGACGCCCTTCGGATCCTCGAGCATGTCGCGGAGAGTCGTCGGTTGCGACTCGCCGGCGTGATGACCCATCTTCCCGACGCCCTCGACGATCCGGACACCGCCCGCGATCGCGGGCGGCGTTTCCGGCGGTTCCTGGCCGAAGCCGGTGGTCTGGTCCCCGAGGATGCCGTCCGGCACGTCTCGGCGACCGCGGCACTGCAGGACGCTTCGCTGCGTTTCGACATGGCGAGGATCGGCCTCGGCTGGACCGGGCACCTTCCTCGCCCCCTGGCGGAGGACGGTTCCGGGCTTCGGCTCCGACCCGCGATCTCCTGGTGGTCGAGGCTCATACAGATCCGACGCATCGAGGCGGGCCGCACCATCGGCTACGGCTGCACCGAACGCATCGACCGCGAGACGATCGCGGGTCTGGTGCCGGTCGGCTACGCCGACGGACTCCCGCCGAGTCGCGTCGGATCGCACCGGCTCGTGGTGCACGGCAGGCACGGACCCGTCGCGGTTCCGGTGCTCGGCCGGATGAACATGGATCAGTGCGTGGTCGATCTCACCGAGGTCGGTCCGATCGACGCGGACGCGTCGGTGGAAGTCGTGAGTTCCGAGCCGGATTCGGTGGTGTCGCTTCCCCGGGTCGCGGCGCGGGCCGACGTGATGCCGTACGAACTGCTCTGCGGCCTCTCGACGCGGATCCCCCGAGTGGTGGTCGCCGGCGGCTCCCTCGCGGAGCCGAATCGAGTGCCGGCGATCGACGCGGAACCCCCGATCCGTTCGCCGAGGGTCGGATTCGGCTGATCGAAGGCGGTTCCCGATCGCCTCTCGACCGGGAACGACCTAGCATGATCGGATGACCGAAGCCTCGACCATCGCCGCCCGTCTCGGGGTCGTCTCCTACCTCAACACCCTTCCCCTGATCGACGGACTCGAGAAGGCGGAGGACGTCGAGGTCGTGGCGGCGGTCCCATCGTCCCTCGCGGGCCTGCTCGCCGTCGGGGCGACGGATCTCTCGCTCTGCTCGGTGATCGACCAGCAGCGTTCGAAGGTCCCGCTGGAGCTCGTGCCGGTGGGCCAGATCGGCTGCGACGGTCCGACCTGGACCGTCCGCCTGTTCTCGAACCGACCGTTCTCCGAGATCGAGTCCGTGGGATGCGACGTCGACAGCCATACCTCGATCGCGCTGCTTCGCATCATCCTGCGCGAGCAGTACGGACTTCGGCCGAGGTTCGATTCCTTCGACGCGACCGGCCCCAACCGGGACGAGTGGCCCGACGCGGTGCTTCTCATCGGCGACAAGGTCGTCCGATCCGGACCCGACCTCGAGACCCATCCGCACCAGCTGGATCTCGGCGAGGCCTGGGGTGAACTCACGGGCCTGCCGTTCGTCTTCGCATCGTGGTTCCGGCGGGCCGACGCGACGGGCGACGAGCTTGCGAGGGCGCAGCGCCTCGCGGTGCTGGTCGATCACGCACGACGTCGCAACCGGCACCGGGTCGCCACGATCGCCAAGCAGCATGCGGCGTCCCATGGGTGGGACATCCCGCAGGCGATCGAGTATCTCGGGGTCCGCCTCTGCTACGAGTGCACACCCCGATCCATCGAGGCGATCAAGACCTTCCTCGAGGCCGCCTCGGCGATGGAGGATCGGAGCGGACCTCGTCCGTCCCTCCGGATCGCGGACGACGTGATGGCGCCGGCATGACCGCGGGTCGGCGGTACCGGACCGCCGCCATGTCGCTGGTCGACCGCCAGTTCGCCTTCGCGGGTCCCAAGGTGCTCGGGAAGTTCCTGGACGGGCTCCTCGACGCCTTTCCGGAAATCGATCTCGAACGAAACTATCCGGTGTCGTGGCTCATGTACCGGGTCACGGGGGTCGTCGCCCGGGACGACGACCTCGAGGCACAGGTGGTTCCGGGTCACGACCTGCTCGCCGATGCCGCGCTGCTCGCGAACCGACTCGCTTCGCGGCGCGGGCCGGCGGCGCACGATTCCCGCGTGGAGGTTCCGGCGACCGAGATCGCGGCGGCCTGGGGCGTCTCGAGGCGGACGCTGCAGCGATGGCGGGACGACGGTCTCCCCATGATGCTGGCTCGTTTCCCGGACGGGGTCGCCCGTTCGGTGTGTCGACGGTCGATCGTCGAGTCGTTCGCCCGGCGGCACCCGGCGCGACTCGCCCGGGCCTCCTCGTTCCTGCGTTCGACCCCGGAGGAGCGGGCCGGGATCGCATCGGAATTCGAAGCGACCCGGTCGAAGATCCCCACCACCACGGCGGCCATCGATGCGGTGGCCCGTCGCCGTGGCCGGAGTCCCGCGATGGTCCGCGAGGCGGTCGGGCGGGGGGAGATTCGTCGGCCGAGCCGGGATGCCCGGACCCGCCGGTGGATCGCGAGGCTGGTGGCCCGGGCCAGGGCGAGATCGGTCCCCGTGGTGGAGATCGCCGCGCGGATCGATCGAAGTCCCGCGGTGGTGAGGCGGCTCGAACTCGCCGGTCGGTTCGACGCGGTCGCCGTCAGTCCGTCGCCGACGGTGACGCCGCCCAATCTGGAGCGACCCGACGCGGCCGAGGTCTTCGGCGTGGCGGGCCTGCTGGACGACTCGGTGGCGACCTTCGCGGAACTGGGACTCTTCGAGTGGCTGAGCCGGATCCGGGATCAGGATCAGGCGGACGAGGAGTCCGATCGGGCGCGGATCGCCGCGATGAACTTCGCACTCGCCCGGGCCCGTCGCGGCGTCGACGCCATCACGCGCGACGGAGGCGCGGTCCGCGAGCGGGACCTCGATCTCGTCGAATCGCATCTGCGCTGGTCGGGGATGCTGCTGGAACGGGCGATGCTCGCGGGCCTGAACGCCGGGCTGCGGCGATTCGAACAGTCGGTGGGGCGACGGCTCGACCAGCTTCCGGCGGCTCGGGCGATGGCCGCGCTGGATCTTCTCCTGGACGCCGTCTCGAGTGGCATTCGCGAGTTCGATCCGACCCGTCGAGCCTCCGGCCACGCACTCCATCGGTCCGTCGGTCTCGCCGTGTCGCGTCGCGTGGCACGGGAGTCCGGCTGGTCCGCGATCAGCGGGGCGAGACGCCGGCCCACGGTCGTCGGTGGCCGGCGCGTCGACATGATGGCCGCGGTTCCCGAGCCGATGCGATCCCTGCTGGCGCCGGTTCGGTGGTGGAGAGCGCTCGATCCGGCAAGGCGGTCGGCCTTCGACGCCGCTCCCGAGCTTCCGACGTTCCTCATCCGGTTCGGACTCGACGCACCGGGCCGGCCGCGATCCCTCGTCGAGACCGGGAAACTCGTCGGTCGGCCGGCGACCCGCTGGTCCGGAGGGATGGAGGCGCTGCTCCGGTCCGTTCGTCTTGCCGCGATCGACGCCGGGGCCTCGGCCGAGTCCGGCTGAACGCCTGTCGTCGGGGTGGGTCCGTGAATGAAGAACCGTCGCGGCCTGGAAGGGCCGCGACGGTTCGGTGTTTCCTGGAGGTTCGCCCGGAGGCGGGTTCGATCATCGCTTCGAGAACTGGAAGCGACGGCGTGCACCGGGCTGGCCGTACTTCTTCCGTTCCACTTCGCGGGCGTCCCGGGTGAGGAACCCGTTTTCGCGGAGCGCGCCCTCGAGCGACGGGTCGTATTCCCGGAGGGCCCGGCCGAGGCCGAGGATGATCGCACCGGCCTGTCCGGTGAAGCCGCCGCCGTCGGCGTTGACGAAGACGTCCACGCTTCCTTCGGTACCGGTCTTCTGCAGGACGTCCCGGATCGCGTTGCGGTCGCGAATCTCGGTGAAGTAGGCGTCGAGCGGCTTGAGCGCCTTGGTCTTCCCTCGGATCTGGAACTCGCCCGAACCGGCCTTGATCCGGACCCTCGCCACCGCGCTCTTGCGTCGGCCGGTCCCGCGGAACCAGCCGTGGGCGTCGGGACCCCGGCTCACGTAGACCGGAGCGACCTCGGTCGCGGTCGATTCGACGTCACCGAGGGTGATGCCCTCGACGGCGGGGGTTTCGGTGGCTTCGATGTTCTCGTTGGTCTCGGTCATGGTCGGTCGTGGTCCGGGCTCGGTGTCGAGTGTTGCGGCGTGTGAAGGTCGATGCGGGTCGGCGGGGACGAGGGTCGGTTCGGTCAACCGATCTCGAGCGCCTTGGGCTGCTGGGCCTGATGCGGGTGCTTGTCATCCGCATAAACCTTGAGACGCGACTCGATGTCGCGTCCGAGGCGTCCGCTCGGAAGCATTCGGACGATCGCCTGTCGAACGAGGCGGGTGGGGTCGCGGTCGAGCACTCGCCGGTAGGTCTCTACCTTCTGTCCGCTGGGATAGCCGCTGTATCGCCGCAGCGTCTTGTCGTCGAGCTTGTTGCCGGTCATCACGATCTTCGCGGCGTTCGTCACGATGACGAAGTCGCCACTGAGGACGTGCGGCGTGTACTCCGGGCGGTGCTTGCCCATGAGGACCGTGGCGGCGTGGGTCGCGAAGCGACCGAGGATCTTGCCTTCGGCATCGAGGACGTGCCAGGCGGGTTCGATCTCTCCGGGCTTCGCGTGATAGGTCTGGCGGGGCATGTCGTGGGCCCGATCGGCGGAGGGGTATGACGGATGGAAGTACGATTCATCGACGGATGAACCTCGCCCGAGACGCGGACGCCCGATCGGCCGCTTGAAGGACCGATCGAGAATCGCCAAGAATAGCCATCGACGGTTCTCTGTCAAGGTCCCTCGGAGCCGATGAGACGAGTGAGGCCGATTGGAAATCATGACGAATCCACCCATCCAGCAAGCATCCGACGCACCTCCCGATTCGGCTCGGAGTGGCCCGAATCGCCCTTCCGGTATCCCGCAGGGGCCTCTCGGGGTCTGGATCGCCTGGGTCGTGATTCTGGGAGCCACGGTCTTCTGGATGGCCAGGCCGGCGATTCTGGAGGGCGGGGAGGAAATCACGAATTCCGCGGTCGGGGAGGTCGCGGTCCCGGAGGGTCTCCTCGTGGCCGCACCGGACGAATTGATGGGGCGGGTGGCCTACAGCCTCTTCTCCGTGACCGGGGATCCATCCACGCTCTCGCAGGCGGAAGGCATCCGGTCGTCGGGGCCGGCGGGGGAGGTCGCCTATTCCATTCTCGTCGCGGCGATGCTCGGCGCGGAGGCGGGCCTCGAAACGCTCGACGACACCGATTTCGAGAACGACCCCCGGTTCGAACTTCTCCGGCCCGCCGTGGCGTCCGCCCTCCGATCCTCGGACGGCGAGACCGCGCTCTCCGAGTCCGACGCCGAACTCCTCCGAACCCGGCTGGGCTGGTTCGGCGAGCTCGCCTGCGATCTCGGCGATGCCGACGCCATGGCGATCCGGGCCGCCGACTCGAGGCGGCTCGTCCTCTTCCTCGGCGTCTTCGCCGTGATCTTCGGGCTCGCCGGTCTCACGGGCTTCGTGCTCGGCATCGTGCTGCTGGTGATGTCGTTTCTCGGCAAGGTGCGGAGTCGCGTCGAGCCGACCGCGCATCACGGCGTGTACGCCGAGACCTTCGCCCTGTGGATGCTGTCCTTCTTCGGCCTGCAGCTGGCCCTCGGGCCGCTCACGGACCTCGCGGCCGACGTCGGCGGAGGCGAGGTCGAGGACTTCCCCCTGCCTGCGAGCATCATCGCGTTCTTCGCGAGCCTCGTCGTGCTGGCGTGGCCGGGCCTGCGGGGCGTTTCGTTCGCGACGATGCGCCAGGACGTCGGACTCCACGGCGGTCGGGGTCTCGTCGAGTTCCTCCACGGCATCCTCGCGTGGATGGTGGCGGTGCCCATGCTCTTCATCGGGGCGATCCTGATGGTGCTCCTGACCTGGCTCGTCGAGTCGCAGACCGGCGAGGCGCCGTCACCGAGTCATCCGGTCCAGCAGGCGGTCGCCGACGCCGATGTCTGGGGGCTGCTCCAGATCTACGTGCTGGCGAGCGTGGCGGCGCCGATCGTCGAGGAGACCATGTTCCGCGGCGTCTTCTACAGCCATCTCCGGGGCCTGATGCGAACCTGGGCGGTGCCGATCGCCATGGTGCTCGCGGCGGTCGTCTCCAGCGTGATCTTCGCGGCGATCCATCCGCAGGGCCTCGTCGCCATCCCACCGTTGGCGGGCCTCGCGGTGGGCTTCTGCGTCGCGCGGGAGGTTCGGGGATCGCTGGTGGCGCCGATGGTCGCTCACGGCCTCAGCAACGCCCTCGTGATGACCCTCAATGTGCTGCTCATCAGCTGATTACATCCCGGAGTTCCGCATCCGGGGTGGTATGATCGACGAGGCCGTCCGCGATTCTGCGGGCGGTGGGCAGCTCCACCGAAACGACGGGAACCGGGCCATGCTCCCATGCCGCGCGTCAACGACCGTCCGCCTCGTCTGCGGCGTGCTCGCGCTGGGGGGGGTCTCCTCGGCGAACCAGGCGGTCGCCGCCGGAGGTGGGGAGACCTCGGTGGATCGTCGGTCGCTGGAGTCGGCCGCCGAAGTCCGTGGATTCGTCGCTCGACTGGACGACCTCGATCCGATCCGGTTCTTCAAGCGACTGGTGGATCGATATCGCGCCATCGAGGACTACGTCGAGGAGACCGAGGTCGAACAGGTGACCGACGACCCGGCGACCGACGACCCACCGATCCGGACGCGGACGCGGGTGCGGGCGGAAGTCCGGGACGACCGGCTGGTGGTGGAGCGGCCGGGCCTCCTGGATGACGTCGGCCGGGCCCTGACGTCCTCGAAGCCCGGGGCCTCGGAACAGGATCTGTGGTTGCTTCCGCATCTCCGGCTCCGATTCAGCGACTCGCCGCTCGAGGAGTTCCGCCCGGGCGAGGATGGCGGCTTCCGGGCGGCCGAGGCCGATCGCGTGCTCGTCGACGATCGGGAGATGGTCCGGGTCGAACTCCGGGCCGGTGGCGACGAGGAATCCGGTCCGACCGAAGCCCGCTTCAGCCTTTTCGTCGATCCCGAACGAATGCTCGTCGAGCGCGTCGAAGGCGAGGAATGGTTGCCGGGGGGACTCCGCCACCAGACCACCGTTCGAATCGAATCGATGATGACGCTCGACGACGACCCGGGGGAGACGGTGGATGGGCCAGCGGCATCCGAACCCGTCCCGGGCCCCTCGGCACCGACACCATCGGAATCCGAGCCGTTCGCCGAGGAGGGGGCGGATCGAGGGCTCGACGCCTCGCCGATGCCGGCCGGAAGCGGCCCCCCGGGAACCGCCTTCCTCGCGCCGTTGGGTTGACCCCGGATCCGCGGCGTCGTCCGTGGGACCACGCGGGGCGACCGGTCGGACCGCTCCGATCCGCGCCGATCACGCCGCGTTCCAGTTCCGGATCTCGATCGGGATTCGAATGGTGACGATCGTGCGGCCGTCTTCGGACCCCACGTCGACGGTGCCCCGGATCTCCTCGATGCGCGCCGCGATCGTGGCGAGTCCGAAGACCTCGAGTTCGGTCGACGAGCGGTCGCCGATACCACCGGTCAGGGCGGCGATCGACCGCCTGCGTCGTCGGGTCGAACTCGCGAACTCGATCTCGACGGCCGGTTCGCCGCCGATGGTCCGGTCATCCCGGACCGACATCGAGACGATGGGATGGGAGGCCGGACCGTCGGGTTCGAGGTCGAAGATCAGTTCCTCGGCCAGGAGATCGAGAAACGCGCCCGTCACCGGTGCGAGGGTCCCCGTCCTCGCGTCCATCCGATCGAGCCGGATCCGACCCGTCGCGACCGCTCGATGAATCCGGTCGCGCAGATGCCTGCCGACGTCGGTCTTCTCCTCGGACAACGCAGTCCCGGGCATCGCATGTCGAAGCCGCGCCGCATGTCGTGCCGCGGTCTCGCACCCCGATTCGAGCGTCAGGAGCATCTCGTCGAGTCCGGCGGGCGACCGGGTGTCCCGGGCGAAGGACGCGACGCCGGCCAGCGCGGTCGCGAGGTTGTTGACGTCGCTCATGACGAGGGAGGTCAGTCGATCGAGTTCCCCGGTCTCCACCGCCCCTCGGTTGCGCACGGCCTCGCGTCGCCGGATTCGCCGGTCCCTGCGCTCTCGCTCGTCGATGTCGAGCATCGTGATGAGGACCGAGTCCGCGGACCCCGGATCGCGAACCGGACTGAAGAGGGCGATGTGGATGCGAGTGGATCCATCGGGCATCGTGATCTCGAGTTCGCACTGGAACCGACGGCCTTTTTCGACCACACGAAGTGCGCGACGGAGCCTTCTGCGGCTCGTCGGGGCGACCAGGGTCTCGATGTGGACGTGGTGTTCGTCCCTCTCGTCCACGGATGGATCCACGCCGATCACCGTGATCGCGGCTTCGTTGGCGAAGACGATCCGTCCCGCCTCGTCGGTCCGGATCAATCCGGTGGCGGTGTCGTCGAGCAGTCCGCCGAGGCGTTCGTCACGATCCTTGAGGCTCCGATACGCACGATGATGGATTTCGGTCATGCTCGCGACCACGAGCGAGATCGCGATCACGGGCAGGACGGAACCCATCTCCGCGGAAACCGCGATGCCGGCGGTGGAGATCACCTCCGATACCGCGGCGGACGCGTCGAGCGGTGCGAGGCTGGTGACCAGCGCGGTGCCGGTGGTGATCGCGAGCACCAGCGCCCCGACCGCGGTCGCCAACCAGCCGGAAAGCACCGCGAGGAACACCAGCAGGGACAGGGAGCCGAGCGCCAGCAGGGTCTGCGTGAGCACCTGCCCGCTGTTCAGGATCGAATGATGGGCGACCCCGACGAGGGCGACGAGGGCCAGCATCCCGAGGATCGTCCAGCGACGCTCGCAGTTGCAGGAACAGCAGCGGCGGCCCGACTCGTCGCGAAGCAGCGCCAGCGCCAGTGGCGCCGTGGCGTAGCATCCGGCCAGGCCCTGGATCGCGGCGGCCACGCCGACGCGAACGGGATCGACCCCGCCCAGCGCCGAGGCGAGGTACAGGCCGGCGGCGGCGGGCGCGAGCGTGACCAGGGGGATGACGACCAGGAAGAGTCGCAGCACCCCGATCGGCGAAGGCGAGGCGTTGATCAGGTCACGACGCCGGTCACCGAGGAGCCAGGGGGTCAGGAGCAGCATGATCCCCTGCATGCAGGCCGTCGACAGGAAGGCGGTCAGGGCGGTCGATCCGGCGAGCGAGCCGCCGCGTCCGAGCCAGATGACGAGGCTGAACAGCGTCGAGACGATCACGTAGTAGGCGGCGAAGCGAGGCCCGGAACGAAGCGTGAGGACCAGGGCGACGCCGAGTGACAGCGACGCGGGAAACGGCACATGGTCCGTCAGGAACGCCGGCAGGATCGAGATCGCGTTCAACGCGATCATCGCGAGCAGCGGGCCCCGGTCGATCGGGCCGAGATCGGGAACCGATCTGAAGTTGCGAGCGATCTCCATCGGCAGCGCCCCCGGGTTCGGTCGGTCGGCGGGGTCGCTTCGGCGATCCGTCGATCCGAGTGTCGGAGGGATGTTCGCACCTCCGTGGACGTTCGGGGGGTCGATTCCCGTCGAACGGGGCGTAAACCCCAGCGGATCCGGCCGGAACGCTCGCGTCTACTGGAGCTCGACCGTCCAGTAGGCCTCGTCCATGAACGCCTTCCACGATTCGTACTTTCCACCGCCGAGTCGAACGGTGATGGTGGGATTCCGCCTGGGCCGGACCGGCTCGCGAACGAGCCGCATGCCGGCCTGGACCGGGGTCCGCCCGCCTTTCCTCGCATTGCAGCGGACGCACGCGCAGACGAGATTCGTCCAGCTGTTCTCGCCGCCCTGGACCCTGGGCACGACGTGGTCGAGGGTGAGTTCCCGCGTCGGGAAGGATCCGCCGCAGTACTGGCAGCGACTGCCGTCGCGGGTGTAGATGTTGCGTCGGTTCAGTTTCACGGTCCGGCGAGGTCGACGGTCGTAGTCGAAGAGCCGGATGATCTTCGGAACGGCGATCGTCACCCGGGTGGTCCGCACCCAGTCGTGGCGGTCCGGTTCGAACTCCCGCTGCAGCTCGGCGATGTCCGCCCAGGTCTCGAAGTCGTAGTTTCGATAGTGCCCGTCCTCGACGGCGATCACCTCGGCGATGTTCTTGACCAGGAGCGTGAAGGCGCGTCGAGCGTCGACGACCCGGATCGCCGCGTAGGCGCGATTGAGGACGAGCACCCTCGCATCCAGTCCGTCATCGAAAGTCGCCGCCATTCCGACGTGCCTCCGGTCCGCGGAGCGATCGCCGAGGTCTCCGTCGTCGGTGCCGCTCCGTCGTGGATTCGTCGGTTTCCACCGACGCTCCAATCCTAACCCCCGTCGGCGAGGCCGGGCCGTGTTTTCAAGCGATCGGGGATGAGGCGTCGGAAGGGCCGAGGGGGGTTCCCGTCCGATGGCATCCCGCCTGGTGGTCGTCGACGAGTCCCATGGACTGCATGAACGCGTGCGCGGTGACCGGTCCGACGAAACGGAAGCCCAGTCGGCGGAGGGCCCGGGCCAGTCGCCGGCTCTCCGGCGTCTCCGTCGCGACCTCCGCCGTGTTCCTCGGGCGACGGCGTGCGGGATCGACGTCGGGTGCGAACGACCAGATGAACTCGGCGAAGCGGTCCGCGTCCTCGAACGCCTCGGTCATCGCGCGGGCGTTCCCGCAGATCGCGTCGATCTTCCCGCGATGGCGTATGACCCCGGGGCGTTCGAGCACCTCGCTTCGATCGCGATCGGTCCATCGGGCGAGCCTTCGGGGGTCGAAGCCGTCGAACGCCCGCCGGAGGTCCTCGCGTCGCCGGAGGATGGTGATCCAGCTCAGCCCGCACTGGAGGCCCTCGAGGCACAGCTTCTCGAACAGGACGTCGCCGTCCCGCTGCGGAAACCCCCACTCCTCGTCGTGGTATCGCTGGTAGAGCGGATCGTTCCCGCACCAGTCGCAGCGGACGACCGTCGCCTTCCCGCTCATCGGGCCGCGCCGTGTCGCCAGGCGGTCGCGGTGGGAAGGTCCCGGGGCGCGACGACGACGGGCACGCCTTCGGGCAGTCGCGTGTGGACCGCCTCCATCACGGCGGCCCGGGGAAGCACGCCCTCTCCGAGCGGGACGGGAAGCATCGGGGGCTCCTCGTACTCGTCCACGGGCTCGCCGGGAACCGCATCCGCGAGGAACAGCAGGTCGGCCTTCGGCATCATGAAGTCGAGGATCCGGGTGTAGTGATCCTCGGCATCGGGAAGCATCGACGGGAGCAGCAGGTCGGCGGGGGAGAGGGCGAGCCCGAAGGGCTCATCCGCGCGGCGGCGAAGGAAGTCGAGTGTTCCCTGCGGATCGCTCAGGACGTGCCGGCCGTGCGGACGGAAGCAGAGTCTCCGACCCGCGGCGACCAGCGATTCGCGGATGTCGTCGCAGAAGGCCTCGAACCGTTCGTGGCCTTCGGCCATCCAGGTCCGGGGGTCGTCGGCGAAGAGCTCGTCGGCGAGCGTGCCGCTCCAGGCGACGAGGAGGTCGCCGGGAAGATCGAGGAGGCCGACCCAGTCGTCCGCGAGCGGGTTGCCGGGCAGGATCGACGCGATCGCGTCGACCGGCGCCCCGTGCGGCACCACGAGGTCGCAGACCGCGTCGGGAATGCCGACGGATCGCGCCGTGGTGGTGTCGAGGATGGTGCAGAGCCGCATGTCGGTTGGCGTCCGGGAGGGATGTCGCGGGTCGAGGGGCGGGCGTCCACGCCGGGTTCAGGTGCCGCGGTAGCGACATGAGCTGGTGCAGGTCTCCCGCACCTTGATCTCGTGGAGCAGCGGGAGTTCGCCGATCAGCCGATCCCAGATCCACTTCGCGAGCATCTCGCTCGTCGGATTCTCCAGCCCCTCGATGTCGTTGAGACAACGATGGTCGAGTGCGTCCTCGATCGGACGGATGGCCGCCTTGATGGTCCCGAAGTCCATGAGGACCCCCGTCTCCTCGGGCACCTCGCCCTCCACGACGACCTCGACGTGGAAGGAGTGCCCGTGGAGACGCCGACACTTGTGACCTTCAGGGAAGGTCGGCAGCCAGTGCGCCGCTTCGAAGCGGAACGACTTGCTCAGCGAGACCTGCATGAGTGGATCGGGCGTCAGCCCTCGTTGACCCACTTCAGGCCTCGGCGGCGGTCCCGGAGACGGCGGGCCTTGCCGATGCGGTCGCGGAGGTAGTAGAGCTTGGCACGACGGGCGTCACCGTGGCGGACGACCTCGATCTTCGCGATGCGGGGGCTGTGCAGCGGGAAGATCCGCTCCACGCCTTCGTTCGCGACGATGCGGCGGACGGTGATGGTCCGGTTGACGCCTCGGCCCTTGTCGCCGATGAGCACGCCCTGGAAGACCTGCACTCGTTCCTTCTCGCCCTCGATGATGAGGTAGTGGACGTCGATCGTGTCGCCGACCGAGAAGGCGGGAAGGGCGTCGTCGGCCTTGAGCTGGCCGGCGACCACTGATTCAATCGTTTCCGTGCGGTTCATGAGTCCGAATCTCCCGGGCCGTCGCCCGAATGTTCCCCTCGAGCGGCCGTGCCGCCGTCGGGCTGCCGCGACATGGATCGTTCGACGTCCAGGGGTCGCGGGGAAGGGTCGAGAAGGTCGGGGCGGCGCCGTCGCGTCCGCTCGACCGATTGTTCACGTCGCCAGTCGGCGATCGCACCGTGATCGCCGCCCAGCAGCACGTCGGGGACCTCCCGATCGTGCCAGGTTCGGGGCCGGGTGAAGTGAGGGCAGTCCAGGAGCGGACGGCCCGATTCATCCCGGGTCGAGAAGGAGTCCTCGGCCGCGGAGTCCGCGTGCCCGAGCACCCCGGGAAGCAGTCGTACGAGGGCGTCGATGAGGACCATCGCCGGCAGTTCGCCGCCGGAGACGACGTAGTCGCCGATCGAGATCTCGAGCGGATCGAGTTCCTCGATCACCCGCTCGTCGATCCCCTCGTAGTGTCCGGCGACGAGGAGCAGCCGCGGTTCCGCGGCCAGTTCCTCGACCCGGGCCTGGGTGAGTGGTTCGCCCTGGGGCGTGAGGAGCACGCGACGGGCGGGCGACGTCTCCGACGCCTCCACCGCGTTCACCGCTTCCCACAGGGGTTCGCACATCATCACCATGCCGGGGCCTCCGCCGAAAGGTCGGTCGTCCACCGTGCGATGTCGGTCCGTCGTCCAGTTCCGGAGATCGTGGAGGTGGTACTCCACGGCTCCACTGGACGCCGCCCTTCCCGGCATGCTGGTCGCGAGAACCTCGCGGAACATGTCGGGAAAGAGCGTGAGGACGTCGATGCGCATCGGGTTCCGATCGCCGTAGCTTCACGCCGGCCGTGGAGTTCTCACTCCGCGGCCGACTCCATGGAGACGGGTTCGTCCGAATCCACGAGCGCCGCGTGGTGCGGACCGGGCTTCGGATCGATTCCGTTCTTCTTGAGGAGGGCGGCCACGGTCTCGCTCGGCTGGGCGCCGACCGAGAGCCAGTAGTGGATGCGACCGGCCTTCAGGCTGAGGGTCTTCTCGGGATCGGTGGTGATCGGGTCGAACCACCCGAGCGCCTCGATGACCCGACCGTCCCGGGGGGATCGCTTGTCCATCGCACCGATGCGATAGAACGGACGACGGATGCGACCCATCCGCTTCATGCGCAAGACAACCATGTGTTGATTCCTCGCTGGCGTGGTCCTCGTCTCCCCCGCATCACGCGATGCGGGTCGTCGGAGATCGGGCGGCCCGGAGAGAACCCGGTCGGGTTCCGTGCGAGACGGCCTTCGGCCCACGGGGGCGAATCGGAGATTGTAGTGGAACCGGCGTCGAGGTCAACGCGGGCCCGGGAATCGGCGATCCAGGCCCGGAATCGGGCTCATGATCCCGAGGCGGCCATGACGACGCCCTGGACCACGCCCACCCAGAGGAGGGCGGCGTTCTCGATGAAGCCGTAGGCGACCCGTCCGATCGGGGTGATCCAGAACACGATCACGAAGAACGCGAGCCCGAACATCCCCGCGTTGGGGTGATGGAGGAGTCGGCGATAGGGGTTCGACACGGTGGCGAGGATGCGGGAACCGTCGAGCGGGGGGATCGGCAGGAGGTTCAAGGCGAGCAGGACGAGATTCAGCCAGCCGCCCGTGTAGCAGAACTCGAACGTGCGCAGGGCCCATTCGGGCTTCACCTCGCTACCGAGCGTGGTCGCGGAGACCACGCCCGCGATGGTGAGCAGGATGACGGCCAGGACGAGGTTCACCGCCGGGCCCGCCACCGCGACGATCGCGTCGCCCCACCGTCGGTGACGGAAGTTGCCCGGATTGACGGGCATCAGTCCCCACGCGAAACCGAGCAGGAGAAAGGCGATCAGGCTGTACCCGCCCATGTGCACCATCGGGTTGATGGTCATGTGGCCGGTGCGTCGCGGGGTGTCGTCCCCCTCCCAGATCGCCGCCCAGCCGTGCCCGAGTTCGTGCAGGCAGATGGAGACGACCACCCAGAAGATCCAGGACGCCAGCTGCACGACCTGCCCCTGGTTCCAGAGATCCGCGATCCACCATCCGCTCATGCCGTCGGTTCCTTTCGCTTCTCGATGAGCCTGACGTCTTCGATCCGCAGGTCCGGGTCGACTCCCTTGGCCATGTCCCAGAGGGTCAGGAGCGCCACGGAGGCGCCGGTGAGGGCTTCCATCTCGACGCCGGTCCGGGCGGTGACGACCGCCGTGGCGATGACCGCGAGTCGGTCGGGATCGCGGCGTTCGAAGTCGATCGACGCCGCATCGAGGGGCAGGGTGTGGCAGAGGGGGATCAGCGCATCGCACCGCTTCGCGGCCTGGATGCCCGCGACCCGGGCCACGGCGACGGCCTCGCCCTTGGGCAGGTCCCCGGCGAGCAGCCGATCGAGGGTGGCGGGCGCCGCGACGAGGGTGCCGACCGCGATCGCGGTCCGGTGCATCGGGGGCTTCCCGCCGACGTCGACCATGCGGGCCCGGCCTTCGGCGTCGAGATGGGTGAGGTCCGTCATTCCCGGCAGTATCGCGGATCACACGGATCCGCGTCGGTGACGCCCCTTCGGCCCGGGGGAGCCCGGACCGGCTCAGACCGGGGCGTGGTGCGTCACGCGACCTCCGTGGACGGTGGCCCGCACGACGGGCCGCTCGCTGGTCCAGTCGACGTCGCGCGGGTCGCGGTCGAGGACGACGAGTTCGGCGGGATCGCCGACCTGCATCGACACCGGGGGCAGTCCGAGCGCTCGACGCGGATTGACGGTGTACGCCTCGATCGCGGTGGCGACGTCGACGGTCCGGTTGCCTGGAACCGTTCGGCCGTTCCGGTCCCGGCCGGTGACCGCGACCCGGATCCCCTCGATGGGATCGGGGCTCTCGATCGGCCAGTCGCTTCCGAAGGACAGCGTGCCGCCGGCGTCGTGGATCGCGCGAAACGGAAAGAACGCATCGAGGCGTGCCGGGCCGAGCGATCGTTCGACGGTGATGCCGTCGTCGAGCATGTGGGTCGGCTGCATGCTCGCGTGGCGGTTCGATGGACCGAACCGGGGGATGTCGGCGGGATCGACGGTCTGGCAGTGTTCGATCCGGATCTCGGGCGGCTCGACCCCCATCCCCCGGGCGACCCGCTCGGCGTGATCGCATGCGTCGAGTGCCAGCCGCGCCGCCGCGTCGCCGATCGCGTGCATGGAGGGGCTCCAGCCCCGCTTGACCACGAATTCGATCCACTCGCGGAGTTCGCCGCGTTCCGCGAGTTCGACCAGCATCCCGCGTTCGCCCGGTCGGTCCGCGTAGTCCGCGAGCATCGCGGCGGTCCGGGAGCCGAGGGTCCCGTCGAGGAACGCCTTGCAGCCGACCAGCCGCAGTCGATCATCGTGATCGAGCGCCTCGAGACGCCCGAGCGGTTCGTCGATCGGAAGCGTTCGATCGAGCATGGTCACCGCGACGCCGATCGCGAGTTCGTCGCGGATCGGATCGAGGACGTCGAGGACGTCCTCGGCGTAGGTCATCGAGCCCACGTTCGTGATGCCGAGCGTGGCGAGGTGCCGGCTCGCCGCGATCGAGGTGCGGCGCCGCGTCTCGATCGACGGCGTCGGCACGAGCGGATTCACGAGCTGCCAGGCGGCGGACTCGAGGAGCAGGCCGTTCGGTCGACCGTCGGTTCCGGTCACCACGGTGCCGCCCGGCGGCGGCTCGGCATCATCGAGCATCGCGAGCACCACGTCGTTGACCAGCACCGCGTGGTGATCGTGCTTGAAGCAGACGACCGGTCGGTCGCCGCACGCCTCGAGCCACGAACGATCGGGAAGGCCGCCGCCCCAGTCGGTCTCCAGCCAGCCGTGACCGAGGAGCCACGCGTCGGGGCCCTGGGTCGGAAGCGTCGCGGAGCGTTCGGCGAGTCGACGCTCGAAGTCGGACCGACTCGTGCATCGGGCGAGATCGACCTGTTCCAGCGCGGTGGCGGCGAGCACGAGGTGGAGATGGGCGTCGACGAATCCGGGCAGGAGGTGCCCGCCGTCGCCGTCGAGGATCGACCCGGCCTCGAGGTCGGTCGCGGACGTCCCCGCGGGCCCGATCGTGCTGATCCGTCCGTCATCGCATCGAACGTCGACCGGTCGGCCGTCGATGATCGCGTCGCGGATCAGGACCGACCGGGCGGCTGGATCCGGGCTGCGCTTGGCTTCGAAGTCCATCCCGGTATCGTACGTCCGGGGCGGGCCGTCACCGTGGCCCGCCGCATCGCCAAAAGTCCGAAACGGAACCCGATCATGACGACTCGACCGAAGCCCGCATCAACGCACGCCCTCGCCAGAACCTCCACCCTGATCGCGACGGGTCTCGCCGCGTCGGTGCTCTGGGCGGGATGTGGCGACGGCTCCGTCGGAGCGCCCAAGCCGCCGGCGTCCACCAAGCCCGCCGCGACCGCGCAGGGGCCCTCGGTGCCGACGGGACCGCCCGCGCCCCAGGCGACGAACACGCCGTCGTCGTCGCCCGCGGCGTCGACGACCGGCTGGACGGTCTCCACCGCGACCAGCGACCCGGGTGTGGCCGAAGTCGGGGGACTGGTGTTCCCCAAGCCGCCGACCTGGGTGTGGTCCCGACCGCGGATGCGTTTCCGCACCTTGCAGTACGACGTGCCCGGCGTTCCGGACAGCGGGGGCTCGGCGGAGATCGTCTTCTCCCTGTTCAACGGGACGGACGGCGGCCCCACCGACATGAACATCGATCGCTGGGTGAACCAGTTCCGCACGCCCGAGGGGGATCCGGCGGAGGCGGAGATCACCAAGAGCGAGATCGGCGGAATGAAGATCACCCGGATCCAGACCGCGGGTAGCTACCAGTCGATGGGCGCCGCGGCGCCGAGAACCGGACAGGGTCAGATCGGGGCCATCATCGAGGCGCCGGGACGGCGGGTCTTCGTCCGCCTCGTCGGGCCCGAAGGCACGGTCGACGCCACGGCGGAGGCGTTCGACGCGATGCTCGCCGGGGTGATGCCCGCGGGTTGATCCCGCCCGCATTCCGTTCCGAAGGCATCCAAGGGGTTTCTGGGAATCAGGCGAAACGAGACGGGCCGGGCGCCTCGGCGCCCGGCCCGTCGTGCATTCGTGTCGAACGAGACGATGTCAGCCCTTCGCGGCGGCGAAACGGTCGCTGACTTCGTTCCAGTTCACGATGTTCCAGAACGCGGCGATGTAGTCCGGCCGTCGGTTCTGGTACTCGAGGTAGTAGGCGTGCTCCCAGACATCCAGCCCGAGGATCGGCACGCATTCGCAGTCGGTGATCCCGGTCATCAGGGGGTTGTCCTGGTTCGGCGTCGAGCAGACGCAGAGTCCGCCTCCCGGCTTGACCCCGAGCCACGCCCAGCCCGATCCGAAGCGGGTTGCGCCGGCATCGCCGAACGCCTTCTTCATCTCGTCCATGGAACCGAAGGCCGCGTCGATCGCGGTCGCGAGCTCGGGGCTCGGCGAGCCGGTCTCGCCCGCGGGGGCGAGGACCGTCCAGAAGAGGCTGTGATTGAAGTGCCCGCCACCGTTGTTCCGCACCGGGCCGCGAACGGACTCCGGCAGTTCCGCGATGTTCCGGCACAGGTCGTCGATCGAGTGGGCGGCGAGCTCCGCGTGGCCGTCGAGGGCGGCGTTGAGCTTCGCGACGTAGGCCGCGTGGTGCTTGGAATGGTGGATGTTCATGGTCCGCGCGTCGATCGAGGGCTCGAGGGCGTTTTCGGCGTACGGAAGGTCGGGGAGCGTGAAGGCCATTGAAGGGTTCCGATCGGGTTCTACGGGAGGCGGCGGAGGGCGACGCCATCGGTGGGCGTCGTCCGGACGGACGGACAGTGTAGACGGCCACCGGGTCGAGGCAAGATGGTTCGCGTGCTAGGCTTGTCCGGATGCGACACGACGGGCTCGAAAGACTGGTCGACGCGAATGCGAACCGTGTTCGGGAGGGGCTGCGGACCCTCGAGGATCTCGCTCGCTTCGTGATGGACGCCCCCGAGGCCGCACGCGATCTGAAGGGCGTCCG
>NYWD01000140.1 GCA_002684855.1 Planctomycetaceae bacterium | reverse complement strand
ATATTGCTTGATTCACTTCTACAAGAGAGTTTACATGTAATTACAATAATGAAAGCATAAATATTTCAAAAATACTCTTTTGGTTTTTAATCTCCGGATTGGCAAAGCAGAGCACAGTACCAGAATCAGTATGTTTGTCAACTTACCTGGAGTGAAATCTGCTGGCGGTGCAGGAGAATCTTCAGACGCGGAGCCTGTTTGTGAAGAGTGCAGCCAGGCCAAGAACTTGATACATTGCATAGATGCTTCAATTCAAGTAGACTTGTCTGACGCTGAAGACGGTGGAGAGGAGAATGCAATGGGTAGGAAGGGAGATCATGATGGTCGGAGATCGGTCATCCCCATGTACAGCAGGGAGGACATCAGGGAGCAGTACTGCATCAACGACAAGGAGCTCCAAGTACTCGACAACAAGAGGAAGAAGGGACTTCTTGGATGTTTTTCTGATAATGGTAATTCCGGAATATCACCCTGCACCAAACACGGCAAAAGGTCAATATTGACATCCTGTATTGGCAAGTCTGGCAGTGAAGATGATCTCAGTAGTGGAAATAATGGCAACATCAAGAGACCAGTGAGTCCCAATCCCGGCAAACCTGGCAATACCTGGACTGGCCATCGACAGGGATACAAGGACGAGGATGATGGATTCGATGACAATTATTTTCGAAGAAGACCCAAAAGTTTTTACTTCGAAGGCCGTCGAATGTGTGGGGAAGCAGGTAGCGGACTGCGGATGTCGCATGTCAACATCGCTGACGAGAACTATTTCCGGAGTATGACAATGGGCTATCCAATATCACAGCGACCACCTGTACCGTGCCCACCCTCCGGTCCCGCCTACTGCTACAGTGTGTACAGCCCCGCCATGACCAGGCCCGAGATGTTCCTGTCCCAGGACACGCTCACCTCCCAGCACACCACACAGCCCAACACACCAGACCTGCTGCTCCATCGCAAGGCGGTTAATGATTCCGAGGTCTCTCTTGATGATCGGAAGCAGAAGCACGTCAGCTTTGACTCCTCTTCCATTCTCCGGTCTCAAACTGTTGGAAACATGACGGAGGCTGAGAATCATCATCAACAACAGCCTCCGACTCCATCCAAGTCTTCCGAGAGGTTGCTCGATGGCCGGAAGACACCAGATTACGTACTGTATAGCGAACTTTTTACCCCCGAGCTTGCAAGACAAATTGTTCTTGATCGTCTGAAAAGATCGAGTATGAGAACCCAAGCAACCCAAACTGATGTGAAGAAAAGTGTTTCCCAAGCTAAAGGTCCAGGATTGAACCCTCAGCACCAAGCTCAGCAACATAACTCAAAGGTTGTTACAACAAGTCCCCGCTTGCAAAAGAAGGCTTGTATGGTATCTGAAAGTGTTCAAACTAATGGCCTTATTTCTCCTCCTGGTCATCTGATGACTCCCAGCCTCAATCAGCCTCCTCCCCATTGGTTCACCAGCCTCAATCGTCCCCATCACCAACGTAATGGAGGACATGGAGGATATCAAGTTCAGGTCTACAATCTTGACATTGCTCCAACTGAAGCCAATTCTAATTTCTCTCCGCCAAGAACTTCTACTCCTTTAAACAGTGTCAATCAAAGCAATGGAAAACGGAATCAATTGTCCCACTCCAAGGTCAGCCAAGACTACAAGACTGCCAATCAGAGTTGTCCCTCGCTGGAGATTGAACCAAGACAATTCACCAACCATCAGAAAATTAATGTGAAACATCCATCTAATTACAGTGAAAATAAATCCCGGTCTTTGAGTAGTGACAATATACTGGAACCAATGGCACTGCCACCGCTCTCCTCAACTCAGGTGCTCTCAGATGAGGAGCAAGAAAATTTTAATAAAATTCACATCACATCGGAAAATGAATCAAAAAGAACTCGATTGAGAAAATCCGTTTCCTCGGATGTTATTCTCAGTGGAATCCGAACGGCAAGTTGTGAGGACAGACAAGAGTTGTCAGTTGATGATCTGCTTGATCATAGAGATTGTCTGAGGCAATCTCCAGGTTATCAAGACACCACGGAGTCAGATTTGCCAGAGCTCGCCCCTGTCATTCTCAATATTGAACCAGATGTCCCTGCTTCTTTGGCGGCACATGGTCAAGAAGGTGCATTTTCAGCAAGTGGTGCTAATGGATCAATTATATCTTGCAACACTGAGAAGGAAGAATTAAATCATAAAATCTCAAAAGAGTTCTTTGAGGAGCTTAGCTGTTCCAAGGCAGCAAAAAATAACAATTTTCACGGATCTTATTCGTCAATTACCGAAACTGCAGAAACTACCGGAGCCAATTCTGACACGGTGACATGGACAGAATCTCAAGTAACCGTCCTGTCTGCAGATGTCGGAGTCGGAGCCACGGACAAAATTTCTCCTTCAAGTCTCGCAACAAGCTTTGGTAGAACCGAATCACTTTCTAGTGAGCATTTATTTAAAGTTGAGTCAGATGGCTGTGCTAGTAGTAAAGACTGTGACTTTAAGCCAATAAATTCAGATTTTGAACCAATTGGGGATATTGCTGGTGGAGTTGCTGACAACTCAGAAACTCAACATGATGAAAAGATAGTCTTAACAGAATATGAGATTGTTCATCGGCTTGGGAGATCCAATTCAGTGAAACTAGAAATTAAGAAAACAAAGAGACCAACGTTGAGCCTTCCAGATGAACTGGCATTAACATCAGCATCTTACAGCTTGATAGAAAACATTTGTGCGAGCGAACAAAACAATTTTAATCAAAATTCACCACATGTGCCTTTTAATAATTCTGACAAAAGTCCCAGCTCCCGGGCTTCCAACTGCTCTGAGATGAAGGACTACGTCCCATGTGGCGATATGGCGGATGTCAAGATGACAGCTCAGGATGATGACAATATAACAGATGATGTCAAGTCACCAATGTTCACGGAGCCGCTGATGGATGATGTCAAGTCTCCGGTCTCGGAGGGTGAGGTCAGTAGCAGCTCCGGCTCCTACAGTGTCACTAGCGTCAGTAAAGATACGGAAGAAGGTGGGTCAGCTGGTAGTGTAATCACGTCGGGACAAGAAAGACTAGAATTGAGAAAATGTCTGAAGTCCGGGGCTGATTTTGTGATTAGTGAAACAATGAGAGAAGAACGTGAACAGGAGACAAGTATTATTGAGACGGACCCAGTGGTGCAACAGGTCCAGGATATTCTGGAAAGTTCCAGTGATTACAATAGTTCCAATCAAGCTAACAACAATGAACCAGACTGGACTGACTCCGACAAAACTCAACGAAAAATGTGCTTGAAATTAAATCTTTCTAAAGACGTGATTAAGGAAGAAAATAATCTGGAACAAGACAAACATAGTTTTTGTGAGAGATTTACAGAAAATGAGAAAAATAATGGAACAGTTAGAAAAGGCTCAAAGGAAGGTAGTTTTAATTCAAAATTGACTAAGACTCCCTCATCAATCCCAAGGGAGCTAATTGGTGAAAGTTACACACCAAGTCCAACGTTGGCAAGAAGTCCAGCAATGCACGAGGGTTTCCGTAGCAAGGACTGGAAGGTCGAGAGGACTCCAATTGCCACTCCGGATTCCAATATTCTAACATCACGTCTTCCACAGCTATCAGATGACGAAGAAGAAATAGAAGAGACCGAGTCAGTTCGATCCGAAACCGATCCCATTTCAAAAGAATCAGGAACAAGCTCATTTCTTCCTTCATCCGTTGATGCTTCCGAGAGTAGGACGGGATCTCTGATTCCCGAGAAGGAGCTTCCATCCCGAATGCATTTATCCGAGGTGTGTCAATCCTCGCCCACAACTCTGCCTGATCAGCAAGTTCAAAATTTTACAGAAAATCTCCCCCCACTAGCTGCTGCACCAGCGGTTCCAAGCGAGGAAGATTCGGCTCTGGTGAAGCCGCCCGCAGGTTTTACAGACAGTCCGGTTAAGAACCTTCCACCATCATTTCTCGCCTCAGAAATTATTGATGATTCAGTAAATGAGGTTTTAACCGCGGAAAATGAAATTTTAATACTTGAACCTCTCGAAAATGTTGACGCTAATCCTCCATTGGTCCGCGGTGGTCAAGAAGCCAAAGTATTCAGTGCAGTATTGGAAAATCAAAAGTCAAGAACTGGCTACAGTGGGAAAGAAAACTTGTCTTCAAATGATTCCTACCACCATCCAGAACTAGTTATTTGTCAAAGACAAGAATTACCCGAAGTGATGTCAACTTCAGTACAAATTGATAGAAAAAGGAACAATTCATCATCTGGGGCCGGAAGTAGATCTAGTAGCAAGGGAAGACAAAAGTCCCGGAGTAGATCACGCTCCAAATCATCAGAAAGAATTCTTCTAGCGGACAATAATGATACAGAGGAGTTCTCAGGCTGCTACTTTGGAGAATATCAGAAGCAAGCCTGGGTATTTGTTGGGGAAATAACCAGCAGCATATCAACGAGGGAGATTGATTCAGGTTCTCACAATTCTCTCAAGAGATCTGCCTCGATAGAGTCAACACAGAGTGAGAAGGAATTCAGTAAAAAGTATCAAGCGATAACACACAGGATGGTTCACAGAAAATCATCAGCCATAATGTACAGCAGAATTCTAGATAGAACTTTTGAATGCAACAAGACGGTGACAGTTCAAAGATTGGATGGAGAATTTGGTTTTAGAATTCACGGATCTCGACCAGTTGTTGTATCCGCTATAGAACCAGGAACTCCCGCTGAAACATCTGGACTCACTGTGGGTGACATCCTCCTCACCATCAATGGTGTCAATGTTCTGGATCTTCCTCACACTCAAGTGGTCCGCGTTGCCCAGCGATGCAGTGAAGCTCTCGAGCTTGGAGTTGCACGGATGGATGACGTCATGGAGAGGGCGAGTGTGTGGCAGCAGTTGGATATGGCCAAGGAAGTTTTAGCTCAGGGGTATTTATACAAGAAGAAAAGAACATCAAACAGTCAATCCTCCCAGCACCAGCACCACTGGGTGACGAGATGGTTTGTTCTCAGAGCTGATGACTGCCTCTATTCTTTCAAGTCTGAAAATGACACCAGGCCAAGTGGGGCGGTGTTGTTACCGGGTTGTGTCATCAAACAGCTGGATATTGCAGACAGACAAGATCCAGTTCTGGCTGCAACTCCAAGATACTGTCTGCAAGTCTTCAGACCAGATTCTGATTCTGGGGCGTCAAGCATCTGGCTGGCTGCAGATTCTGAGACAGAATTTGCGGAATGGAAGGAAATGCTTCACATTGCTGCCAACAAAAGAAGGTCGCAGGATGATATGTGGCTCGAGGTTTCCCGCCAGAGATCCTCCATCCCAGCCTCCGGTCACACCAACCCTGACTGTCGAGGTCATCTGCACCAATACTCTGCTGGTTCCTGGATACGACAATTACTGGTCCTCATTGATGGTTGTCTCTACATTTACAGTGATATTGAGCCAGATGCCCCCGCCATTGGGGTGATATATTTACATGGTTACAAGGCCCAGCCCAGCAGCATAGCGGGCAGGAGACACGCGTGGGAGATGATACCCACGGAGCAGTCTATCAAACATTTCTATTTTCATGCCCAGACGGAGACGGAGAAAAAGAGATGGTTGGCAGCTTTAGAGTATTCCATTGACAGGTGGATGAGGCTTTCCTGAATTCTGGAGATGAAAATCCAGTTGCTGTGTTATGTTGTAGAATTTGAATTGTAGAAAGTTTGATATTATTTTATTTTACTTGATATTTCGGATGCTAAACATTGCTGCCAAAAAGTTTTGTGCAAGATAAAGAAAAGTTTTAACCATGAAAACTATACAAGGCTTGGTGGATAGCTGAGTAGGAGATTATTTTTTCTAGTTTCTGGTAAAATGTACCAAATATACAATGTGCTACATTTGTTGGAGTACCAAAGTT
>NYWD01000139.1 GCA_002684855.1 Planctomycetaceae bacterium | reverse complement strand
CCTGGAAGGAGTTGACGACGAGGTTTTACCACCGTGTCTCCGAGGTTGACTCGGCTCCAAGGGTCTCAGGCGCGCGGCAGTTCCCGCTCACCAGCAACCACGTGAGCGAGAGGCCAGAGTTTCACACCGCTTGCGCAGTTCGCGGCCATAGTGCCTCTGCGTGAGAGTGGACTCACTGATTGGAAACCCCAGAACTGCACACACAACGGGCGCGCGGGGAGCCCGGTATGAACGCGGCCGACGTCGAGCGGGGGCCACCCTCCGTCGGGGGGTCTGGTCGTCCCACTCCCACGCCCCCTCCTCCGGCCAGCGCCAGCACGCAGCCGCCCGGGGCCTCGAAGGTGCACGTGGTATCTCCGGAAGAGTGCCTGCTGACCTGTGTCAAGCGCATCTCCGCTCACGACAGCAGCAGGTTCTTCTCCGATCCCGTCACGGAGGAGGTTGCTCCCGGGTACTTCTCCGTGATCAAGAGTCCCATGGACTTCTTCACGATCCGGAAGAAGATTCGCGGGCGAGAGTACCGCACCTACACTCAGGTAAGTCCCGCTCTCTTCTCCTGTACCAACTCACCAACTCGCTAACTTTGTCTCCTGCTTTTGCTTCCAGTTCGCGGCGGACTTGGAGCTCATCTGCTCCAATGCGCTCCTGTACAATCAGAAGCGCACTCGAGTGCACAAGGCCGCATCCCACCTCCAGCGTTGCCTGCGGAAGGTTCTAAGAGAGAACGAGCTCGAACTACGCCGGAGCGTCCTGCTCCTCCACCCCTCGAGCACGAACTGGACGCAGAACGTCGTCACAGACGTGTCCGTTAAGGGCGCCTACAACCCCGAGGTGGCCCAGGCCGCCTGGAGGGATGAACAGGAGGCCGCGGAAACCACGGCCAGGGCGAACGACGCGGCCATTGCGAAGGCGGAGGAGCGGCTCATGGCGGCCTACATCCGGTCGGCGTGCGCAACAGAGGCCCTCAAGACGCCCCTCACTAAGGAGCTCATCAAGGACACCATCCAAGTGGTTGCGAAGAAGCACGCGCCATTGAGGGACTCGCCCGCCCACCCTGTCCTGGACTGGAGCTCTTTTTCCGACACGGACGACGAGGCATCGCGAGAGGGGGCCTCTCAGCGACCCTCCGCCGTCAAGGTCGACCCCATCGAACGACACCAGCAGCCTCACGCCTCCACATCCAGTCCCCCTTCATCCTTGCGGAGGCAGTGGAACGAGGCCGAGGGCAGGCGCGAGATCATGTGGAAGCTTCGATGGCTTGAGCGGAGAATTAGGAGCCTTGAGGAGGAGAAAGAGGCTTACGACAACAAGCTGAAGGCCCTGGCAAAGGAGAAGGAAAAGAATCTAGCCGCCCCTGGGCAGGGGGAGGCTCATCATCAGGCCCCAGCTGCCCCACCAACAGCAAAGTGCTCCCCCCTCGAGAACGGAGAAGCCATTCATCGAAGGCCGGTCAAGAGGAGGAGAGAGGGCAGGATGGGACAGGAATTCAAGTTGGAGGCGGCTTTTCCGGGCCACCCCCTTTTGGGAAGGGACCCACAGGTGGTGGAGGCCTCAGCCTTGATGGAAGAGGATGACTCGGACAACGATGCGGGAGACAATGCCTTGGTGGGCATCATGGAGCAGGTTCTGCTCGTGCACAAGCAAGCCCGGTGCCTCCACGCCCAGTTGGTGTACTCGAGGCAAAACATCAACCGCCAGGGGAAGATCGTTCACGCAAGAAGCACGACAGCCCCGCCCATCGACGCGGCCTTGACGAGGAACAGGGTCGGTGCGAGGCTGAAGGCACTGGAGTGTCTTGGAGACGGCGGAGCCGTTGATGACCGAGGACCTCAGTCCTCCCCCAGGGGTCCCGGGTACCTCACTGCCGGCCTCAGCTTCGACATGGACGTCATGGGGTCGCCCATGGGTGCGTCCAAGATCCAGACCCCTCTCAAGGTTGAGTTCATCAATACTCCAGGGATTCGGTCAATCACTCACGCTCTGGCTGAGGCAATGGATGAGAAGAAGAACGAGGTCGCGGAGGAGGAGAAGGAGGGCAAGGGAGAGGACGAGAGTGAGGACACATCGGACGAGTTCTACGAGAAGCTGCACAAGCCCCTGGAGGTTGCAGAGAGAGCGAGATTCGTGGCTCCTGTCGTGCCACCGGGGCAGCAGTCCAACCAGCAGCACATTGGCATGGGCCTGAATCAAGGGGAGGGTCACCATCACGTGAGAAGGGCCCAAAGCATGCCTCTCGTGGAAAGCGCTCTGCAGCAGAAAGGAAGGACGAGGAATCGCTCTTTTAAGTTTTAGCGAAGCGAATACTTCTCATCAATCAAAACATTTTTTCCAATGGATCGATTCCAGTGCCAGCCTCATCTCTTGTATTAGTCTATAGCTTTATATGAAATACTCCTCCTCGTGAAGGCCGCTCGCTGAAAATTCGAGGCAAAGATGTGCCAGCGCCCGCTCATATGACGAAATTCAAACCCGCTCGCAAAGAGCACAATCACATTAAAAAGAATCGAGTCAGAGCTCGTCAAAGGTTGTCCCGCCCCCGGAGTAGGCGCCCGGGTCGCCACTCTCCGTGCTGCCAGGAGTGGGCACCTCCTCCGCAGCGGGAAAGTCGGAAAAGTCAATGTCCATCCTGCCAGACCGTCTCAGAACCCACATGAGGGCCACGGTGCATAACAGGCTGATGAGGGACAGGAGAACCTGTCTCTTGCAAGCTTGCCAGATCTCGCCTCGCACCGCAGCACCTGTCTTGGCTTCGGAGGATGTTCCAGCTTCGGTATCAGTCTTGGCAACCCCCGGCACCTCAGCCTGGACTGATTGGACTGCCTTCGATTGGCCATCCTGGATCTCAGAGAACCTCACCAGAGCGTTGATGCTGCTCTCGGTGACGCTTCTCATGGTATTCTCGAGCTTTTCTATTCTTTCTTCGTCCTGCCGCCTCGCTTCGCTCTCTTTTCCCGGCTCCACTGCTATTTCCTTGCTGAAGGCTGTTGGAGTGAATCCTCTCGAAGTGAAGAAAACCTGGAGGCCGTGAAGCTTGTTCTGAATCAGCGGAGATATCCCGCCCTGGTCCTGGGCCATGACCATCGCCCTTAGCTCCTCCCTGGACTTGTTCGACTCGGCAAGAGCAGCCTTAAGTGTCGAGTTTCTCAGAGCGTCTTGGATGGCGTCATCCTCGTGCGCAGCTTTCAGCGTCCGAAGCACCTCCAATCCCTTGTCAATTCGGTCCATCTCAGCAATGGTCTTGGCGACCGCCGCCACCACGTCCATCTTCTTCTGGTCCTCGCTCCCGTTCGAGAACCCCTGACCAAGGCACCTCTCCAGCGCAGCGGTATCGCCCGAATATCTCTTTGCCAGCTGCAGGAGGACATCCTTTTGCTTGTCAAAACTGCCTCGGCAAGCCTTGAGCTCTTCTGCAAGTTGGAGGAGAAAAGAGGTCCTCCTTTGGTCGTGGCTCTGCGCCGGTTTTTGGGCTTTGGGGCGTTTGCCTCCCTCCAGTGCCGTTGTTGTGGTTTGACTCTGGTGCAGGCTGGCACCTAACATGGACTTGTTTCTGATGAGCATGTCCTTAATCTGCGCTTCCTCCTCCTCGAGATTCCTCTCCGCGGCTCCCTGGCCGCTCACGCAGGGCTCCTCGTCGAGCAGGTCGAGAGGCGTCCTCCCGCTGCCGTCCTGGAGGTTGAGCTGGCACTTGGCGCCAATCAGCGCCTCCACGCACGGAAGGGATCTGACCATGACGCTCGAGTGCAGGGGGCTCAGCCTCTGGGGGTTGTGCGTGTCGTTTAGGAGGTTGGGCACCTTGGTCACGAGGTAGGACGCGATATTGGGCCGAGACTGGCCGCAAGCGAGGTGCAGGAGCGAGAAGGACTTGGGACGGTCAAGCAGGCAGGCCGAGTCCCAGTCCCCGATGGAGGAGACCGTGTCGAGATGGCCGCCGACGACCGCCTCTCCAATGGGCGTGAGACCTTTGCTGTTTCTCGCGTGGGGCGATGCGCCCTGCTCGAGGAGCTCGAGGCACGTCAGGGTGTGCCCGGTCCTCGCCGCGAGGTGGAGCGGAGTGTCGTCCTGGCTGTCGCTCGAGTCGACCCAGGCGCGCCCGAACGTGCAGAGGACGGACGCGGTGTCGGTGTGTCCCTGACTAGCAGCAAAATGGAGGGGCGTCCTTCCGTCCTCATCCTCGGCGTCCGCATCGCAAGCGTACCGCGCGATGAGCGCCCTCACTGTCTCGGTTTTCCCGTTCGAAGCCGCAAAATGGAGCCCGATCCTCTGCTTCTTGTCACGAGCCTGCTGCACTCTCGCCGTTCCGCAGATGGTCGCCTGGTGAGCGAGCTCATCGTTCTTTCCGAGGTAGCACAATCTTAAGAGCTCCTCCTCGTTCTTCTTCTGCTTCTGCACGCTCTCCTGCGTCGGGGCGACCGCCGCTCCCCCACCGAGCGCGTCCATATTACTTCCCTCTGCTCCGACTCCGAGCGCGTCCTTGGCCGTTTGCTCCTTCGAAAAAAGCGTTTCGCTTTATGAGGGTTTGCGCAAGATAAAAGCGACCGGGGCGAGGTATCATCGGGTGGTTTGCTCACCGACGTCACCATGGGCGTTCCGAGTCCGTGGGCCGTGGCGGCAGGGATAATCGCGCCCGTCATTCTGATTCGCGGCGTGACCAGCAAGGGAAAGAAGAGCAGCTCGGGGCCTGCCACTCGCCGTGACGACGATGGCGCGGACCCCTCATTCGTGTGTGAGCGCGTTTGCACATCGGACAGGCTCCTCAGGCGGCTCGGAGGCCTGGCGAAGGATCCCACGCCGCAGTCCTGCGTCACTGTGTGCGGCGTTTCGCGGATAGACTCGTGCACCGAGTCGTGCCAGCGAGTCGTGTGCATGAACATGCACCAAGTTCCGGCCTGGAACGACCAGTGCCTGAAGCGCTGCACGACGGAGTGCCAAAAGGGACGGGCGAGCTAGCGAGCAGGCATCGCGCCGCGCATCGACAATCCCGTCTCGAGCGGGCGGGTGGGCGGGTCGGAGGGAAACGAACGACACGAGACGCTATTTAAGCAGGGCAAGATGGGTGATGCCAGGGAAGGTTTGAGTTGGGATGAGAGACGCGGGGCGAATGACCCGGATAAGAAAGATGCGACCCCGTTTTTATTACACTCAATCTAGTCCAGTCTGTGCAGAAGGTATTCCAGCTGCACCTCCTTGTTGAGAGGCATGATCCAGTCGTTATACAGTTGCGCGACTTTCTCGGGCTCAACCTTGGATTTGTTAGGCTCCGTCTCGTTGATAGTGATGGTCCCCATGACGTCCTGAATGTCCTGGCCGAAAACGCACGCCTTGTTCTTCACCCTCCGCACCACCTTTCTCTCGACAGACTCCACCGTAAGGAGGGCCATGATCCCGGCCTCGTCCCGACCTCTGATGAGGGGGTCGTAGACATCAGGCCTGGCAATGTACTTGGACTCCGCGACATACTTGCCGTAGTGGACGCGCTTGGACATGGCCTGAAGGAGGTTGATGTCGCAGAGCGCCGCGGAACCGTAGTTCCCGTCGTCCCCGTCGTCGCAGATTCGCGGCAGGAGCTCGTCAAAGTACATGCTCATGACCTTGTCGTTGATGTTGATGTTCGCGGCGTAGGGGTGGAGGAGGCTCGGGTACTCGATCGGCGGCAGCACGAGGTCCGGGAGGTCGCCCGAGAAGAAGGCGTGCTCGTCGGGGGACGTGTACCGCCTGATTCGCCCGTGCATCGACTCGGTCTCCTTGAGGATGTACTCGAGCATCGAGTGCTGGTTTCCCGTGGCGAGGGAGAAGCTCGGCACGGGCATGGCCCCGGGCTCGTAGACCTTGTCGTTCATCAGAAACTGGCTCCTCTCGATGATCGCGAAGATGATGCTGTCCTCCATGCGGATTAGGGCGTCCCTGACTTTGTCGAGCTCCAGGCTGAGCGACGGCGAGCCCACCGGGCCGGCACCCCCCTCCTTGAGCACCGCAACGCGGGAGATCGACGGCGAGTGCGACGAGGGCGCGAGATGTCTCGCGAGAGGTGGCGCCCTTCTCGACGCGGCGGCCATCCTCAGCGATGGGCGGGGCGACTGCCCCGCCCAACTCCGTCGCTGCTCGCAAGGTCGCGGGGGGGCCAT
>NYWD01000138.1 GCA_002684855.1 Planctomycetaceae bacterium | reverse complement strand
GATGAGCGAGCGTGGATTCGAACAACGTGAAGAGGGCTTCGAAGCGAAGTTCCAGGCCGAAGGCGACCAGAAGTTCCGCCACGAGATGCGGCGCGACAAGTTGTTCGCGGCATGGGTCGCAGGTCAGCTCGAGCTCGTCGGCGAGGAGGCGGAGGCCTACGCCAAGACCGTGATCCGCGCCGATCTGCAGGAGCCCGGCGACCAGGACGTCATCGCGAAGGTCAAGGCGGATCTCGCCGCCAAGGGCATCGAGATCTCCGCGGCGGAGCTCCAGGAGGAGCTGGACCTCTGCGGCGAGGATGCCGCGTCCGAGGAGGGTTGAGGCCCGGGACTTTCCGATTCCCGTCGACCGCGTTGCAGTACGCCCAGGAGATGGCGAATCAGGACCCGGCTCGGCAGGTCCCGAGGCCACTCCGATCGTCGTTCGCCCTGTAACGTCGAATGTCTCGACCAGGAGAACCCCGAGGCGGTCCCGTCAGTCCTCCGACTGAGGTCGCACGGTCGAGTAGGAATGATCGGGACTTGCATCGCTTCGATGAAGGTCAAGTCGCCGTTTCTGCATCTGCATCGCTTTGGTCTTGCGTGAAAATCGGTGTCCCGGCCGGGTCCGTGGATCCCCTCGCGCACGACGGGGATCCGCATGCCTCTTGCGGTCGTCTGCGTTCAATCGGCTTGGGCAACGATTCGAATCCAACGGCAGCCCGGTCGTGGATCCGGCGTCGACCGTCCTGGGTATCGCATTCACCGCGCCACGCCCCGGCGTTTTCATTTCGACCGGTTCAGTATTGGGAAGAGACGTCTTCTATTTGCGACGAGGACTACGAGCAAGATGGTCGAGCAGACACCGGCTACGGCGATCAATCGCAGCACCGGTGAGATTTCATGCACATGGGCCAAGAGCGGTTCGCTCAGGATGATGAATAGTCCGGTGACTGCGGCCGCAGGCAGGACGGGCCAGGTTTGTCGTTGACCGATGATTATGAGCCAGATTCCTGCCGCGGAGACGCTTGTGAGTTCGCCCAACAGAACGGACTGAGCGAGACCTTCGACCCCCCTACCCTCGATGAGAAACGCGATTGCGAAGGCCATCGACGAGAGTCGGAAGGTGTTGCCGACGAGGTGGACGGACGTTTGCCCCATCGCGACGCTGGACTCGTAGCAATAGGTCCTGAACAGCTGGATACCGAATGCGCCGATCAGTGTCGGAGCGACGGCTGCGCCTGCCTCGAAAGACTCGCCGAGTCCGATGATGAAGACGGCATCCCCGACGAGGAGCCCCAGAATGCAGATAAAAAGGGACAGTCCCGTGATGAAGAGGATCCCCTGGAGTGATCTGCGACGGAGTTCGCGATAGTCGGACTTCGCCTCTGCCAGTCGGGGGATCAGGACCGACTGGATTGCCGTCACGAGGGTTCCGCGCGGAAGGAGGATCAAGCCAGCCACGGTCCCGTATGCCCCGATGCTGCTCAGTGAGAATTCTGGCAGCAGGTCGGATCTGGCACCGAGGAACATCAGAATCTGGTCGGAGTGGGAATTCAGCCAGAAGAGCAGTCCGGCCGGTATCAGTGGCATCATAAACCGGAGAACAGATCCGAGTTGCGCCCGGTGTATCCGGCACGTCCATCGCCGCTTCGCTACCAGATGGGTGCCGACCATCCTGCTGAAGCTGATGCAGACGCTGATGATCACCGCGGCCCAGATGGTGCGTGTCAACCAGACCGCGATGATGGATGCGATTGCGCCGCCGATGGGGCCCGCGGTCTGGGCAATGGTGAGTGAGCGATATCGCTTGTCACGCAGTTCCCTCCAAGGGTCGAGATGCGTGAAACCTTCGATGATCGGACAGAGCCCGATGACCAGCAGGGGCATCAGGAGCTCTGGTTGACCGATGTAGTTGAGGAAGGGCTGACCGACCGCGGCGAGCATCAGAAAAGCAGCCACTCCCCGTATAATTCCCATCCCCTGGAGCGTGCTCTGGAGTTCGTCGAGGCGCTGGTCGCGGGATTGGACGAGTTGCCAGGCACCGTTCAGCGTGATCAGCGAGACCAGAAGCCCCATGGCCAGGCCGATTGCGATCGACTCGCCCTGGATCTCCGTCCCCAGCATTCGAGCCACGAATACGGTTCTGAGCAGGCCTACGACCTGTCCGGTCGCAAGCGTCAGCGTGAGAATTGCGGGACCGCGCAGTTTCATCGATTCGAGGTGACTCGGCCAAATCCCCGCACCGCTGTCCGCGATACGGATTTTGTGGGGCTCAGGGATGCATTGAAACAGATTCCCGACTGAGATGTGTCAGACCATGAGTGAACCCGTGAACAGCCGTCTACCAGGACGGGCTTCCGAGCTCAATCCGAGCACGATTCGCATTCGATTCAAGCGATGATCTGGCGGATCGGCTCCGCCCCTTCGACCCCCACGAGCTTCTTGTCCAGCCCGGCGTGGAAGTAGGAGAGGTCGTTCGGATCGAAGCCGAGCTGGTTGAGGATCGTGGCGTGGAGGTTCTTCACGTGGAAGCGGTCCTCGACGGCGGCGGATCCGAGCTCGTCGGTCTGGCCGACGCTCACGCCGCCCTTGATGCCACCCCCCGCCATCCACATCGTGAACCCGGCGGAGCAGTGGTCGCGGCCGGTTCCCTCCGCATACTCCGCGACGGGCTGGCGGCCGAACTCGCCGCCCCACACCACGAGCGTCTCGTCGAGCATCCCGCGCTGCTTGAGGTCCTTGAGGAGTCCCGCGATCGGGAGATCGGTCGCCCCGGCGTGCTTGGTGTGGTTGAAGACCAGATCACCGTGGGCGTCCCAGTTGGCGTCGTTGTGGTTGCCGCCGGAGTAGACCTGGATGAAACGGACGCCTCGTTCCGCGAGGCGACGGGCGAGCAGGCACTTCCGCCCGAACTCCCGGGTCCGATCGTCGTCGAGCCCGTAGAGGTCACGCATCCTGGTCGACTCCTGGGAGAGATCGACCGCTTCCGGCGCAGAGGACTGCATTCGATACGCGAGCTCGTAGCTCGCGATCCGGCTCTCGAGATCCGGGTTGCCGGGATTCCTGGCGGCATGGGCGCGGTTGAGCCGGTCCAGCCGGTCCAGGAGGCGTCGCTGGACCGACCCTCGTCGCGTCGCCTGCGGCTCGAGATCCAGGATGGGCTCGCCCTTGGGCCGGAGGACGGTGCCCGCGTAGCTCGCCGGCATGTAGCCGCTCGACCAGTTCTTCGCGCCGGAGATCGGTCCGCCGGTGTGGTCGAGCATCACCACGAAGCCGGGGAGGTTCTCGTTGACGCTGCCCAGGCCGTAGTTCGCCCAGGAACCGATCGCGGGCGAACCGGAGAGGATCTCCCCCGAATTCATCATGAGCATCGCCGATCCGTGGAGCGGACTCTCCGCGTACATGCTCTTGATGAAGGCGATGTCGTCGACGCAGGTCGCCACGTTCGGGAAGAGCTCGCTGACCCACGCGCCGCATTCGCCGTGCTGCTTGAACTTCCACTTCGGTCCGACCACCCGCCCCTGGTTCCGCTCGCCCCCGCGACCCTTGACCTTGACGTCGATCGTCTTTCCGTCGAGGCCGTAGAGCTTGGGCTTGTGGTCGAAGGTGTCGACCTGGCTGGGGCCGCCGTACATGAAGAGGAAGATCACGGTCTTCGCCTTCGGAGCGAAGTGGGGGCGTTGCGGCGCAAGGGGATTTCCGGTCGCCTCGAACGGCGTCGTTCCGTCGGCCGCACGCGCCTGCTTCGCGAGGAAGCCGTCACCCGCGAGCATGCTGGCGAGTGCGACGCCGGTGAAGCCGCCACCGGCCTCCCAGAGGAACTCGCGCCGGGTTCGACCGCAGAAGGTCCCGTGTTCGCGTTCGGAGTTCGTGGCCATGAGCAGGGGTCCGGGGGAGGGGATCGTGCGATCGAGAAGGGTGTCAGCCGACGTGGAGGAATTCGTTGAGGTTGAGCATGAGCACGCAGAGGGCGTCGAACGCCTCCGCTTCGGAGAGCGATTCGATCTCGATGAGCTCGGCGTGAAGCATCCGCATCTCGTCGATCTCGGCCGGTGCAGGTGGCCGGCAGAGGACCAGTTCGAGTCCGTGCCGGATCTGCGCCTCGAGGCCCTGCGGGCGAGCTTCGACGAGGCGGGCGGCGAATCGACTCGCCTGCCGATCGATGAAATCCGAATTCATCATCATGAGGGACTGCGTCGGGACCGTGGTCGCGAAGCGGACCGAGCACGCTCGATCGGTGTCGGGTTGATCGAATCCTTCGAGCAGTGGATGTCTCAGGGAGCGTTTCAGGAAGACGTACAGGCTTCGTCGGCCCGCCTGCTCGGGCGTGGCGGAGCCCCAGGCGGCGTCGGGTCGCGATGCGGTCTCGAGGACGGCGCGAGGCAGCGGTGGGTAGACGCCCTTGCCACCGAGTTCGGGGTTGAGATTCCCCGAGACGGCGAGAATCGAATCACGCACCTCTTCGGCGGTCAGCCGTCGAAGATCGAATCGCCAGAAGAGGTCGTTGAGCGGGTCCCGCTCGAAGGCCACGGGATCGAAACGACTCGATTGCCGATAGGTGCTCGAGGTGAGCAGGAGACGGGCCATCGCTCTCCGCGAGAGATCGCGACGGGGAAATTCCGTCGCGAGCCAGTCCAGCAGCCGCGGGTGGGTCGGCCGGGTGCCGAGGGAACCGAAGTCGTCGCTGGATCGGACGAGTCCTCGTCCGAAGAGATGCTGCCAGAGTCGATTGGCGGCGACCCGCCAGGTCACCCGGTTGTCGTCCTCCACGAGCCACTCCGCGAAGGCGAGACGGAGCCCGCTCGATTCCCGGTGATCCGGAGGCGCCGGCGTGAAGTCCTCGCCGCCGAGGACCTTCGGCACGCCGGGGGCGACGAGTCGGCCCGGACTGTGCGCGTCGCCGCGGATCAGGATGTTGGTCTGCGGCGGCACCGGGCCCCGGGACCGCGCGCACAGGACGAGCATCGAATCCGTCCGCGGGGGTTCGAGGTCGAGGATCTCGTCTCGAAGCCGGACGAATTCCTTCGCCGCAGCGGCTCCGTTCGTGCTTCGAATCGAATCGACCACCGCATCGTCCAGACGAACGCCGAGCGCGAGGCTGGTGATCTCCTCGGCCGAGAGCGGACGGTCGTGGATGCGGATCTCGTCCAGGGTGCCGGCGAAGCCGCCGCCCCCGGGGTGCGACCGGCCGACGGTGAGTTCCTCGATCGCATCGAGCGGTTGGGGACCGCCTCGGTCCGCGTCGACCTCGATGCCGTCCACGTACAGGGTGATCCGTCTGGTCGAGATGTCCCTGGTCAACGCGACGTGGTGCCATCGTCCGTCGTTGAAGCCCGGCGCGGAATTCACGAAGGTCTCCGGACGACCGACACCCGCGGCGATCACGCCCGGACCGACCATCGAGATGCCGAAGTCGTTGACGATGCCGGAGACCTCGCCGTCGATCAGGCCGGAACCGAGGAACCATCTCGGATCGCTCGCGGAGCCGCGGGCCTGGGCGGTCGTCCGCATCCAGAAGCTGACGGTGAAGGACTCGTTCGCCGAATTCGGGATCTTCGCGCGGTCGTCGCCGCCATCGAAGCCGAGCGCGCCGCCCACCCGGCCGTCGCGACCCAGTCGCGCATCGACGATGCGTCCGGGGTGGTTTGCGGTCGAATCCCGGAGGACGCCCTGTGCGGAATCATCCATCGGGTAGTGGGCGACGAGCCCCGCGTCGGACGGGTGGGGTCCGTTCGATTCCGGGACGGCCGCCGCGAACGCCTGGAGCGCATCGAACGTCTCCGCGAATCTCGCCTCGTATCGGTCATGTTCGGCGGCGAAGGCCGCTTCTCCCTCGGCGCCGAAGTGCAGTGGCACCTGCCGGGTGACGTTGTTCGCATCGATCGCGTTGCCCATCCGCTCCTTGTAGGGCGCGAGGTCGCGGAAGATCGCGGCGAGCCGGTAGTAGTCGCCCTGCAGAATCGGGTCCCGCTTGTGTTCGTGGCACCGTGCGCAGGCCACGGACATGCCCATCATTCCCCGGCTCACCACGTCGATGATCGAATCGAGATCGTCGTTCTTGGCGAGTTCCACGTCGGTGGGTTCGTCGTCCCAGATGCCGAGTCGGTAGAAACCGGTCGCGGTCAGGGTCGAGAGATCGCGGTCGGGAAGCTCGTCGCCGGCGAGCTGCTCGACCAGGAAACGGTTCCACGGGAGGTCCTCGTTGATGGCGCCGACGACCCAGTCGCGGTAGCGCCACGCCTCCGGCTTGACCCGGTCCCGCTCGTAGCCGTCGGTGTCGGCGTAGCGAACCGCATCGAGCCAGTGCCGCGCCCACTTCACTCCGTGCTGCGGCGACTCGAGGAACCGGTCGACCATGCGCTCGTAGGCGTCGGGGGCGGGGTCGTCCATGAAGGCGGCGATCTCCGCCGGGGTCGGCGGCAGGCCGGTGACATCCAGGGCGACGCGTCGGACGAGGGTGTGCCGATCCGCCTCGGGGGCGGGCGCGAGGTTCGCCGCCTCGAGCTCGGCCAGGATGAAGGAATCCACCGGATTCCGCACCCATGCCGCTCCGGTGACCGAGGGCACCTCCGGCCGCTCGAGCGGTTGCCACGCCCACCAGTCGCCGCCGATGGGGATCTCGGTCATCGCATCGGCATCGGCCGGATCCGCGCCGACACCATCCGCCCAGGTGCCGCCCTCCAGCACCCACTCGTTCAGGATCGCGATCTCGTCGTCGGAGAGACGCCCCTTGGGCGGCATCTGGTAGTCCTCGTCCTCCCAGGAGATCATTCGCAGCAGAAGACTCGATTCGGGACTGGCTTCGTCGAACGCGGGTCCTCGATCGCCACCTTCGAGCAGGGCCGATCGATGATCGAGACGCAGGCCGCCCTTCGGACGACCTCCGCCGCCGTGACAGGGAAGGCATTCACGTTCGATGATCGGCCATGCCTTCGATTCGAAGAACGCGGATCGACGCACGATGTCCTGATGCTGGGCCGATGCTTCGGACCCGAGACCGGCGGCAGACCCCATTGCGACCGCGACCGAGATCGTCGACATCATCGAGATCATCGGTGCGGGACGAGCATCGGGTCTTCGGTTCTTCATCGCTGAGACACCCCGCCTCTCGGATCCGGATCCATCGGAACGGTTCCTGATTCTAAAGGCACGAATCCGAATTCAACGACCCTTGACCCCGTTCACCCCGAAAAACCCGCCTCCTTCCCCGTGGGCGGGGGGCCTCATTCCGAGAATCCCGTCCGCACCGGCTGGCGTTGGAGGCGGCGAAGCGGGAAGGCGAGGATTTCGCGGGCCGACAACATCGCGACCAGATCGTCGAACAGGATCGGCCGGAACCCCCAGCAGTCGACTCCGACGTCCGTGGATCGCCCGATCTCCTCCAGCCTTCCGTGGGTGTGTCCGTAGAGGTGCAGGGAACCATTGCGTCCGCCGCGCCAACTCCGCATCGGGTAGTGACTGCAGAAGACCCGTTTCGCCGCACCGTCCAGCTTCAGGTCGAGCAGGTCGTGGACCTCGTCGAACACCTCCCGGAACTTGCGTCGATCGGGGTCGTGATTACCACGGATCAGGACGATCCGACCGGCATGAAGGCGTTCCCGGATCCTCGCCGCGATTCCGGTCTTGGCCCGGGTCCCGCCGCAGTCGCCGACGAAGTCGCCCAGGTGGAGCAGGAGATCCCGTGGACCGACGACGTCGTTGCATCGGTCGACGATCGCGGACTCCATCTCGGTGGCGTCCACGAAGGGGCGGTCGTAGCGATTGCACGCGTTCGACTGGCCGAAATGAGTGTCGGCGGTGACGAAGACCCGACCCTCCGTCGCGAGATCCGTGGTCACGGTCGTGTCTCGTCCAGGGGGGGCATGCGGTCCTCTTCCATGCGAAGAAGCGTGATCTTCGCGAACTTCATGACCGCGTTCCGGGGCGAGGCGAGGGGCAGCAGTCGCGCCACGTAGTCATCCGCGGATGCGATCTCGATCTCGCCGAGGGGGAACGCCCCGAACTGCGTCCAGCCCTCGGTCGCCTCCGTTCGCGCATCGAGCGTCGTCTCCCCGATGCTGAAGCGAATCGGCGTCCCTGCGTCCCGGCGCGAGCAGGCCTGGTCGATCATCACGCGAAATCGTCCGGGGCGATCGATCCGCATCGACCATTCGAGTCCGTCGTCGGAGTCGGTCCACGACCCCCAGGTGGTTCCGCCATCCGGGGCGAATCGCTCCCGCCGGATCGCGTCCCCGATGGGGAACGCATCGCTGGCGGCGAGTTCGATCCGGCCGTCGGTCGACTCGGTCACGCCGACGCGATAGGCGCAGAGCCTTCTCGCCGTCTCGTCGCGATCAGGATCGAGCCGTTCGATCCGATCCAGGACTCGTTTCCATGGAACCACCACCACCGAGGTCCTGGTCCGCCGGGCAACGGTCCAACCGACCAGGTGGCCGTCGAGATCCACCACCGGAGACCCGATTCGGTGCGGTGGGATGTCGGCGTCCACGAGATGGACCTCCCCGAAGCCGCCTCGAAGCCGACTGGTTCCGGTGGTCGTGTTGGTCGGAAGGCCGTTGGTGCTCGATCCGGGTCGGATGCCGAGCGCCATTCCGATTTCGAGTGACTCGCCGTCGCGGTCGATCTCGAGCGAGACGAGGTCGCCGATGGCTCGTTCACTCAGTTCCGTGGCGAGGCCGCGGCGGGACTGGAGGGGGCGGCCATCGAGCGTCCGCAGGACGTCGTCGACTCGAATCCCCGCGGCGGCTGCGCTGGAACTCGGGACCACACGGGTGATCCGGACGCCGGTTCCGTCGCGTTCGACCGAGTAGGCGATGCCGATGAAGGGCCGGTCCTCGGTCGCGTCCTCGGCTCGGAGCACGTCCTGGTCCCGGGCGACGATGCCGAAGTCGGCCGGATCGCCGTCGTCGTCGAGCACCACGAGCACGGTTCCCGCCCCGACCGGTTCCGATCGCAGCTCCGGAGGGCGTGCCGGTCCCTCCACCCCCGGCGCATCGAGCAGGACCAGATCGAGTTCCGGATCGATGGCGATCGGCGTGACGTCGGTGAGCACCCGGCGACCGTCGGCGGGGTCCTCGTAGATCGCGATCGCATCGCGGGACTGCCGAGCGAGCAGCGATGCCTTGGCGACGATCCGATCCGGACCGACGATGGTGCCCACGCCGACGAGGCGGTCCTCGTATCGGATTTCAGCGGTGAATCCCGGACTCGAGCCTGTGTTCGCGGCGATCCCGGCGAGGAGACGGGGATCCCGCTTGGTTCGTCGTGCTCCTCGTCGAGCGCCGTTGCCTGACCAGGCGTCCGCATCGATGTCTTCCAGGGAGTCCGCTTCCAGATGCGGAAGGAACGCGTGGATCGCCGCCACGCCCGTGGCGATGTTCTGCCACGCCTGATGTCCGCAGCGACTCACGATCCCGACCAGGCGTCCGTCGAGATCGAGCACCGGCCCGCCGGAGTCTCCGGCGTCGAACGGACTGTCGACCGCGAGTTCCCCCCCGTCGGTGCCGATCACCCTTCCGAGCCTCGCCGCTGGCTGGACGTCGATCCGATCCGAGATGCCCGCGGCGTAACCGAGCGTGATCACCCAGTCCCCCCGATCGATCGAACGTGCTTCGGCGAGATCGACGGCGGGTAGGGTCTCGCCATCGGGAACGTCCTCGATGCGGATCAACCCGAGGTCGACGTCGTCGTTGAAGATCTGTCCGAGCGTCTCCCCGCGAAAGGAGCGTCCGTCGGGGAGCAGTACCTCCACGCGGCGGCCGGGACGGTTCCCGACATGCCCGGCCGTCAGGACGAGTCCGTTCGGATCGATGATGACGCCGCTTCCCGAGGAAGCCATCCTTCCTCGGAACTCGAGCCTCACGGTGGCGTCGGAGGCGGCATCGACGACCTCCACGGTTCGGGATTCCACGACGCGCAGATCGGGTTGATCGTCATCGACCTCCGCGACGGAGGTCCCACCATGCAGGCTTCCCGGAACGACCATGAGCATCGTCATCATGCAGATCGTCGATCGCAGGAAGGGGTGAAGGCTGCTCATGGTTCGAGTTGGCATCGGCGACATCCGATTCCGTGGCATGGATGGGAACGACGATCGGCAGAATCTACCTCCAAGTGTAGGCACAACGCCTTCCCGCCCCGGGGATTCCAGCACCCCATCCGCCCACCACGAGACGGCCTGACACCATCCAGTAGAGTTCCGTGCCTGGAGACCGATCATGAAGATTCCCCCCGGACTGCCTGAAACCGTCGATCGAGTCGCGATCTACTTCGCGATGCGAGCGGAGGGGATGGGGCTCGTGGAGCGGCTCGGCCTCGAGCTCCAGGAGCCGCTCGACCCCGATCTTCCGGCGGCGTGGTATCGCGGGGTCCTCCGCCGAGGAGGGGATGATCCCGCGCGGGACGCGCTCGACGTCGCGATCGCATTCGCAGGGGAGGATCCGATCCATGGATGCGATCGGATCGGAACCGTTCCCGCCACCCTGACGGCCTACCTGCTTTGCCGGCGATTCAAGCCGGATCTGCTGGTGAATCCCGGTACTTGCGGTGGATTCCAGCGTGCGGGCGCCTCGGTGGGGGACATCTTCGTCGGCGGAGGGGACTTCCT
>NYWD01000137.1 GCA_002684855.1 Planctomycetaceae bacterium | reverse complement strand
CGGGCCATCGAGGGGACTGACCATGTTAAATAAATCATTTTTAGCCAAAATTATGTAATTATTGGAATATAAACACGTATATTTAAAAATTTAAATGACTTTTCACTGTTTTACTACTAATTCTCAAGAAATATGACAAAAAGTAGTTAGGGCTCTATATTTTTGTGAGATCTTCTTGTAAATTTAAAGTTTTTTTTGCGCCCATTTTCAGAATATTTGAAGAACACAAACAGGAGTTTGCATCCAATTTAGAAGATTGAGAACCATTGTCTCTTTCTTCATATTAAATTTTCACAGCAATGGTTGATTGAGTAACTAAATTCGCAACTTTTTTGTTCATTTGTTTTGAAATTGACTTGATATGCCTGCAACATTTGGTTAAAAAGCAAATCCTTAAAATCTGCCAAGAGGATCTGCATATTGCTTTTGAATTTTTCAATGATCAACAGGATTGAAAAGCGCACAGAATTTATATGTAGTTCAGGTGTTTTTCATTTGTTCTAAATGGAGTTAATAATGGAATCTCCAATACTGTAACCTTTGAAAACATTTAAAATTGAATGCCTTTTGATTCCATTGTGCTTAAATAGGATATTAATGTAGATAAAAGAGTAGTTTCTAGAGCTTCACAGTATTGTTTATCAAACTAGTCCTTGATTATCTTTGAAAATAATATTCTAAATCTAAATGAAACATTAATTGCCTTTCTCCAATTTTTCATTAAAATGTTAAATACGGAAGTATCAGCCAACAAATAAGTTGGTATGATAGACAATTTCAACCACACTTGGTTGATAAAACCAGTCTATTATCACACAGAAATCCTTACTAACTAATAAGCCTATTAGAATTTACAACACATTGATTGGCGACAATTGTGAAATTGTCTTTTAGAAATCTATTAAATATTGGTTAACCTGGTTTCATAGAATAAAAGACTTGATGACTAACTTAAATCTAGAATTGACTTGAAAAGCCACAGCTCATAATGGAGTTGAAATGGACTCCTCTTGACTGTTGACCGACAAAAGTAAACCAACATGTAGTTTTGGTTCCAGCAATATGTATGTAAGTAATATGTAATATGTAGTCTATAGCTATGTTATCAATAGAAACAATACAACAACCTAGGTTGTAAGTGTTTGGATAAAATACAGAATTATCAGTAATCAGAGAACTTGAATCTGCTCATCGTCGTCGTTTTAATTATTCATGTTGGGTACTTTAAGCAGAAGCTTTAATTTCAATTGGATTTTTGAGGACTTAGAAGTAATTGGCATTATTTGAAGAAGGGGCAATAATTGGATGAACTGCCCCCTCTGTGGCTGTAATTGAAGTTTGCACCATATTTTGAAAGGAATAATGTATACAGGTCCCGACCAAACATACAAAGTATTTAATAATTAGATAGCGTCTCTTCACGAAGTATAGTCACAGCATTTTATAACACTAGCTTGGTGATACAGCCTCGGCACTTTTATGACAGCAGAAATTACTTATAAAAACTTTTATCATTACAATCATTTTTGATTTTTTTTACATATTCCTGTGTCTTTTACAGTTGAATAAATATAAATTGGTTATAGTAATTGAATCTGTCAGAAAGGTGCAGTGGCGCGGACCACCAGCGTAAAGTGGCGCAAAAGAATACACTTTACCATTGTGTTCCCTTCTGCAATTTTGGCATTTTATTGTGCTTATAGCTACCTCTTGTACCCAGACTACTCTTATATGAATATGATACAGTTTTAAGGCTGAATGGAGCAGATCAGCCCTGATGTCCTGTCTGTCCCGTGTATCTACATTCCTCCCTCGGACAGGAGGTCAGGAGGCAGGAAGGAGTTGAGGGGAGTGGTGCGGTTGTGTTGGTCAGAGTCGGGGGCGCCCCACACTGACCCGCCCCCGAGGCTGGAGCTGGGCCACCCGAGGCTGGACACGGACCAGGTGTCCACTTGACCTCCGCTGGAGCTGGACACTTGGGAAGGCTGCTGCTGCTGCTGCTGCTGCTGCTGTCCAGGCTGGTGCTGGGGCTTGCCAATACTAGAGTTGTAACCTCCAGCTCCACTGTGCTGAGACAACTGGCGAATGATGCTCTCCACCTCCTGCTCCTCAGCTGTCGCCGCCAGGATCGTGGTGTTGCCGAGCACACAGTTGTTAAGAGCGTTTTGGGCCTTCTTGGCCTCCAGCCCGTTGCTGTACTTGACCAAGGCGATCCCGTGGGTCAGATACAGGTGGAAGTTGTTGAGAGGTCCGTGCTGCATGCACAGGGTCCGCAGGGTGGAGCCGTCGATCTGGGCGGTCAGATTCTTCAGGAGAAGCCAAGCGGAGGCTGAGCCTGACTGGCCGATGCTGCCCAGGTATGAGCTGGTGGTGGTGGTGCTGCCATTGCTCCAGCCTCCAGTGGTGTTGAGGCCATTGGAGGACGGCCACGTGGACAGGGAGGTGGTGGGGGTTTGCTGTTTGGAGCTTTGTGATCTGGACACGCCCCAGAGGTTCTGGCCCATCTCTGTCAGGGTGTTGGAGCTGGAGCTGGTGGCCAGACCCCAGGAGTCCTTGGAGACTGATTGAGAGGACTCCTTGCTGGAGGCTGGAGTGGTCAGAGACCAGGTGGAGGAGGACAACTGACCAGGATCAGAGGACGGGGTCACGGTCTTCTCAGAGACAGATCCCACGGGGGCAATGAGGTTGCTGGACCCAGAGGCCACACTGCCGGGGGTCATGGTTGGGTCCTCGGTGGGATCCTTCATCTGTGCTGTTCCCTTCCAAGCCTTGCCAGGAACAAACTCAGGAATACCAAAGTTGTCATCATCAGTGGAGTTGCTGGTGTTGACTGGCTTGTTGTCATTGTTGGAGTCTGGCCAGCCACTGCCGCCCTGACCATTGGACCACGGACCGTTGTCAAGAAGAAGATTGGGTGAACTTGCCGAGTTCTTGGCCGAGCCTGGAGCTCTTGAGAATTCATTGTCTTTGTTGATCATTTGCAGTAGTTTGGATCCACCGGGAGCTGCTCCAGATCCGTTCTCGGATATGTTCATCCCGCCCATGGGCAGAGAGAGGTCTGTGTCACCAGAGGGACCTCCGGGCATCGGCTGAGCGTGTTGGTTCGCCAAATATTTAGCTTGCTGCGCTGTAATCTGGTTCTGCAGATTCTGAATCTGTTGCTTGTGTTTTGTGATCTGAACTGTCAGTCCCAGAATTGCCTGCTGTTGGTTGGCTCCTGGCCTCTGTCCAGCCTGGGCCTGGGCCATGGCATGTTGCTGCTGGTAGGTCTGCAGTTGCTTGATTTGCTGCAGAAGCTGGTTCAGCAAATATAAAGTCTGAGGGGCAAGAGGCTGGTTCAGGATCTGAGGATTGAGGTGACCCGCCTGGACTGCCATCTGTATTTGCTGAACCAACACTCTCAGCTGGGCCGTGGATGGAGGTCCACTGGGCTGAGGTCGGGGAGGTCCAGCGCCAGGGTGACCGAGGTTGGGACCTCCTGGACCTCCGCCACCACCATTCATAACTCCTGGGTTGAGGTTCCCAGGTCTGCTGGGGTTCATGTTACCTCCACCAGCTGCTCCTGGCATGTCAGATCCTGGAGGATAGGGCATGGGGCCAGGACCGGGGAACCTCATGCCGTAGTCTGGTTCTCCACGAGGTCCAAACACATCATTGGGAGGCATGGCACGGCCTCCGCCTGGCATTCCTCCTCGGAGTGCATTCAACATCTCCAAAGCATCATCCAATTGCATGTTGGAGTTTCTCAATGCTGTTTCTACATCTTCTCTCTTGAATCCCATTTCACAGAGAATTCTAAACTGTTTGCTGTTCCAAATATCCTTGGAAATATTGGGTCTGGCTCCGGCTCCGGATCCCCAACCTCCGGCTCTGTCACCCATCATACCTGGAGGCTCGTCCCAGCTTGGGCTTGACCTCATGCCTGGCATCTGCTGGACACGGTTGCCTCCATTCCAGTTCTTGTCTGTGTTCCACATGTCACCTCCACTGCGAGGCTTGTCCTCCATTCCCATACCCATACCACCCCAGCCTCCGGCTCCTGAGCTGACGTTGTTCTCGTCCCATCCTCGGGCAGGATGAGGCTGACCCCAGGGAGAGTTTTCTGAGGGTTTGACAGGTCCAGCTCCAGGTCCTGGAGGCATCCTGTTGGGTCCAGGAGGTCCTCGGCTGCCAATATTGGGAGCTGGCATATCTTTCCATCCTCCAGGTGGACCACCAGGCATGGCAGACTGGGACTTTCCTCCCCAGATGCTGGTGCCTCCGTCATCAAACCTCCTGGCCATGGTGGGACTGTCGTTATCAACTCCTCCTCCTGCTCCTCCCCACTGGGGAGCTCGGGGACCAGGAGCAGGTCCGGGGGCGGGGCCACTGTTACCCCAGCCTCCTCCTGCTCCTCCTCCTTGGCCTGGCTTGGCTGGTGGAGGTCCCCAGCCTCCAGATCCATTGCTGGGGTTGCCTCCAGAAGGGCCCCACTGATTTCCACTATTGTTCCACCCCATGGGTTCTTCCTTGGGTTTGGGTGCACCTCCCCAATTAGATCTATCTCTGTCAGCATCAAACTGAGCCCTGTCATTGTTTCTGTCATGGTCCCAGGCTCCTGGAGGGGGTCCTCCTCCACTTCCACTGGAGCCAGGGCCAGATCCAGGTCCTCCTCCTCCAACATTCCACATGTTTCCACTGTTGTCAGGTTGGCTGGGTCCACTGGGCTCAGAGGGTCCATCTCCATCAGGTTCTCCCCAGGTCTTGTAGTCAGCTGGGTGAGCTGGAGTATGGTTGCCCCAGGGTGTGGTTGGCTGGGGCTTGATTGGTTGAGGAACCCCAGACAGGGTGGATCTCCAGAGATCAGTTCCATCATTGCGACCAGATCCAGCAGGTGGAGTCCACTGCATGGAGTCTGCTTTGGGAGGCTGTCCAGCTGCTGGGTTAGCTGCAGCTGCAGCTGGTGGGGGTTCAGCTGGTCCCCCAGCTGCCCCAGCTCCAGCTCCAGCTCCCACGTCCCAGGAGGTGTCTTGCTTCACATTCTGACATCCCCACCCGTCCTGGGAGAACAGAGCTTCACGGACAGAGTTGAGCTGCTCCAGTTGCTTGTTTGTGGTCCCGTTAGTTCCTTGAGACTGAGCCCCTTCAGATGGAGGCAATCCTTTACCAGCTGCAGCTGCCCAGGAGGTGGATCCTTGGACTGCTCCAGGTCCAGCTCCAGCTGGAGGGCCTGGGGCTTGGCTGCTCACCACCAGTCCCTGACTTGCCTGGCTGCTACTAGCCATGGCTTGAGAGCTTGAAGGAATATTGTTGAGCATCTTAGAGTTTGTTTGGTTTTCTTCTCCATTGTTTATGTTAATGTTTTGTTGAGGACTGCCCCAGGCACTGGTGGGGTTGCCAGCAGGCGCACTGCCCCACCCACTGGTCCCAGAGACTCCGCCCCCACCGGAGGCGGAGGGCGGGGGACCCCACCCACTCGTGCCATTGGAGATGGCGGAGGTCTCGCCGGGGAGCGGGGCTCCTCCGCACAATCCTCCGCCAGGTGGCAGCTTCCATCCTCCACGTCGAGCGCCAACGCGGGACTGGTTTCTGCCGGAAAGACTTGTCATGGCCACAGTGGGATAAGTAGCAGGAGTAGTTTTAAAGCTTGAATCATCTGTCTCCATTGCTGCGGTAACAGAGGCTGCTATGTCCTGTGTATCAGGCTCAGGACAGGGAATGTCGTAGTAAGATTGGTTCACAGTCTTGGTTTCACAGACAACCCGAGGTTGGGTAGAGTTTGTTGGTGTTGTCCTGGGCCATCCATCGGCCCCCGGGACACGTACACCAGCACCATCTGACTGGCGGACAGCGCCGCCATTGGAAGAACATTCATCGGAGATTGCATTTTTGTGGCCCATTATTCCACTGAAGGCAGTTCTTGCAGCTGATGCATCAACTTCTTCGGACGGATGTGGGCCAATATTGGAGCTGGATATCACAGATGGGTCCAAGGTACAGGAGGTGACCAGGTTGTTGCACTGGGCACTGAGACCAGCCAGCTCATGATCCGTGTCTGGGTCAGCTCCAGGCCCAGCGAGGATCATGTCGAGAGGATGAGGTTGGTTCTGATGTGACGAGTCGAGTGTAGCCGCCGGACTATTGGTCGCACACACCCGAGCTGAGATGGGAGTCAGGGGAGTTGTGGATTCATCACACTCCGGAATCATAGGATCATTGCAGGGCTTGTTAACCCTATTGAGGATGTTGATATTAAGGGGCATGACTGAGTTGCCCCGGATATGAGTGGTTAAGGTGGGGGGCTCCGTAGCCATAGCCTCACCTGAAATGTTCTCTGCACTCATTCTTACACTGGTATCACATGGGCCAATATCACCATTGTCAACAAAGCGTGGGTTTGTACTTAAAAGTAATGTCATTCAGCAGATGAGGGAAGTGTTGGTGGTGTGGTGTATCACAGCACAATACACTGTGTAACTACTGTGGCTATGTGCTATCCTT
>NYWD01000136.1 GCA_002684855.1 Planctomycetaceae bacterium | reverse complement strand
TTTTTTTTATTGCTATGCGGATAAACAAAATTTTATAGTTCGCAGTATACAAACAGTGTAACTATAAAAGAAGTTTCGTAAAAATACATTGTTATTGATATCTATAAAAGTTTAAAATTAATAAAAGGCAGGGGAAACCTGCAAATAAAATTTATCTAATAATTATGTACAGATGTATTTCAGAGGCACGTTTTGTGGATGTAGTGATAATGAACTTGCACAACCGTAACCGAACTTCGAATTAAAATGTGCTGTACAATTTCTCGTCGGTTTTTGGGGGACAAAGTATGGGTAAATGAGCCCGTAAATGATAAAGACTTGCTCAAAAGACCCGTCCGTGGCCTTAAAAGAACTTCCAGCAAAACATAAAATTAAGCTGATCGACAATAAAAATAAATTAAGATAAAAGTTTAAAATCCTATTTCGTACACAATAGTGATTCATAGCATCCTGGCCACATGACCAGAGTTCACTCCAAAAACAGAAACATGTTTTACACGGCCAAGGAGTTCCTGGCACAGACGGTGCACCTAGCAACACCCTGGTCCAGAATCTCATCCAGCCCGCTGTACACGTTACCCATACCCCACATACCGGGTTGGGTCATGTCAGGGTTTTGGGCCAGCCAGTAGTCCAAGTTGTTAATATAGTATGCGCAGGTGCCTCGTCCGAGACACTCAATGAATGTTGGCAGGTTGAAACTCTCCAGACAAGATCCAGATGAGGCGAGATCCTGCCCTCCTCCCGACACTCCGGAGGAAGTTACCATGACATATGAATATCCTTCCCACAAGGGGCTGAAATCTTCTGGACACTCAGGTGCGACATCAGTGAAGGAATGTCTGGCGAGAATGTACTGAGTACCCAAGCAGACGGTGCACCTGGAAATATGTTGCTCAATCTCATCAATGCTAGTCATGGGCTTAACAGTGTAGTCAGCTTCTCCGCCGGCCGCCAGCCAGAATGATTTGTCAGTTCGGACGCCGTGTCTACAAACATCGGAGCTAGAGCACTGCATGAAGGGCACCAGCTGGAACTCTTCTAGACAAGAACCAGCACTTCCAAGATCTTGAGAAAGTCCGTAGCCATTGCCTTCGAAGAACACAAGAGAGTATCCAGACCATAGAGACTCGAAGTCAGCAGGACATTCTGGGGTCGATCCATCTTGAGAGTGTTTGACCAGGACATGAGTATCGCAGTTACAAGGAGTGTAGTCGTCGGGTTGACAGTTTCCATCAGGTCCCTTGTCTCCTTTGGCTCCGTCAACACCTGGTTCTCCCTTCTCTCCCTGAATACCAGCGAGTCCCTTTTGTCCGGTCTCTCCCTTATCACCTTTGTCTCCTTTGTCCCCATCATCTCCTGGTGCACCTGTGTCACCCTTGGCTCCCTGAGCACCCTTGGCACCATCGTTTCCTGGTTCACCTTGGTTTCCAGGAGTACCATCCTTTCCTGGCTCACCAGGACTTCCAGGGGTACCTGGGGTACCGTTATCTCCTGGTTCTCCTTTAGCCCCTTTAGCTCCTTCGGGTCCCTGGGGTCCTGGTTCTCCCTTATCGCCAAATTCGGTGGTCTCCAGGACTGTGTTGATGATCTCAATCCAGATATAGTATTCTGGTGGTATTGGTGCTCCAGACTTGGCTTTGATAACGAAGAGGTTACCATCAATTCCAGGACCTCCCTTGTCTCCTGGTTCTCCCTTCTGTCCATCAATTCCAGGTTCTCCTTTGGCTCCGTCGTCTCCAGAGTCTCCTTTATCTCCCTGAGCACCAGTGCTTCCCTTTTCTCCCTTAGATCCCTTGGGTCCCTCAACTCCTGTCTCACCAGTTTCACCTTGGGCACCTTTCTCACCCTTTGCTCCTTGATCTCCTTGGGCTCCTTGATCTCCCTGGGCACCAGCTTCGCCGGGTTCACCAGGATCTCCCACTGCTCCGTCATCTCCAGGGGTTCCATTATCACCTGGAGCACCCTCTCCGGGTTCTCCCTTTTGACCACGGGCACCATCCTTTCCTTCAGGACCTTGCTCTCCTTGTGGTCCTTGATCGCCCTTAGGTCCTTGTGCGCCATCATCACCGGGTTCTCCTGGTGCACCTGCTTCTCCGGTTTCTCCTTGATCACCAACGGCACCCTTGTCTCCTTGTTCTCCTCGAGGTCCTTTGTCTCCCTGAGCTCCTTCCTCTCCTGGAGTCCCATCCTGCCCTGGCTCTCCCTTGTCACCAGAGCAAGCCTCTTGGGTTGCGTCTTCACCCTTTGTACCCTTAAAACCGTCGCTTCCAGGTTGTCCTGGGTCTCCCTTGTCACCCTGTTCACCCTTTGCACCCTCAGGTCCTTTGTCTCCCTTTTCACCCATGTCTCCTTTGTCTCCTTCATCTCCTTGGTCTCCTTGCTCTCCTTGATCTCCAGCAGGTCCTACTTGTCCATCGTTTCCGGCCTCTCCAGTTGGACCAACTGGACCCTGTTCACCTTTGTCTCCCTGGACTCCTTCGGCACCCTTCTCTCCAGGCGCTCCATTATCTCCTGCATCACCAACGTCTCCTGTTTCTCCTTGCTGTCCTTTGGCACCATCATCGCCATCTTCACCGTCTTCTCCAGCATCTCCAGTTTCACCCTTGTCTCCGTTATCGCCAGGTTCTCCTGGTTCTCCTTTGACCGCGGCTCCAGCAGCACCTTTTTCACCTTGTGGACCTTTACCGCCCTTTGCTCCTGTGGATCCCTGATCACCTGAGATGCCTTCAATACCGGCGGGACCTTCATCTCCGGGAGTTCCGTCTTGACCTCGTGGTCCTTGGGCACCTTTGTCTCCTTGCTCTCCGTTGTCTCCTGTTGCTCCTTGAGCTCCCTTGGCACCAGCATCTCCAGGTTCTCCAACGTCTCCCTGGGGTCCCTGGTCGCCGGGCTCTCCTGGGGCTCCTTGTTCTCCTTGTGGTCCTTGTTCTCCATCATCTCCATCCTCACCATCGTCACCTCTGGGACCTTGTTCACCAGGCTCTCCTACGTCTCCATCGTCTCCGGGTGGTCCTTGGTCTCCAGGTAATCCTTGGTCACCAGGCGCACCATCTTCTCCAGGTTCACCGGTAGCGCCACGGTCACCCTGATCTCCTTGGTCACCTTGAAGTCCCTTCTCACCAGGCTCTCCTTTAGCACCTTGGTCTCCGTTTTCTCCCTCCTGTCCATTGTCTCCTGGCTCTCCTGGTTCACCTACATCTCCTGGGGCGCCTGTGGCTCCTTTGTCTCCGGGAATACTCTCTCCTGGTTCACCCTGATCTCCTTGGTCTCCAGTAGAACCCTGAGGTCCCTGAGGTCCTGGAGGTCCTTGATCACCTGGGGTTCCTTGGCCTCCTGGAGTTCCTGGGTCACCATTAATACCAGGTTCACCCGGTTCTCCTCTGGCACCTTTGATTCCATCAGGACCGTTTTGGCCAGGCTGGCCAGGCTGACCAGGTGATCCGGGTTCTCCGGCTGCTCCTTTTTCACCCTCATCTCCTTCCTCTCCTTGGTCCCCTTGGTCACCTTCTTCTCCTTTTGGTCCTTGAGGCCCATCTTCACCATTTTCACCTGGTTCACCTGGAGCACCATCATCTCCATTAGTACCAGGAGTTCCATCAGTACCTGGTTCTCCAGTTGCACCCTGGTCCCCTTGAATACCCTGGTCTCCTTGAGGACCCTGTTCACCCTGTTCACCCTTTTCACCCTTCATCCCACTACCTCCAGGCAAGCCATCACTACCATTTGGTCCGGGTTCTCCTATGTCTCCCTCTGGTCCTAGTACGCCTTTTTCACCAGGTTCTCCTTGCTCACCAACAGGACCGTCCTCACCATCGTCACCATCTTCACCGTTCTTTCCATCGGTTCCGGGTTCACCTTTCGGTCCAGTTGGTCCCCTATCTCCTTTAGCACCTGCGTCGCCGTCTGGTCCTTGGTCTCCTTTGTCTCCAGGTTCTCCTGGCACACCGTCTTCTCCTTCGGCACCTTGTTCACCTTTCTCACCCTGCGCACCCTTAGCTCCAGGAATTCCAGGAGTACCGGGATTTCCTGTGGCACCCTTGTCTCCTGTTGGTCCCTGAGCTCCATCTTGACCTGGTTCTCCCTTGGCTCCTTCATCACCATTATCACCATTATTACCAGGGGTTCCAGGGGTCCCAGGGACTCCAGGGGTCCCGGGGTTACCGGCATCTCCTTTCTCTCCAAGAGATCCAGGTTCTCCTTTTGCTCCGGCAGTTCCCTTAGGCCCTTGAACACCAGCGTCTCCAGTATCTCCTTGTGGGCCCTGTTCTCCTTTGTCACCTTGTTCTCCGTTATCACCGTCGTCCCCATCATCCCCAGGGGTTCCGTCTTGACCACGTTCACCTGTGGCTCCGCGGTCGCCTGGATCACCAGTAGCTCCTGGGCTTCCATTTTTCCCATCTGCTCCATTTTGTCCAGGAGTGCCCGCCTGTCCAACAGATCCAGTAGGTCCAGTTTCACCTTTAGGTCCTTGTACACCGGTGTCACCCTGTTCACCCTTGATACCAGGCTGGCCGTTAATTCCAGGCTGTCCATCAGGACCGGGTTCCCCCTTGATCGCTACACCATCATTTCCTGGAGGCCCTGGTGCACCTTGTGCACCTTCATCTCCATCCTCTCCCACGTCTCCCTTCGCACCCTGAACAGACGCTCCAGGGACGCCCTTCTCTCCTACTGGTCCGTCTTCACCATTGTCGCCGTCTTTTCCGCGGTCACCTGGATCTCCAACAGGTCCTTTAGGGCCAACGTCGCCTTGTGCTCCTTTCATGCCGTTTATTCCGGGTGGGCCGTCTACTCCCTTTTCTCCTTGATCTCCTTTAGCACCCTTGTCCCCATCATCTCCGTCCTCTCCGTCATCACCGGCTGGACCCTGTTCGCCCTTTTGTCCTTGTTCTCCCTTAGCTCCAGTTTCACCAGAATCTCCTTGAGCACCGCCTTCTCCTTGATCACCACGCTCTCCCTTTACGTCGACCACGCGATTTTCTCCATGGGTACCCTTTTCTCCGTCAATTCCAGGCTCTCCGGGTGTTCCATCATTTCCAGGTTCACCATCCTCTCCCACTTCTCCAGTTTCACCAGGTTCTCCAGTAGCACCTTGGTCACCAGGATCACCGATAGGCCCTTTTTCTCCTTGTGGCCCCCGATCACCTTGTCCCCCTTGGTTTCCTTGGTCTCCCTTGGGACCTTCCACCCCTTGCTCTCCTTGATCGCCCTGTTCTCCGTCATCTCCCTTGTCGCCAGGTTGTCCAGGAGACCCTGGTTCACCGGTTGCGCCAGTGTCACCTCTAGGTCCCACTTCTCCCTTTGCTCCTTTTTCTCCCGGTATACTGTCACCAGGTTCTCCTTGTTCCCCAGCGTCTCCCTTATCTCCCATAGCACCATCGTCCCCATCATCCCCATCCTCTCCATTCTGGCCTGGCTCGCCAGCAGCACCTTGTTCTCCTGGCTCTCCTTCTGGGCCTTGAGCTCCCTGGTCTCCTGTTGCTCCCTTGGTCCCTGGAGGTCCGGCATCACCAGGAGTTCCATTTTGTCCGGGTTCTCCAGCATCTCCAGTTTCTCCCTTGTCACCAGTTGGTCCAGGGTTACCATCAACGCCAGGGTCTCCAGGAGCGCCCTGATCGCCCTCTACAACCTCACCAGGGACACCTTTTTCTCCGACGGGCCCTTGTTCTCCTTTGCTTGCGTCTTCTCCTGGTTCACCAACATCGCCGGGGGGTCCAATGGGGCCTGCTTCTCCCTTTTCTCCGTCGGTACCGTTGCAACCGTCCACACCGGGAGTTCCATCAGCTCCATCAACACCGTCAGCTCCATCCTCTCCAGGAGGTCCTGGCGGCCCTTGGGCTCCTGCTTCTCCACGGAAACCTTTCACACCGACGATACCAGGGTTACCAGCCTCTCCCTTGGGACCAGGAGGTCCAGCTTGTCCAGCTTCTCCAACGCTTCCAGGTGGGCCAGCGGGACCGGTCGGACCCATAGGACCCTGGATACCCTGAGGACCTTGTCTTCCTTTCACGAATGTAGTTGGTCTGCTGCAGCAAGACTTGGGATCCGGACCAGCTTCAGCCCAAGCATCGGCTTCAGCATCGGCTTCAGCTTTAACAAACGCTACGGAGAGCGCACACAAGAGGACTACTCCAAGGAATTTTCGAGATGCCATCC
>NYWD01000135.1 GCA_002684855.1 Planctomycetaceae bacterium | reverse complement strand
CGCCCATGCCCAGCTCACCGGGAAGCATGCCGACCTGGCCGTTGAGGCTCGGGGGGCTGCCGTTGTACCAACCGGCGAGGTCACCGGGGTAGGCGGCGTTGGCTCCACCGAAGTTGGGGTCGAGACCCGTACCGGCACCCGCACCGGGAGCCTGCTCGGGGAGCAGGGTGTCCTGGGTGAATCCACCGATGGTCACGAAGGAGTCGGCGAGGCGGAGGGCCGCGGTGTCGAAGATGCCACCGAGGTTGTTGGGAGTCCAGCCCGTGCCGGTGGCACTCTGGAAGTACGAGACCTTCGCCGAGTCAGCGAGCACCATGTTGTAGACGTTGAGGGCAACGTCCGCACCACTGTCGCTGAGCAGGTACAGGTCGGAGACGTTGACGGAGACCGAGGTCCCGCCGAAGTCTTCCGCGTTGACGGCGTAGTCGATCGTGACGGCACCCGTGATGTCCGCTGCGGCACCCGCAGCAAGCATCATGGCGACGCCAGATCCGATGATCATGGAATTGCGCATTTCTTTTTCTTCTCCTTGGGAAGAGGGAAACAGTTGCCACGAGGAACGAAAAGAGGGGTGTCGTGGCATCACCCCTGGCCAGGAATGTCCCCCGGAACACTTCCAATCGCTTCCCGAACGACTTGCCGTCGAGCGGGGCTCCCGAAGATCCGCGGTGATGAATCGCGGGGCAACGAGACACGAGTGACTCGCCTGGAGGGCACGCGTGACGGATCACGCATCCAACCGAGTCGACCGGAACGCCTCTAGCGAGAAGGGCACATCTCGCCGGACTGAAACGCTCCTGCCAGAAGCAGGCGCCACGCGTCGCTGATCAAGGCGACTCGTGACTCCGACATGATCTGCGATTCGGTACTGAATGCAAGGATCAGTTTCGGATGTGGCAGAAAACCCACCATCAATCTTGCCCGATATCATGGTTACCGGACGTGTCGGATCCTGTCGGACCCCCTGGACCTCGAATCCGCGGCCTCCCGGGGACCCGAACACGTTTCCTGCGACATCGCTTCTGGATTTCGCGGGGCCGCGACGCGAACATCAACCGGTACGACACCCGGCCCGTCCCGGAGCGACCATCGATGGAACCAATCGTTCAACGTGCGTTTCTCCTGCTGCCCATCGCCTCGGTCATCGCCGGCGGCGGCCTGCAAGCCGACATCACCGGCGCCTTCACCGTCGACTCGATCGGAACGGCACAGGACTTCGGCGGCAGCGAAATCCCCGTCTTCGTCCAGGACCTCTACCTCGTCTCGAACGACTCGAACGACGTGGTTCGTTCCGTCTTCGACCTGCTCCTCGAACCATCGGCGCAGATCAACTACTACCAGGCGCCGGGCGGCGACGGATGGGCGCCCTTCAACGTCGGTGGCCCCTTCGACACGGATTCGGTGCGACGGGCCGATTCGTTCGTCACGATCGGCGGGTTCGGCGACGACGCCTCGACACCGCTTCAGATTCCGGGGGCGGGCGCGAATACCCGACTCGGTTCCGGTTTTGAAGATCCGGACGCACCCTATCCCGGCTTCGCGGCCGGCTGGTTCGATGAATCCTCATCGACACCGGCGGGCAGGGTGCACGACACTCCGCTCGGAACGCTGGGGACGTTCGTCGGCCGCTTCTCCTACGCCTTCGACGGAAATCCCTGGGAATCCACCCTGTACAAGTCGAGACTCTCCGCGACCTGGAATCAGGGCCTCGGGACACCGGATCAATCCGCCTCGTTCCTGATCAATTTCATTCCCTCTCCCGCAAGCCTCGGGATCTTCGCCCTCGCCGGGCTGCGACGCTCATCCCGACGCCGGGCCTGAGCGGTCTCGAGATCGCGACCGCACCACGAAACGAACCGCGGGAGGCGACAAGGTCGCCTCCCGCGGATTTCGATTTCGAGCCGGACCCGCTCGGGCGGCATCGGTTCAGAGGACCGCCTGGGCCGCGGCGAGCCGGGCCACCGGCACTCGGAACGGCGAACAGCTGACGTAGTCGAGCCCGACCTTCTCGCAGAATGCGATGGAGGCCGGATCGCCGCCGTGTTCGCCGCAGATCCCGAGCTTGAGCTTGGGTACCGTGGCTCGGCCCTCGCGGCACGCGATGTCCACGAGTCGCCCGACACCGGTGGTGTCGATCGACTGGAACGGATCCTTTTCGAGGATGTCGCTGCCCACGTATTCCGGAAGGAACACGCCCGCGTCGTCCCGGCTGTAGCCGAAGGCCATCTGCGTGAGGTCGTTGGTTCCGAAGCTGAAGAAGTCGGCGACCTCCGCGACCTCGCCGGCGGTCAGGGCGGCCCGCGGGATCTCGATCATCGTGCCGACCGGGATGTCGAGCTTGCCCGTGTACTTCTTCTCCTTCTTGACGGTGGCGATCGTCTCGAGGATGAGCTCCCGAAGGATCTCGAGTTCCTTTCGGGTCCCGATCAGCGGAACCATGATCTCCGGACGGGCCTTCACGCCCTTCTTGAGGCACTGGATGGTCGCTTCGGTGATCGCCCGGGCCTGCATCTTCGCGATCTCCGGATAGGTGATCGCGAGGCGGCAGCCTCGATGGCCGAGCATCGGGTTCATCTCATGGAGCATCGAGACGCGACGCCTGACCTCGGAGAACGGAACCCCGAGATCCTTCGCCATCGCCTTCTGCGCGTCGACCTCGTGAGGCAGGAATTCGTGCAGCGGCGGATCGAGCAGGCGGACCGTGACGGGAAGTCCCTTCATCGCGGTGAAGATGCCGGCGAAGTCCTTCCGCTGGTACGGCAGGAGCTTCTTGAGCGCCTTCTCCCGGGCGGTCGTGGTGTCCGCGAGAATCATCTCCCGCATCGCCTTGATCCGATCACCCTCGAAGAACATGTGCTCCGTCCGGCAGAGGCCGATTCCGATCGCGCCGAACTCCCTGGCCCGCTTCGCGTCGTTGGGCGTGTCGGCGTTGGTCCGGACGCCCATGCGGGAGACGCCGTCCGCCCACTTCAGGACGGTCGCGAGATCGCCGGAGACCTTGCTCGGCACGACCCGCTCGATCTCCCCGACCATGACTTCGCCGCTGGATCCGTCGATCGAAAGGACGGACTTCCGTCCGTAGGTCTTGCCGCCGACGGTGATGCGGCCCTTCGCCGCATCGATCGAGATCTCGCCCGCACCGGCGACGCAGCACTTGCCCCAGCCTCGGGCGACCACCGCCGCGTGACTCGTCATGCCGCCGGTCGACGTGAGGATGCCGGCGGCGCTGTGCATGCCGTCGACGTCCTCCGGCGACGTCTCCTTGCGGACCAGGAGCACCTGCTCGCCCTTGGCTGATCGCTCGACGGCCTCCTCCGCCGTGAAGGCGAGCGAACCGCTCGCGGCGCCCGGCGATGCCGGGAGCCCGTGCGCGATCTTGATCGCGGAGGCCTTGGCCTTGGCGGGGAAGCTGGGGAGCAGGAGCTGGGTCAGGTCGTTGGCGGGAATTCGCCTGAGGGCGGTCTTCCGGTCGATCAGCCGTTCCTTGACCATGTCCACGGCCATCTTGACGGCGGCGGCCCCGGTGCGCTTGCCGTTGCGGGTCTGGAGCATGTACAGCTTGCCGCGTTCGATCGTGAACTCGATGTCCTGCATGTCCTTGTAGTGCTTCTCGAGCTTGGTCCGGATGCGATCGAGCTCCTTGGCGACCCGGGCGTTCCACTTCGACATCGCCGCCAGCGGCTCGGGCGTGCGGATGCCGGCCACCACGTCCTCGCCCTGGGCGTTCACGAGGAACTCGCCGTAGAAGACGTTCCGGCCGGTGGAGGGATCGCGGGTGAACGCGACGCCGGTGCCCGAATCCTCGCCCATGTTGCCGAACACCATGGCCTGCACGTTGACCGCGGTCCCGTTCAGGCCGCTGATCTCGTTGATTCGCCGATAGGAGATCGCCCGATCGCTGTGCCAGCTCTTGAACACCGCTTCGACCGCGAGTTCCAGCTGCTTGAAGGGATCGCTGGGGAAATCGGCGCCCACGTGTCGCTTGTAGACCGCCTTGTAGGCGGTGCAGAGGTCGCGAAGCCCCTCGGCGGGGACGTCGGTGTCCTCGGTCACGCCGAGCTTCCGCTTGATCTTGTCGAACGCCGCCTCGAAGTGATGGTGGTCGACGCCCATGACCACGTCGCCGTACATGTTGATGAGTCGCCGATAGGCGTCCCAAGCGAATCGATCGTTTCCGGTGAGCGCCGCGAGGCCTTCCACGGACCGATCGTTCAGACCGAGGTTCAGCACCGTGTCCATCATGCCGGGCATGGAGACCGCGGCCCCGGATCGGACCGACACGAGCAGCGGATCCGAGGTCGAACCGAACTTCTTGCCGGTCTCCTTCTCGAGCTTCCGGACGTTGGCTCGGATCTGATCCGACAGACCTTCGGGGAAGCGACCGCCCACGTCGTAGTAGGCCTCGCAACTGTTGGTCGTGATGGTGAACCCCGCCGGAACCGGGAGCCCGATCGACGTCATGTCGGCGAGGTTCGCACCCTTGCCGCCGAGCAGGGTCTTCTGCGAGGCCTTGCCTTCGGTCCGGGTGCCGCCGAAGAAGTAGACCATCTTCGCGGGACGCTTCGAAGCCGGGCCGCGCTGGCGCGTCGTCGCCTTCTTGCGGGTGGTCGTGCGGGGGGAGGTCGTCTTGCGACCGCGTGAGGTCTTCTTGGTCGTGGCCATCGGGGGTCGGATCCGTCGATGCGCGGTCCGGCGTGGATCCGGGCCGCAAGGAATTGAGTCGAGAAGTGTAGTCGCAACGTCAAAAACGCGAGGAACTCGGGGGAACCGGGTAGCCTGAAGGACGATTCATGACACGCGAGTCCACCATCCCGGCACCTCCGCTCCGCGGTGCCCCCGACGAATGCGCGAGCCTTCTCGCCTCCTGGCCACGGGACCGCCCGCTTGCGATGCTCGCGTCGCACGGGGAGGGTCCGTTCGCCCGATTCTCGTTCGCCGCATCGCCGGTCTCGGAACGGGAGCTCCGGGGTCCGGAGGCGATCGGGATCCTCCGCCGCGAGATCGCGGCCCATGCGTCCGGGACGGCTCACGCCTGCGCCCCGCTTCCCACCGGACGGGGACACTTCGTGATGCTGGGCTACGACCTTTTCCGGCACCTCGAACCCACCGCCGTCGCGGCCAATCCGCCGCTCGACGATCGCGACTGGCCCGACGCGATCCTCCTTCGGTGCGAGGGGGGGCTGCTTCATCACCGAGGTTCCACCGAGATCCGGGGAGATCCGGGGGTCGTTCCCGATCCGGCGCCCCGCACGCTCCCGCATCCGATCATCGACGGTCTCCGACCCGATCCGTCCGACGCGGACTACCGGCGCGACGTCGCGAGGGTCATCGAACACGTCCACGCGGGCGACTGCTTCCAGGCGAATCTCGCCCAGCGGTTCGGATCACGCTTTCGCGGATCGGTGCGCAGCCTCGCATCGCTCGCGTTCGAAGCGGCCGCCCCCCGCTACGGTGCCCTGCTGGAGTGCGGATCCGGCCGCGCCATCGTCTCGATGAGTCCCGAGCTCTTCCTCGAGACGACTCCGGGTCCCGACGGCGTCGAGGTGCGGACCCGTCCCATCAAGGGGACGCGACCGTCCTCCCGATCCGTCGAGGAGCTGGCAGACAGCGAGAAGGACGCCGCCGAGCTCCACATGATCGTCGACCTGATGCGGAACGACCTCGGACGGGTGTGCCGGATCGGCTCCATCCGGGTGAGCCAGCCCCGGACCATCGAGTCGCACCCCACCGTCCACCACGGGGTCGCCGAGATCTCCGGCGTGCTTCGCGAGGACCAGGGGATCGCCGATCTGGTGCTCGCGGCGTTCCCACCGGGCTCCGTCACCGGCGCCCCGAAGGTCCGCGCGATGAACATCATCGACGAGCTCGAGCCGGTGAGACGCGGGCCCTACTGCGGCGCCGTGGGCTGGATCGACGATTCCGGCTACGCCGTTCTGAACGTCGCGATCCGGACCATCGCCGCCACCGGCACCCCGCTGGCGGGGGCGGACGAGATCGACGGACGCCTCGACTACTTCGCGGGATGCGGGATCGTCGCCGAATCGGATCCCGACGAGGAGCACCGCGAGAGCCTCGACAAGGCCGAGGTCTTCCGGCGGGTGGTGGAAAGCGCCGCGGCCGGCTCGCCGCGTCGCTGACCCCGCGGCATCCGGAGGTTCGGAATCAGCCGATTCGTCCGGCGTCGCGCTGGTCCCGGGCCTGCCGCTGCAGTTCCTGCTGCCGGTCGATGTACTCGAGGATCAGATCGGCGACCTGCGACTCGTGGGCGGGATTGAAGCTGAAGTCGAACGCGATGCCGACGTAGGTCCGCTGGGAGGAGTCGATGTGCGTGTGCACGACCTTCCCCGAGGCGCAGAGCGGGACCGGGATGTCGGGCTCCAGCGAGAGCCGCAGCCAGAAGATCCGGTGTCGTCCGACCGTGGCCGCGCTGTCGTGCTCGACCACGAGACCGACGCCGCCCCCGCCGAGATTGGCGAGTTCGGCGGTGAACTTCGGCCCGACCACCGGCATCACGGCATCGGAAAGAAGCCCCTTGCCGTCGATCGATTCACCCTTGCGCCAGGCGTCGAAGGCGAGTTCCGTCGCCCGCTCCCCGGGGATCACCGACTTCGGATCGAGCAGCGGCCAGATCTCGACGCTCGGCAGCGTGACCGCCTGCGTGTCGACGCGGACCCGGCGGCGCTTCGACCGACTGACCTCGGTGGGCATCTTCAGGCGGAGTCCGGGAGGACTTCCCGCCCCGCCGGCGACCTCGCCCATGTTGTGCGTCCGAAAGGTCCAGCGATTCTGCCCGATGGCGATCGCGGCGACGAGTTCGGTTCCGACGTCGATCCGGACTTCGCGGCCCAGCGTCACCGGGAACTCGACCCCGATCTCCTCTTCGGTCAGTTTCTGGACCTTGACCCGCCAGACGAGGTCCGGCCCGGTCGCGTGGAGCGATGGATCGGTCTCACCACGATCGGGATGCGCGATCGCGAACTCGATCGCGCCGCCTCGCTCGTAGATCTGCTGGAGGAGCTTTCGCCAATCATGCGTTCTGCTTCGTGATGCCGGCACGCCGGACGCTCGCTTTCACGTTTCGTTCTTCGATCAGATGCCCCGCGGCGGGACGTTCCCGGAACGGACGATCGCTCGGGTCGGAACGGATTCCGATGGAACTTCACCACCCGTGTCATCGTCCAGGAACCGATACGACGGCCAGCGGGATCGGGATCCACGGCCGAAGGTTAGCACTCCGGGTCGGCATGATCCGGACGAGCGTCAGGAACGCATCGAAATCAACTCCCGGGTCCCGATACGCGTCCGATACCGGCCCCCTCGTCCTGATGGAGATGGAGTACCAGCGAGGCGTGGGGATCGTGGCCTCCCACCGTCAGGCCGGCCGCGGTCGCCGCATCGTTCAGCTCCGACATCGACCAGAGGCGGAGCACCCGCTCTTCCGGCCGGGGTTCGCGGGACCGCTCGTCCACCTCCGAGCCGGTCCGCACCACGAATTCGGGCTCGCCGGGCAGCCAGAGCATCTGCATCCCGCCGTCCTCGCTGACCCCGTCACCCCAGTTGCCCGTGGTCAGTTCGTTCCACCCGGTGAATGGAAAGTCGTCGTAGGCGAACACGCCTTCCGGATCGAGCCGGGTCGAGACGGCCTTCAGGAGGCATCGCAGGACGTCGGGCGACCGCACCGTGGTGAGGGTGTTTCCCAGCAGGAGGATGGCGTCGAACGGTCCGGGCGGAAGTCGAAGCAGATCGGATGCCTCGGTGAAGTCGAGATGCTCGAACCGACCTCGTCCCGCGATCGCCTCGAGGAACCCGGATCGGTGACCCGCCTCGCGGTCGACGCCGGTGACGTCGTGCCCCGCGGCGGCGAGGGCCCCCGCGACCCGACCGGTCCCGCAGCCGAGGTCGAGGATTCGACCCGGCCCGGCGATGAGACGAGCCGCGATGCCCTCGGCCTGGGCGCGGGTCTCGTCGTCGTCGTGCGGTCGCTGGTCGTGGTCCCGGTGTCCGTTCATGTCGCGGGCCCTCCGGCGATGCGTCGAACGCGATCGGCCTCCCGCTCCAGGGTCCGGCGTTCACCCGACTCCAGGCGACGGTCGCCGTAGCGGATGGCGTAGAACAGGTCGATCAACGGGGCCGCCGCGGCCGCGACGTCCGGTCGGGTCGACGCGACCGTGTCGAGATGGGCTCGCGGCGGCGCCCACTCCGGCTTCGGGCAACCGGCGACGGAGAACGCCTCGAGCAGCGTCAGGTAGAACTCCGCTTCGCGAAGCCGGCGATTCGACATGGCGGGAGAGGCGCGGAGAAGTCTCCGAACGAGCCGACGACGGCGGACCCAGCGAGCCAGCGCCACGATCGCCAGGCCGATCGCGAACGCGACGATGCCGATCCAGATGTAGCCCGCGGGTCCGAGCTGGAAGTATCGGTTGACCTGTCGCGCGAGTTCGCCGGTCCGCTCCAGCAACCCCCGGCCGCCACCGCCGACCAGCCCGCCCAGTCGATCCGCCAGCGTCGCCTGGCTGGTCCCGTCGAACGTGACGAAACGACTCGTCCAGAGGAAGTCGGCCCGATCGTAGATCCAGCGCCAGTCGTCCGCCCAGCTCCGACGCGAGGCCTGAAGCTCCTCGAGGATGCGGCTGTTGGTCGGATCGAACTCCCGCCAGGACCATCTACCCGTCCGGACCTCGACCCACGCATGGGCGTTCGACTCGCGGACGACGTAGCGGGCGAGCCGGTCGTCGAACTCCACCGCGACGAACCCCGTGACCACGCGGCATTCGATGCCGAGCGACTGGCAGAGCCCGGCGAGTCCGGAGGCGAAGAACTCGCAGTGCCCGAATCTGTACTCGGTCAGGAAGGCGAGGATCGGATCCACGCCGCGTCGCTGCACGAAGCGGCGAAGGTCCAGCGCGTACCGGAAATCCTCGCCGCGGAGGTAGTCGGTGAACTCCTGCGCGATCAGGCGATTTCGTCGCCACTTCGCCTCCTCGTCCCCCGCGGGCGCGGGCTGCAGCAGTTCCGGGGCCCGTTCGGCGAGGATGCGTCGGGCCTCCTCCCGCACGCCGGCGACCTCGAAACGAGGCGGTCGGACCGGGGGGATCGCGTCGCCCGCGATCGACCGGATCGTCTCCGGCGTCGGATTGGGCGCGATCTTCAGCCGATAGGTCGCGAAACGATCGAGCCCGCCGCCGAGATTGTCCTCGATCTCGAGGTTCGCCGGATCGAGCGTGAACGTCCGCGCCCGGTCGCAGGCGATCGCGACCGGCGCCCACCGCGCGAACACCCGCGAGGTCGCCAGGGATCGCATGGTGACGGTCTGCGTGTAGAGGCTCCGATCGACCGACTCGACGCCCAGCGGCACGAAGTCGGTCGGATCACCGTTGGTGGTCACGGTCCGCCGGAATCGACGGGTCTCCGCGGCGATCCAGCGGCGATCCGCCGCATTCCAGCGATCGAGCACCGCCCCGCGGAGTCGGAGCGGCTGCGGCCACTGGATCGGCACGCCCTGCGGATCCGACCACTGGACGGTCAGGACCTCCCGGTTGCTCTGCTCGATCTGGTCGCTTCGGGTGAGATCGACGGTGGGCGAGAACCCCGTTCGCGTGCCGAGCGCGACCAGGCCCGCATCGCTCGGCCGCGGGAAGATCAGGAAGACGCCGGTGGCCAGCGCCGCCGCCACGATGACGCAGCCACCGACCAGCAACCGGAACTGGATCACCGGCGCCCTGCCGAAGGCCGGTTCGACCGGCGGCACGGCGACGTCCGCCTCGAGGCCGCGACGTTCGTCCCTCGAATGATCGAGACCGGCCCGGAGACGATTGAGCATCACCACGTGCACGGTCTCCACCGCGAAGACCACCACGATGACGCCGAGCAGCAGCTGGAACGAGTAGAGGCAGGCCGCGACCACCGCCACGACCGACATCACCACCGCCTGCCGGTCCTCGCGGGCCCCGCGACGACCGAAGAGACGGAGCACGGCGAGACAGCAGGAGAGCCGACCGACGATCGACATCGTGGTGCTCGGGTCGGGATTCTCGAGGAAGCCCGTGATCGACCAGACGAAGATCCCGATCGCACCGAGGTTGATCGCCCAGGGCGGGAAGTGGCGACCGCGCGGACCGTCGCTGACGTAGCCGCTGGCGACGGCCGCCGCGCCGAGGACGAACATGAGTTCGAACTGCTGGAGAGCGACCGTGAAGGCGGCGATCCCGAGCAGGACCTGGATGCGAAGGTGGCGGTGGTATCGGGCGAGCGGCGTCACGCGGCGACCTCCGATCCCTTCGGGGAATCGCGATCGTCCGAGGGAGCGAGTCGATCCGGATTCCGCTCCACCAGATCCTCGAGATTCGATGGAAGAAGATGCCAGCATCGTTCGTGACCGATCGCGACATCGACGCGGTCGACGTGGATCGCGACCATGGCCGCCACGTTCGGTGCGGGGACCGCCCGGGTTCGGTCCTCCCGCCCCTCTTCGAGATCGATCGATGCGAGATGGGCGAGCATCCGATCCAGGTGACGGCGTCCGCCCCGGATGGGGATCTCCGGCAGGTCGATGCCCGCGATTCGCAGGCCCACCTCGACGCCGCCCCGGATCGAAGACTCCGCGAGCGATGCCGCAAGCGTGATCGCGGCCTCCTCGCGCTCGCGGGGGTCGACGCCCCGCTCGAAACGAAGTCGTTCCGTGGGTCTCCTCAGGTCGAGCAGCAGGATGAGCCTGGGAGGCGCCGGAATCGCCCGCTGGACCACCACCGGGGTCTCCCCGACGCGGGATCGCTTCCACGCGATGGAACGAATGCTGTCGCCCGGACGGTACTCACGCAGTCCGGCGTATTCCCCCGCGGAACCGAGCCCGGATCCCGCCCTGCCACCGCCGACGCCGCCGCCGAGCAGGCGATCGATCTCGTTCTCCCGGATGGGCAGCGTCCTCGGAAAGATCAGCGTCTCCATCTCCTGCCGGACCGTCACCGACTTCCCCACCAGCCCGAACGGGAAGCTCGATCTCGCCTCGAAGGCGTCGAACCGCATGCGGCCTCGACGCCGGGGCACGAACACCGCCTCGCCGTGCACGGTCTCCCCCGGACCCGCGTGCATCACCCAGGCCGATGCCGGTTCCGCGTAGGTCCACCAGCCGTCGGATCGATCGGCGCCGCGACCGGACTCCGTGATTCGGACGTCGAAAAGCGGCAGGTAGCGACTGCCACCCCGGACCGAGTAGCGGACGACCAGCGGACGATCGACCCGGCCGTGCAAGGGATCCAGCCTTCGCATCGTGAGGCGGAACAACGCCCCCCCGCTGGTGAGCCCGCTGATCACCACCAGCGAGAGGAGGAATCCGAAGATCCAGACCAGCAGGTTGTTCGGACGCACGGTCGAGGCGAATCCGACCAGCATCGTGATGCCGAGGTAGAGCCCGCCCGCGAGATTCAGGTGGTATCGGTACCGCACGGGCATGACCCTCCGATCGAATCACCAACCGATGCGGTTCAGCGGTAGATCGCCGAGTCCTTGGGAAGCCGGATGTCGAAGTTCCCGAGTTCGCGTTCCGCCTCGGTCTGGAGCGATCCATCGGCTCGCCCGGTTCCCGGCTGCACCACCACCAGCAACCGGACCGAGTCGGGATCGAACGGGAGCCGGAAGAGGTTCGCGGTGTAGTTCGCGCCCCCCATCGCCGCCTTCAACTCCCACTCCTCGTCCAGGAAACCGGCGCCGAACTCGCCGATCGCGAGACGGATCGTTCCGTCGCCACCGCTGTTCGCGCTGGCGACGATCTTGCGTCCGAGGGACTGCGGGTCGCGGACCGCCTCGATCCGGACACCGGGCGTTCCCCGGTCCGAGAGTCTCGGGTCGTCCTTGTCGACGATCTCGATGGTGTTGTACGCGCCGACCACCGCCCGTCCCTTCAGCACGTAGCCGCCGCAACCGCCGAGCAGCGTGGCGAGGACCATCAGGCAGAGGACGGGGACCGGCGAGGGGACGCGGAGGGGTTCGTGGCTTCGCATGGCGGAAATCCTCTTCGGAAGGGAAGGGCCGGCGGTTCGCGATCTCGAGGATCGCAGGCCGCTTTTCAGGTTATCACGGTGGCGACCACCGCCACGACGCAGAGGACGAGCATGATCAGTCCCACCAGGGTGCCCGCGACCCGGACCACGATGTTGAATCGACGGATCCGATCCGCGCCCTCGAGGACGTTGCGAACGTCGTCCGGCGGCGTGCCGACGTCGACCTCGTCCCAGTCGATGTGCGAAGCGACCGCGGCCCGGTTCTCGAGCGTGCGCCGGGCATCGTCGCCTGCCGCCTCGGCGACCAGCAGCACCCAGTCGGGTGGATCCGCGCGGTGACGTCTTTCGACGACGGCGGGAATCCCCTCCTCCCCGAGGATCAGCCGCAGCGCGTCGAGCTCGCTCCGTCCCGCCGCGGCGGCGAGCACCACCGGAGGACGGGCCAGCGGATCGTCGTCGAACGGATCGAGTCGTTCGGGCTCGGTGTTCATGACCGCCCTCCCGATTCACGGCCCGAGGCGAAATCCATGGGATCGATCCGGTCCTCCGGACCGATCGCGGCATCCCCTCGGACGAGCCGCCAGCCGTCGATGTCCGCGACCCGGAACTCGATCGTGGCCCCCGCGGGGCGACCGTCGCGGGAGTCTCGGAGCATCCGGCCAGTCCCACCGGCATCGGTGACCGCGTCGACCTGGATCCACGCGTGCTCGACCCGGCCTTCCCCCTCTCCCCCGAGCGGAATCCCCGCCAGCAGGACCAGTTCGTCCGACGCTCGGGAGTCCCGGGCCTCGACCGCCCGACTCCATCCGCGTTGCGCGATCACCGAGGACCGCCTCGTGGCCGCCTCGCTCCGATAGATCGAGGCATCCGCTCTGGCGAAATACGCCATCGCCTCCACGGGCCAGGTCCAGACCCGCTTGAAGCTTCCCCGAGGCTCGATGTCGCACACCGCCGCCCGCCGGGCCCGGAGCGGATTCGGGGTCTCCTGCGACAGTGCCGACCGATCCGCATCGTCCCCGAGACTGTCGGCATCGAGGGTCTCGATCGCCTCCTGCCAGGGAATCAACGCGACGTCGATCCCGGGACCGACGGCGTAGGGGATCTCGGGTGCCGGCGGCCCGTCCTCGAGCAGGAGCGCCGCCACCGCATCGAGAAGCCGGCTCGCCCCGACCGCCTCCCCGCCGGGGACTTCGAGCAGCTCCAGTTCCGGCAGACCGCAGCGAAGCAGCCCGCGGGTGAAGAGCCAGACCGTGCCCGACCCCAGTTCCTCGGAGGTCGACACCGCCTGTACCCGCCAGAGCACGTCCTCCGGGGGACCGAGTTCGGTGTCGAGGATGTCGGCGTCGATCTCCATCCGGTCGAACCAGCGTCCGGTCGACGCGTCGAGCACCGCGATCGAGTCGTCGTGCGCCGTCGCGATCCGGACCAGCTTCGCCCAGTCGCCTCGGGGATCCGCGGGATCGAGGAGGGATTCGACGATGAGCGTGAACCGAGATCGCGCGACCGGACCGGCCAGCGCCGGTGGGACCTCGTCCATCCGCTTGGTCCGTTCCAGCGAGACGACGACGGGCGCGTCGCGATCCGGCGACCGGACCACCACGGACCACGGACTTCGTTCGTCCGAGGAGGGCAGGAACTCCAGCACCTCGACCGACGCGTCGAGCACGCCGGCCAGTCGGGCGAGGAACGCGTCGGCCTCGAACGACGAATCGACCGAAAGCGGCGCGGCGAAGGGCGCCGGCCACGGCTCCTCCGGACGCCACGCGGGATGGAATCCGCCCGGATCCATCAGTTCGCCACCACGTTCACGAGTTTTCCGGGAACCACCACGACCTTCCGGATGGTCTTTCCCGCCACCAGTTCGCGGATCCGCTCGTCGGCGAGCGCCGCCGCCTCGAGCGCCGCCGCATCGGCGTCGGCGGGAACCGTGATGCGACTCCGCACCTTGCCGAGCACCTGGACGGGCACCTCGATCGAGTCGTCCTTGAGCATCGCGGGATCGAATGCGGGCCACTCCGCGAGGACCACGCTCCGACCGCCCGTCGCCCCGGGATGCAGCCTCGCCGCGATCTCCTCGGCGAAGTGCGGCACGAACGGCCCGAGGATCCGATTGAACCGGTCGAGCTGATCCGCGGTCACCCCGACGCCGGTCGCGGTGTTCACGAACTCGATCATCGCCGCGATCGCGGTGTTGAACGCGAGTCGCTCGACGTCGTCACCCACCTTGGCGATCGTCCGGTGCAACGCCCTTTCGACGTCCGGGTCCGCGTCTTCGCGCAGCCGGAGCTCGCCGGTCGTCTCGTCCACCGCGAGACGCCACGCCCGCTGCAGGAACCGGTGCACGCCGACGATGTCCCGCGTGTTCCACGGCTTGGAGGCGTCGAGGGGCCCCATCGCCATCTCGTACAGCCGGAAGGTGTCCGCCCCGTACTCGGCGATCACGTCATCGGGGTTGATCACGTTGCGGAGGGACTTCGACATCTTGGCGACGATCCGCTCGACCGGCTCGCCGGTCGCGATCTCGACCGCGGCGCCGTCATCCGTCTCGCGGACCTCGTCGACCGGGACCAGTGATCCGTCCCTGCGCTTGAAGGCGAAGCTGGTGATCATGCCCTGGTGGAAGAGACGGCCGACCGGCTCGGGCGTCGAGACCTCGCCGAGATCGAAGAGGATCTTGTGCCAGAACCTCGCGTAGAGGAGATGGAGCACCGCGTGTTCGGCGCCACCGACGTAGAGATCGACGCCGCCGACGTGATGGCGGGAGGCGTCGAACGACGTCTCGCCCGACACGGTCGGAGTCGAATCCTCCCCGCGATCCGAGAGCATCCAGTACCGCTCCGCCTCGCGGGAGGCGAAGCGCGAATCGTTTCCGGGGTCGCAGTACCGAAGGTAGTACCAGCAGGAACCCGCCCAGCCGGGCATCGTGTTGATCTCTCGGCGGACCGGCGTGTCGGGCGGAAGCACCGAGGGATCCACGCCCGCCTCGCCCGCGGTGGTCCGGACCCATTCCGCCGCCTTGCCGAGCGGCGGGGTGGGCTCGTCGGCTTCGATCGGCTCGTAGTCCTCGAGATCGGGAAGTCGCACCGGCAACGCGGCGTCGGAGACCGGATGGTGGTTCCCGGCGTCGTCGAAGACGATCGGGAAGGGTTCGCCCCAGTAGCGCTGTCGGCTGAAGAGCCAGTCGCGCAGCTTGAAGTTGACCCGGCGGCGACCCCGGCCCGTGGCCGAGAGCCAGTCGATCATCGTCGCCTTCGCCGCATCGGTGGCCAGGCCGTCGAGGGACACCGCTTCGTTCGCGCTGGCGACGGCGACGCCGCCTCCCGTCATCGCCTCGTTCCAGTCGTCGCAGGCGCCCGCGTCGCCGACGGCGTCGGCGACGACCTGCCGGATCGGGAGATCGAACGCCCGTGCGAACTCGAAGTCCCGCTGGTCGTGGGCCGGCACGGCCATGATCGCCCCGGTCCCGTACCCCATCAGCACGTAGTCCGCGGTCCAGATGGGAATCCGTTCGCCGGTCGCGGGATTGACCGCGTGCCGGCCGGTGAAGACTCCGGTCTTGTCCTTCGAATCGGCCATCCGATCGACGTCGGCGCGATTGCGGGCCGCGGTCACGTAGGCCTCGATCGCCGGGTCGGCGCCTGATTCCGCGACGATCTCGTCGACCAGCGGATGCTCGGGAGCCACGACCATGTAGGTCGCGCCGAACAGGGTGTCGGGACGGGTGGTGAAGACGTCGAGCGTCCCGGATCCACCCTCCACCTCGAAGCGGACCAGCGCGCCGTCGCTGCGGCCGATCCACTCGCGCTGCATGATCCGGGTCGATTCCGGCCAGCGGATGAGGTCGAGGTCGTCGAGAAGCCGCTGGGCGTAGGCGGTGATCCGGAACATCCACTGCCGGAGCGGTTTCCGCATCACCGGATGCCCCCCGCGTTCACTGCGGCCGTCGATGACCTCCTCGTTCGCGAGCACCGTCCCGAGCTTCGGGCACCAGTTGACGGTCTGTTCCCCGAGGTACGCCAGCCGGCATCCGTCGACGTATCGCCGCTGCGCCGCCGCGTCCATCGCCGACCAGTCGAGCGGCTCGTCGTCGTCGTCGGTGGGCACCACCTCGCCGGCGGCGAGACCGGCCTCGAGCTCCGCGATGGGACGGGCCGCGTCGACCCGCGGATCGAACCACGATCCGTACGCGCGAAGCCAGATCCACTGCGTCCACCGGTAGTACTCCGGATCGATGGTCGCGAATTCGCGGGACCAGTCGTAGCTGAACCCGAACCGCTTCAACTGCCGGCGGAAGTTGTCCATCGCCTCCTGGGTGGTCTCACGGGGATGGACCCCGGTCTGGACCGCGTACTGCTCGGCGGGAAGGCCGAACGCGTCGAATCCCATCGGGTGAAGCACGTTGAATCCCCGCATCCGCTTGTAGCGGCAGAGGATGTCCGTGGCCGTGTACCCCTCGGGATGGCCGACGTGGAGACCCGCCCCCGACGGATACGGGAACATGTCGAGACAGTAGAACTTCGGCCGGTTCGGATCGAAGTCGGCATCACCCGGATTAGGCGTGCGATAGACATCGGCTTCGTCCCAGGCCGACTGCCACCGTTCCTCGATCCGGACGGCCATCTCGACGTCGTACCGTTCGCGCACCGAGGCGGTCTCGTCCGTGGGCTCGCCGTCGACGTTCGTGGGCGTGGTCATCGATGCTTCTCCGGTCCTCGTGCGTCGGGACCGTTCCCGAGGCGACGATCGACCATGATAAGGAAAGGGGATAGGGACGCCCGCCCCGAGGCGTCGGAGCGGGCGTCTTCGGCTGCGTTCCGAATCGTCTCGATCTCAGCCCGCGGCGGCGGCGGTGCCTTCCCGGGACTTCCGAACCGCTTCGAGATGCTTGATCGTCTCGCCCACGAGGTAGAAGCTGCCGGTGACGCAGATCAGATCCTCCCGACTCACGGCGCGGGCCGCGAGTTCCAGGGCCTCCTTCACGGATCCGGCCGTCTGGCACATCTTTCCGCTGCGCTCCATGAACCGGCGACGGAGTTCCTCGGGCTCGACGGCCCGCGTGTTCCTGGTCGCCTTCGTGAAGATGACCTTGTCGGCGCCCAGGCTGACCCGGTCGAGGAGCGAATCGACGTCCTTGTCCTGGCCGCAGCCGAAGATGCAGACCATCGAGTCGTACGGGACGTGTGCGCCGACGCATCGCATCAGGGCGGTCAGCGCGTCGGGATTGTGGGCGCCGTCGACGAGGATCCTCGGTCGGTCCCAGACCAGCTGCATGCGACCCGCGATCCCGGTCTCCTCGAGTCCCTCCGTGACCACGGCCTCGGGACACTCGAAGCCGATCGACTTCAGGTGATCCACGGCGGCGAGCGCGAGCCCGCAGTTGAAGGCCTGATGTTCGCCGGGAAGGGGTACGGGAAGGTGCTCGAGCCGACTGGTCTCGGTGTAGAGGCAGACCCGGTTGTGGGGCCCGAGTTCAACGGTCGAACAGAACCGGTTGCTGAACTCGATCTCCTTGTTCACGACCCGGATCGTCGTCCCGACCGACTCCGCCTTCTCGCGAAGCACCCGATCGACGTCCTCCTGCTGCTCCCGGGTGATCACCGGCACGCCCGGCTTGATGATGCCGGCCTTCTCGGCCGCGATCTTCTCGAGGGTGTCGCCGAGGATCCGGGTGTGATCAAGCTGGATCTCGGTGATCACCGAGAGGACCGGCATGATCACGTTGGTGGAGTCGAGCCGTCCGCCGAGTCCGACCTCGACGATCGCCACGTCGACGGCCTGGGCGGCGAAGTGCATGAACGCGATCGCGGTGATCGCCTCGAAGAACGTCGGACGCTCGCCGATCTCCACCGCCGCCTTCGCGAGCGCCTTCATCGACTCCGTGAACTCGTTCTTGGTGATCCGCTGACCGTTGATGCAGATTCGCTCGCGGATGTCCACCAGGTGGGGACTCGTGAACTCCCCCACGCCGTATCCGCACTTCCGGAGCATCGCGCTCATCATCGCGATCGTCGATCCCTTGCCGTTGCTGCCCGCGACGTGGATCGCCCGGAACTGGTCCTGCGGATCACCGAGGGCGGCGAGCAGGGCTCGCATCCGATCGAGCTTGAAGTCACCGTGCTCGTCGTACTTGACGACTCGCTGCCGCTCCACGTCGGTCAGTTCGAGGATCCACTTGACGGCGGAGTTGTAGGTACCGATCCGGTCGGTGGAATTCGCCTTCTCGGCGGGCGTCGCCTTGGGCTCCGTGGCGGATCCCACGGCGGTCTTCTTGGTGGTCGACTTCTTGGTGGTCGACTTCTTGGTGGTCGTCTTCCCCGCGGTCGTCTTCCCGGTCGTGGTCCCCGTCACCGACTTCTTGGCCGTGCTCGTCCTGGTGGGGGTCTTCTTGGCAGGGGTCTTCTTGGCGGCGGTCTTGCGAGGGGCCTTCGTTCTCGGGGTTCCTGAAGCGATTTCGGCCTTCTTGGCCCCGTCGTCCCCCGACGTCCCGTCGGAGGGGGTGGTGCTGCCCGAAGGCCGCTGCCCGGAGGGTTCGCCGCCACCGCGGCGAGTCTTTTTCGTTGCCATTTCCAGAGTGTAGCGGGACCGCACTCTTCGATCAAATCTCGAGTCGCAAGCCACTCGTGCAAATGCACTTAGGAACATTCACGCCTGGCGATCCGGTCGATGGCGATACAGGTGCATCGCGTTCCCGGATCCAAGATCGATTTCGCCGCCCGGCGCATCGAGCAGGAGACGCCCCGCTGCGCCGAGCACCGCCATCCGCTCCGCTCGCTGTTCCGGCAGGATGAGCAGCAGGGTCCGCGCGGCGACGCCCTGCCGCAGTCGATCGAGGTACGCCACGTCCATGCCGCGGATCGCGCGTTCCGCGAGGGAGGCGTATCGCCGCTCGTCGGATTCCGACGGGATCGGCCATTCCGGATCGAGCGCGTCGACGGTCACGTCCTTGTCGACCTTGTAGAGATGGAGGTACTTGAACGCCTCGCCGCTGAGATTGCAGACCACCTGGTCGGCGCCGAGGCCTCGAAACTTCCGCACGAATCGATGCGCCGTCGGACGGACCGGCGACGCGTAGATCTTGATCGCATCGAGATCCCGGCTCTCCGCCTTCAGACGTCGCTTCAGGAACTCCTCGAAGAGTTCGCTGGCGATCCCGCGCATCCGGGCCACCCCGGGATAGACCATGATCACCGGCGTGCGCCGATCGATCGCGGACCGGAGTAGTCGGCACTCCGTGCTCTCCCGCCCCAGCCGGAGGAAACCACCGCGGAGTCCGTCCTCGTGATCCTTCTCGTCGAAGACCTCGCGTCCGGAAGCGGGGCGGACGTCGAGCGGCGACCGGCCGGATCCGTCCGGATCGATCGCCCAGCCGGTCCGCTCCAGGTTCACCACCGTGACATGTCCGTCCGGCGTGCCGCGAATGAAGCTTCGCGATCCGGACGAATCGGGTCCACCCTTGTGCTTTCGACCGAACTTGAGGAAGTCGAGCATCGATTCGATTCTCGTGTTGATGCGGGGATCGCGGGCCGGAGTGTAACGGATGAAGCGTGGCGATCGTGCCTCGCCGGGCGCCGCCTGCTCACGGCCACGGATGTCGCGGATACCGGCGCCGGAGTTCCTTCCGGATCTCCGGATACGTGTTCTTCCAGAATCCCTCGAGATCGTCGGTGATCTGCACGGGACGGGAATTCGGCGCGAGGATCTCGAGGACGATCGGAACCCTCCCGCCCGCGACCGACGGCGTGCCGACGACGCCGACCAGGTCCCCGATGCGCGCCGATCCACGGGGGGGCTCGCCCGGTCGCCATTCGATCCGCATCGAACGGCCCTTCGGCAGCGGGATCCTCGTCGGGGCCATTCGATCGACGAATTCGAGATCGGACCAGTCGAGCGCGGACCGGACGATCTCGAGCACCCGCGCCGGTCCGGGGAGGTCGGCGATCCGATGCCTCCGGCCGACGATCTCCGCGCGAAGGACCTCGAGGTCCTCCGTCCCGAGCGCGACGATCCCTCGTTCGGGGAACCATTCCGCGACCCGCGCCAGGCGATCGATGAACGATCGAACGTCGTCTGACCATCCGGGGATGCGGATCTCCCCCCGTTCGATCCCCTCGAGGAGACACGCCGCCGCCGCCGCCCGCTCCGGCTCGCCGATGCCGGAACGGCGCTCGTCGATCCGCAGGCCGTCGAAGGTCCTCGATTCGATGCGTTCGACCCGTCCGTGCTCGACGTCGATCGCGAACCGGTCCTCGATTCCGAACCGTTCACCCATGATCGACCGGACCAGTGACTCGTCGATGGCGGTCGCGAGTTCGATCACGGTCGTGCCCCGCCCCCGGTGCTCGGCACCGCGAATCGAGGAGGCGATCACGAAACCCTCGCCCCGGACGATGCTGCCACGACCCAGCACGACGTTCCGACGTCCCGGGAGCACGCATTCATCCCGGTTCCGGTCACGGCGGTAGGCCACGCGATCCGGGAACGCGGCGACCAGGGCCTCCACGATCGCATCGACGCGACCGCCTCCGCCTTCGACGGCAGAATCGCGCTCGACGAGTCGTTCCAGCTGCCGCGACGCGTCGATCGCGTCCGACATCGCGCCGGGATCGATTCCGGGGCTTCGACGATCCCCGGCGAGCACCATGCGGGCTCGCGCGAGGAGATCGCTGCGCGGGTCGCCTTCCGCGAGGGCGTTCGCGAGAAGTCCCGCCGATCCGCGTGGCGCCACCTCGCGTTCACCGAGAATCGCGCCGCAGGCGGCCGCGAGCCGACCGCCGCCAAGCCGACCCGCGTCGAGCAGGAAACGACCGACTCGCGGCGGAACCGGCATCGAGGCGATCCGACGCCCGTCGTCGGTCGCGCCCCCGTCTCGAACGGCGTTGATGGACTCCAGCACGGAATCGGCATGCGCAGCCGCGAGCGGTTCCGGCCGATCCAGCCACGGGAAGACAGCGGGATCGAATCCCGCCACGCGGAGACGGAGGATCGGTCCGGCGAGGTCCGCTCGACGGATCTCGGGCGTCTCGTGGGCGGGGCGACGAAGGAACTCGGATTCGGTGTAGAGCCGGCGGCACCGGCCCGGCCGCACCCGACCGGCACGGCCCGCACGCTGCACCGCGGAGGCCCGCGACACCGGTTCGGTGACGAGTCGATCGAGATCCCGCTCCCGATCGAAACGCGAGATCCTCACCAGCCCCGAGTCGATGACGGTCGTGATCCGCGGGATGGTGATCGATGTCTCCGCGATGTTCGTGGCGACGATGATCCTCCGCCCGCCCCTCCCGGAGACCGCCGCGTCCTGGGCCGCCGCCGGCAGCCCGCCGTGGAGCGGAAGGACCTCGACGCCGTCGGCGATTCGCCGGCATGCGGCGATGGTGCGGTCGATCTCGAAGCGTCCCGGCATGAAGATCAGGAGGTCGCCGTCGTCGGCATCCTCGCGAAGCGATTCGCGCACCGCCTCCGCGGCGAGGTCCCAGATCGGTTCGGCGGACGGCGCGCGTCGGTGTTCGATCGCGACGGGATGAATCCGGCCGTCGACCTCGAACACCTCCCCGTCGAGCGCATCGCCGATGGCCCCCGCGTCCAGCGTCGCGCTCGACACGAGGACCCGCGCCCGTCGCTCGCGGAGGATTCCGAAGAGCAGGTCGGCGTCGATCGATCGCTCGTGGAACTCGTCGAGCACGACGAGGTCCGCGGGGCCGGGCCCGTGGTCGCCGAGCATGCGGCGAAGGAGGAGACCCTCGGTGAGGTAGCAGAGTCGCGTCGTCGCGCTCTCGCGACGCTCGGTGCGCGTGGCGAATCCGACCTCCGCTCCGGTTTCCACTCCACGGATCGCGGCGACCCGCCGGGCGAGCATCCTGGTGGCGATCCGCCTGGGCTGGGTGACGAAGATCCGTCCGGGAAGTCGGTCGAGCAGGGCGGAGGGGAGCACCGTGCTCTTGCCCGTTCCCGGCGGTGCGACGACCACGGCGCATCCGCCCCGGTCGATGACCGAGGCGATGCCCGGTGCGGCCTCGGCCGCGGGCAGCGAGGCCGGGTGGTTCGTCATGCCCCGGGCGGCTTCGCGAGATGCACCCGGAGATCGTCGAGGAATCGGATGATCTGGCCCTGCTCCCTCGGCGAGCTCGCGACGTCGATGTCACTCTGCCAGAAGCCCATGAAGCGTTCCGCGTCGCGGCCGTCGAATCCGGGGATGCGCGCGGGATCCCGCTCGCGGGTCATGTCTCGACGCGCGTCCGCTCGAATCTCCCCCGCCCGTTCCGCGTCGTCCCGGCCGGAGTCGCGGCCCATCATCTCCTCCGCCCTCCGCTGCCATCCCGCCATCCATTCGTCGAGATACGCGCCGCGGTCGTCCTCCGCGACCGTGAAGTAGCCCTCCGCGCCGTCGAGGAGCACGTCCTTCACGAGCATTCGCGCGTTCTGCCGCATCTGTTCACGGGTCGGGCCCGTCAGGCCGGCGAGGAACGCGGCCATGGAGGCGGACTCCTCCTGGGCCATGCCCTGGAACCGGGCGGCGAACTCCCCGAGATACCGGATCCGCTCCTCCACGCTCATCGCGTTGAAGTCGTCGAGCGCGAGGTAGCCGAGGACGTCGTCGACGGGCGAGTCGAAGATGCTCGGGGGCGGCTTCCACTGCGCGTTCCACCACATCCCGGCCGCGATCAGCAGGACCACCGCGAGCAGCCCGCCGCCCCCGGCGACCGCGAGACTCCGTTCCCGACCGTCGATGAGCTCGAGGAACCGGTCGTGAAGATCGTCGATGGCGCTGGTGACCGCGTTCATCCGTCGTACTCCATTTCCGCGAAGCTCTCCCGCATCTGGGCGACGCTGCCGTCGTTGAAGAGGGCGTTGCGGGGGATCAGGTCGCCGACGGGGTGCCGGTCCTGGCTGTCCATCAGGATCGGCAGCCGGCGCCCGGCTTCATGATCGAAGATGCCCAGCAACTCCCTCGATTCGAGATCGCGACGGATCCGCTCCAACTGGGCGGGGTCCCATTCGCCGCTCTCGAGGTAGGGGATCAGCGCCTGGCCGACCGCGAGCTGGACCTGGGGGGCGTATCGCAGCAGTCCGGGGACGTAGATGTAGCTGGTGCCGGTGGAGGTGCTTTCCGGATCCGTGTCGGCGCCGCAGACCCAGCAGGTGCAGTCGGGGTCGATGTAGCCGTCGAGCACCTCGGGAAGGCCTCCCTCGGTCTCGCCGTCCCCGACCACCGCGGGAAGCGGCTCGCAGGCGGGGATCCGGTCGCCCATGTTCGCCCGATAGGCGGTCAATGCCAGGCCCAGCTCACGCAACGTGGTTCGACATTCCGTCGACCTGGCCTCCTCCCGCATCGTGCGGAGGGTGGGCACCGTGATGCCGACCAGCAGGGTGATGATTCCGAGCACCACGAGGGTCTCCACCAGGGTGAAGCCCGGTCGGACGCCTGCACGTCCTGCATCGGGGATCCGGATTCGGTCGGGATGAAGCGGGAGCATCGGCCACCTTTCAGATGCTGACGACGTCGAGGATACCGGGCGGGGACCCGTGGGTTCCAGCGCGGGATCCCGGGAAGCGGTTCGACCCGCCGGTGGCTCGGATTCGACCCGACGGGCGGCACCCGCCCTCTCGGGCCGGAATCAGGGTTTCGAGCCCGATTCGGACGCGGACTCGAACATCGCGTCGACGAATCCGTCCGCATCGAAGGGCTGCACGTCCTCCACCCGCTCACCGACCCCGACCAGTTTGACGGGCACCTCGAGCGCGTCGCGAATCGCGACCACGATTCCGCCGCGGGCGGTCCCGTCGAGCTTGGCCAGGAAGATCCCGGTCACGCCGACCGCGTCGCCGAACACCGCCGCCTGCTGGAGTCCGTTCTGGCCGCTCGTCGCGTCGAGCACGAGCAGCACCTCGTGCGGTGCGCCGGGGATCTTCCGCTCGATGACTTCACGGATCTTGACCAGCTGACGCATCAGGTTCGCCTCGACGTGCAGCCGCCCGGCGGTGTCCACGAGCAGCACGTCGGCCTTCCGCGCCAGCGCCGCGTCGAGGGCGTCGAAGACCACCGCCGCCGGGTCGGCGCCCGCGGTGCCCCGAACCAGGTCCACGCCGAGCCGATCGGCCCAGGTCGCGAGCTGCTCGACCGCGCCGGCCCGGAAGGTGTCCGCGGCCGCGAGCACGACGCTTCGGCCTTCCTCGCGAAGGGTATGGGCGATCTTCGCGACGCTCGTGGTCTTCCCCACGCCGTTGACGCCGACGACCAGGACCACCGTCGGTCCGGGATCGGCGACCGCGATGTCGATCGGGGTGTCGTCCCAACGTCGCTTCAGTCGGTCCTTCAGGAACTCGATGGCGTCCTCGCCCCGTTCCAGATCGCCCGCCCGGACCGCGGTCCGGAGTTCCTCGACGATCTCCGTCGCCGCCCGGACGCCCACGTCCGCACCGATCAGCGCCGCCTCGATCTCGTCGATCACGTCGTCGTCGAGGCGACGACCCGCCAGCAGGGAGCGAAGTCCACCGCCCAGGACCGTGGCGGTCCTCGCCAGCCCCTGCCGGACCGCATCGACCGCCTTCCGGAAGAATCTCACGGCGTGGACTCCCGCATCACCTTGTCCAGCAGGGCGTTCACGAAGCCCGGCGACTTCTCGCCGCCGAATTCCTTCGCCAGTTCGACCGCCTCGTTGATCACCGCCCGGGGCGGGATCCCGCCCCGCCGGATCTCGTAGCAGGCGAGACGAAGCAGGTTGCGATCGACCATCGGCTGCCGGTGGATCGGCCAGTCGGGCGAGAGCCCGAGGATGATCTCATCGCTCTCGTCGCGGAACTCCCAGGCCAGCGTCGCGAGTGCGAACCCCTTCTCCCGTGCCGGCTCCGCGGCGCCCGAACCGTCGAGGGTCGCTCGGACGGTCTCGAGATCGTCGAGGGCGCCGGCATCGAACTGGTACATGGCCTGGAGTGCGCAGCGACGGGCTTCACGGTCGTACTTCATGCGTCGCCCCCCGCTCGGATCGACGCCGCGATCCGCACCGCGGCGATGACCGCCTGCATCGACTCGATCCCCTTGTTGCCGCGATCGCCGCCGGACCGGGCCCTGGCCTGGTCCATGTCGTTGCAGGTGATCACGCCGAAGGCCGCCGGACGACCGTGGCGGGAGGAGAGCGCCGCGAGTTCGTTCGCGACCGCGCCGTTGATCCAGGCGTCGTGACTCGTCTCACCGCGGATCACGCAGCCGAGGCAGACCACCGCATCGAATCGACCGGTCGACATCGCGACCGAGGCGAGTCCGGCGAGTTCGAAGGCGCCCGGACAGTCGAAGACCTCGAGCATCGCGGGATCACCGCCCGCGGCCGCGAAGGCCGACCGGGCGCCCTGCTCGAGGGCGTCGGTGATCTCGGCGTGGTACCGGCTCACGAGCACCGCGATCCGGAGTCCGGCGGCGTCGGCGGTGATGGTGTCGGAGCGGGTCATCGAGACGGTTCCTCGCAACGCGTTGCATGAGCGTCCGGAAGCCGCTTCCGGACCCGGCATCGTACGTGACTCCGCCCCGAGCGGTAGCATCGACCGCGATGCCGAGGCTCGCCGCGAAGCTCCTGACCGCCTTCCAGCTCACGAGGCTCTCCCTGGTCTTCGGTGCGATCGCCGACGTGTGGTTCGTGGTGCTGTTCACCCGGGGGAACCCGCGGTACGCGTCCCTGCCCGTCAACGACATCCCGCTCGTGGTCGATCTCCTGGTGGCGGCGGTGCTCTCGATCGGGCTGTTCGCCTTCGCGACGACCCTGAACGACCTGCTCGACGTCCGCCACGACACCGCCTTCAGCCCCGATCGGCCACTCCCGGCCGGAAGGATCAGGGCGGGCCAGGCGGTGGTCATCGCCATCGGAGCCCTCCTCGCCGCGGTCGCCGCCGCCATCCCCTTCGGGACCGGCGGACTCGTCCTCGCGGTCATCGCCGCCACCGCCGCCCTGTTCTACAACGCGGCCGGCAAGCACCTGCCGGCGGTCGGCGTGATCGTCGCCGGGCTGGTCCACGTGACCCACATGCTCGTTCCCAACCACCAACTCGCCTTTCTCCTTCCGGTGTGGCTGGTCTTCTCGCACGTCCTGGTGATCTCGATCCTCGGGCACGTCCTCGACGGCAAGCGACCGCGTCTCACCTCGCTCGGGGTGATCGGCATCCTGCTGGGATGGATCTTCTGGTCCGCGGTCATCCTCGGAATCGCGGTCAATCGCGATACGGACGGCGGGGTCCTTCCCGACGGCGGCACCGGCACCCTGCTGATCTGGCCGGTCCTGGCGATCGTGGCCTTCGCCGCCCTCGCCTGGAGGAAGGTCGGACCCGTCCGGGGGACGCTCGCCGCCGAGAAACTGCGTCGGTACGGCGCGATGTGGCATGGCGTCTACGGAGCCGCCTGGTTCGTGGGTCTCGGCATGTGGCAGGCCGCGTTGATCATGACCTTCTTCACCTTCTTCGGGATCGCGACGATGACGCTGCTCAAGGAATTCACCGCGACCGAACCCGGCATGATCGGCTACCGGGTCTGAGGGGAATCGAGCCGGAAGCCGCCGCGAGCGGTAGCATCTGCACCGAAGATGACCTCTCCGCCCCCCATCGCCGCGATCGCCTTCGCGAGCCTGCTCGCAGGATCGGTCGCCGCCTCCGCGTCTCCGTCGAGCGTGTTCGACGACGATCCGGGTCCGGGGACCCGGCGAGTGGCGATCGACGGCACGAGTCTCGGCGGGTTCGTCCTGCCGATCCTGCCCATCCAGCACGACCTCGAGATCGACGCCAAGAAGGCCGTCGACTGGAGCGTCGACGACACCAAGCGACTGGTCCTGGAGGGGGACGTCGAGATCGTGCTCGGAACCTATGCGTTCCGCGCCGATCTCGCGCTGGTCTGGATCAACCGCCTGCCGACGAAGGACGGACTGGTGACTCAGGCCGCCTTCTGGTTCCCGGAGGTCTCCGAACCGACGAGACGCGCCGGTCTCGGTGCGAGCGGACGCGACGTCCTGGTGACCGCGACGATCGACGGCCGGGTCGCGTTGCGAACCATCCTGCTCGAACCCGGTCCGGTGCGGAACGCCCAGGTCGTCCGCGGCGAGCAACGACTCGCCAGCCACCTCCGCACCCTCGTCGCGGCCCCACTGCCGTCGCTCGGCAGGAGGCTCGACGTCCAGATCCCGCCCGCGCCCCCGAAGCCGATCCTGGAGCCCGGGGGTCGGATCGTCCGCGAGACGCCGACCCGGGACGGACGGGATCCCACCGAGATCGAACTGCCGGTGAAGGGCGGCGGCGACCTGCCGATCTTCGATCCACGAGGCCTGGTCTCCTTCAACGCCGACGAGACCGTCGTGGACGAGGATCGCGACGCGATCATCGTGCTCGGATCGGTGGTCATCGACTACGACGGCACCAACACCGGCGAGGACCTGCGACGACTCTCGCTGGTGTCCGACCGCGGCGTGGTGTTCCTCGTCCCGGGCACCATCCGGGGACTTCGGGATGGAACCGCGACCGTCGAGGCGGAGTCGGTCACGGGCATCTTCCTCGAAGGCGCGGTCCGCGCGAGCGACGGCGAATACACGATGCGCGGCTCCAGCATCTACTACGACCTTCCGAGGAACCGGGCGACCATCATGGATGCCGTGCTGCGGACCTACTCCCGCCGCGGACGGAACCTCCCGGTGTACGCCCGCGCAGAGGAGATGCGACAGCTTTCGAACGACGAATGGACCGCGGAGCGGGCGACGATCTCCACCAGCGAGTTCTTCACGCCCCATCTCTCCATCGGCCTCGAACGCGTCACGGTCACCGAACGACCCGACGCCCGGGGAGAGACCACCACCTGGGTCAAGGGCGACGGACTCACGATGAACGCGAGCGGCATCCCCTTCTTCTACTGGCCGGGATTCGAGGGGACCGCGGACGAACCACCGCTCAAGGGTGTCCGGTCCGGTTTCGAGACGGACAAGGGTTTCGAGTTGGGAACGACCTGGGACCTCTTCCGCATGCTGGGGATTCCCGAGCCGGACTGGGTCGCCGCGGATCTCCTGATCGACGGCTTCTTCGAACGCGGGCCCGCGGTGGGACTCGACCTCGACCTCTCCGGCATCGG
>NYWD01000134.1 GCA_002684855.1 Planctomycetaceae bacterium | reverse complement strand
TTTTGTATTTCATCATTTAAATTTTTTTTTCGATTTACTCGCGCGCGCTGCTATGGGACCGGGCTAATGGGGGACTGGGGTGAGTGACGTCACACGGCATGAAATCACCCACTCCAGCAAGTTCAATGTGACTCCCGCTGTTCCGTATTCAATCGCGCTTGTTCCAGGAGGAGCACACGTTCCAATCGAACTGCAATCGCGATCTGGGATCAGGTTCCGGTTCACAACCCACGGTGTTTGCGCTCACAATCCAATGTCCGCTGAGGTCGCAAACAGTCATTGATGGTGCACTGAAACATCTGAACACATAACCACAATTCGCAATTATCCGTGAACAGTACATCTCCTCCAAGCTCGACAGAATTGTCAACAATAAATGGGGATACCACGTCTAGAGTCACTATCTCATCTAATTGTCTACTCTTGTGTTCAGGTGTTCTCGTTCACTCGTCTGTTGGCTGGGATGATGGTAATTCTGTTGCTAACAATGTTGTTGTTGTCATAGTTACATGTCACGTGGTTACAGAAGATCTCTTGTCTATAGCTTCCACTGATTTCAGATGAGGTTCCCCATCAGTAGACAAATGGAGGTACAGATTCCTCTATCTGGTCAGCAACAGATTGCTCTTGGGGTCGTTAACATCAGTAGATCGGCAGAGTTGACAGCTGTGGATCCAAATCACATGCATTTGGCTGCTTATGCAGATGGCTTGGATTAGTACAACCTTCCTTCTGGGATCCAAATGAATGTTTCTGATTGTTTTCATTGCTGTTTATCTTTGCATGAACATGCCTATGCAGCAATGTGATTTGCTTGTATTGTCTTTTAGTTTTTGTTGTTTGTTGGGGGTGTATTGGTGTGGCTATGGATGACAATTTGCCAACTTCCTCTCTGTGTACCCGCTCAGAGAGGGCAAGCTTGCTAAGGCCTGTCTAATTTCGAGGCCAAATCTTTTCGTTTTTGAAAATCAAGTTCTCCAAATCATTTTCTTGGGGGCTCTTAGCAAAGCGATTTCCCAACATCTATTAATGATGGGATAGATCCAATTACGGGTCCTATTGCTAGGACAGCTGAATGTATCTTTGTCATTGGATGATATTGATCTATGTCAATAGTTTACTATTGTCTAACAGGTTTCATTTTCATTATCATTTCTGGTAATTGATTTAATTCCTATGGATTGGGGCGTGGTGTTTGGTATAGTGGTAGTGTAGGTTGCAGGGATGGGGAAGGGCGTTGAAGGATCAGCAAATTAGACGAAGCATACAGATCCCATTTCCAGACCGAATTCAGATGTCTTTCCTTGTTTGACTGGTGCAACATCAACGATTGGCAGTCGGACAAACTTGCTGGTCCTGAATTTCAAGACTGTGCTGTCCCAGTTGTTTCTGTTGTGCTGGCATCCGTCACGGATAGTCTCATACATGACTCTCTTCTTGCTGATAGGTGTGAATTGAGTATGTTTGGTACCCATGAAGTGCATGGCAGATTTGTGGTTACCAGCTGCCATGTCGTACCAGACAATGTGTTTCTTGCAGTGAATGGTGACGGTCTGGAATGCCTCTCGAGACAGGTAGGACAGGTAGGTCAGCTGGGACATATCGGCTTCATATTCGATGTTTCCAAGGTTGTGGTCCTCGACCATCCATTTCCTTGCGTGTGTCAACTTGCTGCTCCATACATCCCTTGGGATGGACATCTCTTCCTTTGGCCTCACACAGGTGATAATCTCATCAATAGTGAAGTTGCAGTGCACCTGAATGGCATCAGAAGTGCATCCACGGTTGGGGTCGAGCCAGTACATGCCGGATGGACTGTTGGGGTAGTATGATTTGATGTCTCGGCAGGTTCGGGCTGGGTTATCTTTTGATCCATCTGGTTTGGCAAGCATCTCAACGGTTTCCTTCAGCTCTTCCATCTTCTTTCTGAATTCGCTGTTCTTGGCTCCCAACTCCTGGACGGCTTCTTCTGGCTTCATCTTCAATACCTCATCCTCCTTCTTTTCACTGCTGTAGTATCTGTACACACGGTAGAATGGGTTGATTTCTGGTGCCTCTTCAGCTCCTGGGCTTGGCTCCTCCTCTGGCAATCTCTCATCAGGTCCTTTGGTGGCTCCATCAGGAAGTCCTCCTCCTACCCATGGTGGCAGCATGCTTGGTCCAGCAAGACCTGGTGGTCCAGGTGGTCCTGGTGGTCCTGACCTGGAGTCTTTACCAGCGTATCCCTTTGGTCCCAGGTCCCCTGCTGGTCCCTTCTTTCCTGGAAGTCCCATTGGTCCTGGGATACCAGCTGGTCCTTCTGGTCCCTGGATTCCTTTCTCTCCCTTTGGTCCGATGTCTCCCTGTTCTCCAATGTATCCTGGCAATCCACGTGATCCTTTGCTTCCTGGCATACCCTTGGCTCCCTTGAATCCCATGTATCCGGTGTCTCCCTTTGGTCCTCGTGGTCCTTGTGATCCTTGATCTCCTGGGTTGCCAACTGGTCCAGGGAATCCAGTGGGTCCCTTCAAACCTGGTGCTCCAGCTTCTCCATCAGTACCAGCTGTTCCTGTCGCTCCACGGTCTCCTCTTGGTCCTGGTGGTCCAACTGGTCCTTTCACTCCTTTAGCTCCCTTGGCACCAGCCTCTCCTGATGGCCCCTTGTCTCCCTTGTCTCCACGTGGTCCTGGAAGACCTGGGTTTCCGTTTCGTCCTGGAACGCCATCTGCTCCGTCAGTTCCAGCCTCTCCCTGTCGTCCTGGTGCTCCATCTGGTCCATCTTCTCCCATATCTCCATCCTCTCCATTTCGTCCATCTTTACCTGGCTCTCCCTTTGGTCCGCGTGGTCCTCGGAGTCCAGGTACACCAGTAGATCCTGGTGATCCAATGAATCCCATTGGTCCTTGCTTTCCTCTTGGTCCTGGTCGTCCTTGTGGTCCACGGCTACCATCTTTTCCTGGTCGTCCGTTCAATCCGTTGGATCCATCTGGTCCTGGGCGTCCATTGGCTCCTGGACGTCCGTCTGGTCCACGTTGTCCCTTGTTTCCTTTTGGTCCAGTCTTTCCGTCTGGTCCTGGTGCTCCTTGTGGTCCCTGTTCACCAGCAAGTCCAATTGGTCCTTGGAGACCGGGGTTTCCTGGCAATCCTGGTGGTCCTTGCAGACCAGGTGCTCCGACAGATCCCTTCTCTCCTCTTGGTCCTTTGACTCCGCTGGCTCCAATCCTTCCAATACGACCAGCGCGTCCTCGAGGTCCACGGTTTCCTTTGAATCCCTTTGGTCCAACATCACCGTCGGCTCCTGGTGGTCCAGTTGGTCCCATAGCTCCACGTGCTCCTGGTTGTCCTGGCTCTCCTGGTTCACCAGCAGGTCCTGGGGCTCCCTGATCTCCAGGTGGTCCATCATCTCCGGGGATTCCATTCTCTCCACGTCTTCCTGGGTTTCCAGCTGATCCTGGTGGTCCTCTTGGTCCCATGCTTCCACGTGGTCCTGGTTGTCCATCACGTCCACGCTCTCCTTGTTCTCCCATTTCTCCCTGATCTCCAGCTGCACCAGGTGCTCCTGGATCTCCTCTGAGACCTGGTCGTCCAACTTGTCCTTGTGGTCCAGCCTCTCCTGGCATACCTGGGTCACCTTGTGCTCCCTTCAATCCTGGTCTGCCAGTTGGTCCCTTTCGTCCAGCTGGTCCGACACGTCCTGGTGCTCCTGGTGTTCCCTGCTCTCCTGGGAATCCTCTCTCTCCTGGTCGTCCAGCAAGACCATCAGATCCACGTTGTCCTGGAGCTCCAGTCTTTCCACGTTTGCCCTGTCGTCCAAGTGGTCCAGCGGCTCCTGGTGGTCCAACAAGTCCAGGTGCTCCTCTTGCTCCTTGCTCTCCAGGCTCTCCACGGTCACCATCACGTCCACGTGGTCCTGGTGGTCCCTGGTCTCCGGGTTGTCCATTCTCTCCCTTGTCTCCTGGTGCACCATCAAATCCTGGATCTCCTGTTCGTCCTGATGATCCTTGGTCTCCCTTAGCTCCAGCTGCTCCCTGAGCTCCTGGAATTCCACGGTTACCAGATGCTCCTGGTGGTCCTGGAATGCCGTCTTTTCCGGCTTGTCCTCGGGATCCATCTTTGCCATCAGCTCCTGGGCTTCCAGATTCTCCTGGTGGTCCCCTAGCTCCTGGAATTCCACGCTGTCCAGCGCGTCCAGTCTCTCCACGGGCACCCTTCTCTCCTTGTGGTCCTCGGAATCCTCTTGGTCCAACATGACCCTTGATTCCACTGAATCCAGGCAGACCTGGTGTACCAGGGGTTCCTGGGCTTCCACGTTGTCCAGTAGCACCAGGGGGTCCTGGTGGTCCAGGTCGTCCATCAGCTCCAGTCTCTCCTGGGCTTCCAGGTACTCCGGGCTGTCCACTGAGACCACGTGGTCCAGTATCTCCTTTGTCTCCTGGTTCTCCGGGTGGTCCGGCAACTCCCTGTTCTCCTTGTTGTCCTTGAAGTCCCATTGGTCCGAGTTTACCGGGGGCTCCACGCAGTCCGTTTGGTCCAACTGGTCCAGTTACTCCTGGAGGTCCTGGTGGTCCACGGCTTCCTATTGGTCCCACGGATCCATCTTGTCCTTTCACTCCCTTGACACCACGTTTTCCTGCGTTTCCACGGAGACCTGGATATCCTGGCTCTCCACGGGCTCCAGATTGTCCTGGTGGTCCTGAGATTCCTGGGTCACCAGGAGCTCCTGGTGGTCCTGGGGGTCCAGCTTGACCGTCTGGTCCACGTGGTCCTGTTGGACCCTTAGGTCCCTCTGGTCCGTTGACCCCAATGGGTCCCATCTCTCCTTCCTGTCCAGCTGGTCCTGGGAATCCGACTGGTCCATCTTCACCAGCAGGTCCTTGGGCACCTTTCACACCAGTAAGACCTGGGTCACCATCTTCGCCGTTGCGACCAGCATCTCCTTTGTGTCCCTTGGCACCACCAGCACCATTCTCTCCCTTGGATCCCTTGGAACCACGCTGTCCAGTTGGACCAGCTGCTCCTGGGAGACCAGTGGCTCCGACTGGGCCAACGCTACCAGCTTCTCCTTTTGGTCCGTTGACTCCATCTTTGCCAGCCTCTCCTTTTGGTCCTTTGTTTCCTTGTGGTCCACGTTTTCCTCGTGGTCCAGGTTGTCCTGGCTCTCCGGTCTCACCAATGTATCCTTTTGGTCCAGATGGCCCCATGGCTCCTGGGTTTCCAGATGGTCCGGGAGGTCCGTATACAACGATGATGGTTGTGGCATTGGATCCAGGAGGTCCTGGAGGTCCGGGTGGACCCCTCTCTCCCTCATCCCCTTCTGATCCCTCATCTCCACGTGCTCCCTCTCGTCCTGGTGGTCCTGGTCGTCCGGAATTTCCATCTACTCCATTGGCTCCTGGGTCTCCTTTTGGTCCTTTTCGTCCTCGTGCTCCTTTAGGTGCTTCCAGTTGAGTTTCAACTCCAGGTGGTAGTTCTTCTTCTTGAGCTAGGGTCACGGCGGCAGATGCCAGTAATAGCAGTACTGCAACCCTCATTTTCGCCCTTTGACCAATACCAATTGGCCTAGATGCGAACTAAGGGTTGGAACGGGGCTACCAACAAATCTCTAGGCCTAACACACCTTTAGCCTGGACAAGAT
>NYWD01000133.1 GCA_002684855.1 Planctomycetaceae bacterium | reverse complement strand
TTAAACGATACTGTAACAGAGATAATTGATTCTATAAACGGGGAATCCGGAGAAAAAAATCCAGGTGATTCTCACAGTCATGTATCCTCACAGAATTTTCATAATATACATTTAGTGGGAGAACAATTTAATCCTAATGCATCAGATAATATGGATGTAATCTATAATAGCGTAAGATATCAGGGAGATTTATCAACGTCATGGGACACCAAATGGAGTCAATATGGTGGGATAGATTTTATATCTAATTATTTCTTAGTTAACGGGGGTAGTGAAAATAATGAAAGAGACATCAATTATCCTCCTGAATATTATCATTTAAGTTATAAAGAGTCATCTGGTGAAGGTTTAGGTTGGTCAGTTTCTATGAGTGCAGATGGTAATACTATTGTATCTGGAGCACCTTTTATGTCAACTATTGGAACAACTATTGCCAAACCCCGTAGAAGTTATAGAAACGTTGGAAGATCTTATGTATATAATCTTAAAACGGTGTATAACACCACAGAAACAATACCAAAAGGGGATAAACTAAAGAAAAAGATGACTTATAACGATGGGTTTAAATTAGTAAACGAAGTTCAGAAAAAATTAAATCATGATATAACTGATTTTGCTAATTTACCCAATTCATCCCGAGATAAAGTAGTTTATATGAATTGGAAAAAACAATGGGATACCGTTCCAGATCAGGCTGTCAACCCTCCTAAATTAAAAGATTATAATAACCCATATTGGGCTAAATCTAATCTAAAAACCAAAGTTAATAAACCATTATCCCATATAATAAAAAGTGTTGAATTCCAATATGGAACTCAAGTTTGGCAAACTTTAAAAACCGAAGACATTCAATCTATACACGCAACAGAGTTATCAGAAAGTTCATATAATAGTTTACAACTTCAATGTTCAGGTCTTGTCAGATCAGACGGAACCAGAGAAACACACGGAGATTCAAAATGGATCCCGGGTAAAAAATATCAAGCTATTATCCCCATTCCAATTTTATCCGGCAATTCAAAACAACTTAAAAATAACTATTCAAATCATAGTCAGGAAAGTTATTTAAATTTTTTAAGTAAGCCACAAAAAATAAAAATAAGAGTTGAATATGCAAATGTAGACGATATTTTTGATACATCAAACGTATATGCTTATCAAGGATATGAAGCTCCTATTTACACTTTATATTCTTCTGATCAAATCGGAAAATACATAACAAATGTTCCAAAATTATGGGAACCTAAGATAAAATTATCTACAGCTTTGTACGGAGAATATATATCTCTATGTGATGAAGAAAAAACATCTTTAAAAAATATATCTAATGATGAAAAAATAGATAAAAGAGTCAAATCTAGTCAAAATATAAAATTTTATAACTTTCCTGAAATAATTCACCGAGAAATGTATATAGATATTAAACTGGATACTTTTTCATTATATAGTTCACATTTTATAATATCATTGGATTTTCCTGGAATAAAAGATAAAAATAAAATTCCATATATAAAATCGGCGGAGCTCTTTTTAAACGGGATTACACATTCTGGTAAAATACCGTCTTCCGGTTTATTAATGGCAGGAAATTCTTTAGGTCTTTATTCAAACGAATTTAAATGTGAGTATGAAAATTTAGATAAACTTTATTATGTATTCCCACTTGCATCTAGAGCTTTTGGAGGATCTTCTCTACCGCTTGATAGATTTGACGATATAGTTTTAAGACTTTTTTTCACGGTTAATGGTGGGATACCAGATGATGGTATTTCTATTCCAGAACATTCTTATGTAAATATCACATGTAGAGGAGAAACCATTATATATTATTATAATGGCGGTTCGTCAATTAAAATGTATTAATTTAAAACAATAAAATATAAAGTTAATTATATATGTCACAAAAAGAGATAGCGGGATATTATGCTTCTATAGAATCATATAATGGAGAGGGTACCCAATCACTATCTGTAACAAATACAATTGACTCAAATTCAAAATCTGTTTTTTTTAACGAAAATGACAAAACTAAACAGATAATACATGGTCATTCATTATCTGAATTAACTATATCAGGAAATTCAAAATCCGCTTTTTGGGGAGGAGTCCAAATTTTTTCTATAGACGATCATACAGATTGTATAGGAGATCTTTATTTATGTCTTACAGTTAAATTTAATAAACCAGATACCCCCCTTGATTTTGATTTAAGTCCAAAAACTATAACAACTTTATTACAAAAACCATCATCAAGAGATGCTTTAACTGATTCTTCTAAACAGGAAAAAAAAGGATGGTATATAAGAGGTGTTTCAAAAGGGGATACTTACCCTAAATCTACTCATATAGGTTTCCCAAATGGTTGGAAACATTTATTTACAGATGTTAATGATTTAGGTTCGGGGTATAGATTCGGCGACGGAGGAATGGATGCTGTAGATAATTATGGTCTTCCAACAGAAGCTGTAAGTTTACCAGGAGTTTGGGGGGTAACTCCAGACTCTGCTCCTAGGGCACAAGCATGGGAAGAAATCCAGGATGTTCTTAAGAAGGATAAAGACCTGTTCTTGATACAAGATTTTGATTGTAAAGACGTTTATTTAGATCCATCTGTTGATGAAAAAGTAATATACCAGAGAGATAAAGGCGTTAGTTTAGGAGAATATTTTATACAAGAACAGGGAAGAACTGCGTCAAATTGTTATGATGTAAATAGTCATTTTATAAGTTCTCTAGACAGGACTAGATCATTTAATATAATGCAAAGTTATTACCATAACGGTGTTAGAAATAAATTTAAAGATGAATATACAAATCCATCTGTTAGAGAAGAAACAGACCTTAAAGTGGCTAATATTTTAAACGATAAAAAATTAAAAGACCTCGGAGAGATTGATGTAAAAAAATTTTATGTAAATTCCGGTTCTAATACAGAACATTATCAAATATCCGCCACATTTCCCAATACGGTTACTGTTGGTGAACTTCAAAGCAAGTCTTCATCTTATTGTTCTACTTTAGAAACAACCATGAATACAATAGGAGTGAATAACAATTTTGGAACCTGGTCTGGGAATATAACATCAACAGTTGTAAATACACCAAATAAAAATTGGGATTATTGGATAGGTAGAGAAGGAGCAGATACAGGGGTAAGTTGGGGTATGACATCTATTATAAATAGTAGTCTTAACAACCATCCTCAATGTATAGCATCTTTAGTTGTTGAAAAAGATAATGGTCAACCAGTTATAAATACTGAATTGTTGGACAGATATTGTGTTAATCTATCTAATGTGTTTTCAACATATACAATGAATGAAAATCTTGATCCTGATGTTGTTAATAAATACAATAATTGGCCCGGAAATATAAGACATTATACAGGAGAACCCAAAGGGTTTAGAAACGTATTCGATATTAATGAAGATGTTTTAACAGGTAATATAAGTACTGGAACTAAACAGGCAAGTCTTAATGATAAAACAATAAGGTTAATGTCAATATATGAAGATTCTAAAATATCATCCTTTGAACCTTACCCTGGACAAAGATTAATTACTTGTAAGATACAAAAAATAAATGGGGTAGATAAACTTTTGTTTCAGTTTTGGAAACCCGCCACATTTGGAGGAATAGATGTAACAACTGAACAATTAAATGATTATGCACTATCTACCAAAGCTATCATTAGCGATTTATACTTTAGATCAAGTAATCAAAGTACACTAGCATCAGAACCCAGGATTTTTTTCGATATAACATCTACAACTGGAAATACATTTAGTATTCTTAATAAAATAATGCTTCTCAACTCTCCTAGATCACAGATAACAACTGGAATAGGTGATTATATTGGATTCGGTCCTAATGGTAGTAATCCATCAAATGAAGATAATGTTCAATTTGACTTATCTATGAATTTTTCTTTTAAGAATTCCATTTCAAATTATTCTCCGTGGACTCCCAGTCTAGAATGTATTGATAATCCGCAACCCACCGTAATAAATCCCTCGCCGCCACTAGCATTTGTAGCCCGTAGTAGAGTAAATGTATTAATTCCTCAAACTATATACACATTAAGTGATATTAATTCTTTAGGACTTGGAGCCACATACGCGCAAAATTTTACAACATTTCTAAAATTATATAGCGTTTTTAAAGGTTATGGTACATTTGAAGGAGATGTTAATTATATAAGCTCTAGTGAGATAAACACGGAATATATAGAAGTTGTATTTGAAATAAATTATGGTACCGACTCTACTAAATGGGATACCGTAATTTTTAAAACATTAAGAGAAATGTCATTCGAATTACTTTCTAAACCTGAATCACTTAGCACGATTAAAAACAAAAGGGGTCATGATAATATTATAAATCCGAGTAATATTCCTTGCTCTGAACATCCAATTCTAAATCCGTATGCGTCTTCTTATATGCCAAAATATTTATCTTATACAGATTCTGAAAAAATAAAAAAAACGGGGGGCGAGTTTATAGATTTAAAAGAAGATGGTACTTACGGAATATACGCATCACCGGGTATTCTTGCTAATGATTTATTTGTTTCATATCTTAATAAAGAAGACATTAATACTCTAGTTAATCAATACAACGATAGATCATTGGGTGGTCTTCAAAAAGATAGAAGAGAAATCCCTGAATATTTTGGTTCTACAACACCTTTAGATGGAACAGAAATAACATATTTACAAAAAATAGAAGTTGTTGAAGACCCCCCTAGAAGACCAGATAATTTAGTTTTTTACCAATCAGATTATAACGGATTTTGTACAAAAATAAGCTCCGATGGAAATACATATGCTGTATCACAGGGTAGGATGTTTGGTGATGAATATGAGACTGGAACTAGTGCTACTGGTAATACAAGAGTTCGTCGTCCGGGTTTAGTAAGAGTTTATAAAAAAAATAATGGCACATGGTCTTTGAGTAAAATTTTTAGGGCTCCAAATAGTAAATTATCTGTATTTCCAAGAGGACATATGTGGAATGTATCTAATGGATACAATAGTCATGTTGATTTAAGTGCTGATGGAAATCGTATTGTTATAGGCGCAGCAGGTGGATTTAATAATTACTTTAATACATATGATTATAATTCAAATACAAAAAAGTGGATATCAAGAGACGAATATTCATCTACTACTATGCCGCCAAGTTTTGGCGTGGGTCAGACTTTAATTCCTGAGCCCATAATCGGAGTTCAAGATATTACAAATGGAAATCTTCCAACTAATTATACGTTTGGATCAGAATTTGGATCTACTCTTTCATTATCAGCAGACGGAAATAGAATAGCTCTTGTTAAAATAGATCATCCACAACAACCCGATTGGACAAAACGTCATTGTGTAAAAATATACGATTGGGATTCTAATTCTTCAGAGTGGGTTGAAAACAGTTTTGAACACGCTGTTGAACTTAATGCGATAAATCATCCTGGGAGTATAGCATTATCGGGTGATGGTAAAACTTATGTAATTGGTAATCCATCTCCAAGAGCAAATGAAGTCTATAATATAACTGTAGGTAAAATTGCTTCGGGTAACGGTAATGTTTATACATTAGATGGAATTACTACACAACCACTATATATACGCAGGGGGTGTACTTATGTATTTGATTGGTCATTTGACAATAATCACCCTCTCCTTTTGTCTCAAACACCAGATGGTATTCACGGAGGTGGCGTAGAGTACACAGCGGGTGTTACTGTTGATACAGTTGCTTACACAACAACATTTACTGTAACCAACGCGTATAGTCCCGGTGACTGGGGGAACATCATGTTTGATCTTTATTATTACTGTGGTAATCATCCTAATATGGGAGGTCAAATTTATTATACTTCTGAAAGCAATAGTCTTAATGTATATCGTTTAGATGAACCTCAAGAAGGGCAGATCAGAAGATGGCGCTGGTTATGGCACGGGGATGGAAATGAAAGGCGCGGAGATGGAAAATCTGTAACCATAAACTATGATGGTAGTAGATTTGCAGTTGGTAATGTTGATTATGATATAGGAACTGGAAGAATAGATATATATGATATAGACACTTATGGAATGGTCAACCTAAGTAGTCAACAATATGGTGATCAAAATTCGTTTTTAGGATATTCCTTGTCATTTAACCAGGATGGTACAAAATTAGCAGCAGGTTCTCCATATGGATTTTTAGACGAAAATCCATTAAAAAAGACAATATCCCGAGATGAATCAAATAATTTGTTTTTAACTCTTCAAAATCAAGTTAGTGTAAATGGATTATCAATGACAGTAGATACCACTCAGTATGGTGAGGCAGGGCTTAATGAAGATTGGCGTTATGATATAATTGGTGGTATTGGTAGTTCCAATCCCACTTTGAATTTATTTGAGGGATATACTTATGTTTTTGACTGGAGTAGCAATGGATCTCATCCTTTTCTTTTTTCTACAACTCCAAATGGTACACACTCGGGTGGTACAGAGTATACAGATGGTGTTACAGTTGATTATAGTTTATCTACAACAACAATAACCGTACAACCAGGACAAACTACTTTATATTATTATTCTGGAAACAATTCACTTGGTTCAACAGCTGGGGGGCAAATTAACATATCAGACGGTAGTACATCAAATCCTCATGTATATTCCATGGGTTACGACTTTAACTTTTCTCAACAGAGTTATTATATGATTGGCGAACATACAGCCCCGACTATAAACTTAATAGTTGGTAAGACCTATGAGTTTAATTGGCAACCAAATCAACTTAAATTTTCTACAACATCAGATGGTACACATGCGGGTGGTGTAGAGTATACAAATGGTGTTACAATCGATACCGCTTCTTACAAAACAAAAATAACTGTACAGCCTGACGAATTTACACTTTATTATTACCAATCAAATTACTCCGGAGCCGGAGGACAAATTAATATAAATTATACCACACCTGTTAGACAAGAAACGGTTAATGGTAGATTAAATGTTCTACATAATAGAAATAATCCAAATGATCCTTTTGAATTTCAAGCCTCTCAAGACGCAAATGCTAAATATATTAAAGATAGAGGCGGAGCTTTTTATGATACCAGATTAGGACAAGTAACAGATTGGAGGACTTCAGAAAGTCCAGCTTCTTTAGGAATGCGTTCTGAGAGACAAAGAGTTGCAAACGGTTTTGTACATGTATACGAATACATATTAGGAACTTGGGAAAATGTTTTAAAAATAGATGCGAGTAGCGGAGAAAAAAATGAAAATGATCAAAAGTCTTGGCCTGGTACATATGGTGAGTATGGAATATACAAAGGAACTGCAGACGGATTGGGAATTTCTGTTTCTATGAATGGTGATGGAAAATTCATTCTAGCTGGAGCTCCACTAATGTCTACAATAGGTAAGATTCAAGAAAAACTAGACTGGTATCCAGGTGGAGGCATGACAGCGGCTTATTCTATAAATACAGGTCAATATGTTATAGACGAAGGTGATCCAATATCATCTGAATTACTCGCTGATACAAGTCGTCGTTCTCATACTAGAGAAACTGAAGAAGAAGTTGGTAGATCCTATGTGTTTAATTTAGGTTTGTATAAATATAATGAAACTTTAATACCACCCGAAAAAGACAAAAATTCCAGAAACATGACCTTTACAGATGGATACAATATTGTAAATGATGCACAGAGAAGATTAAATCATGATATAACAGATTTTATTAATCTACCTGATATAGGAAAACCTATCAAATGGGATAAACAATTTACATCTGTACCAGACGGGGCTAATTACCCTCCTTTAAAGGGGGATTATCAAAATCCTGAATGGGCTGATTCAGACTTAAAGTCAAAGGTTGACTTTCCTTTATTAGACATAATCAAAAAGATAGAAATAATTGTAAATGACAAAGTATGGCAAACACTAGAAAATGAAGATCTTTTATCTATATACTCAACGGAAATGACCGAAAGTTTATATAATACTGTATTATCAAACTCTACCGGTAGATCACTAAGCGATGGTACACGTAAAGAAAAAAC
>NYWD01000132.1 GCA_002684855.1 Planctomycetaceae bacterium | reverse complement strand
TAAATACTCATTAATTACTTAGCAGATTGTTGTTACACAATTTCATCTTTTAAAATCTGATTGTTAGTAAAGTTTTGTTATAGCCAGAAAAGGGCTTTTTTAAAATAAATATTAGCAAACCAAATAAAAAGGATTATTAGAAAGTAAAAAGGATTATTAGAAAGTAATTTTTCAACATTTCACTTCAAAGCTGTAAAAAATTAAGTTTTATGATGACTTCTTGAATTTTGTTGAAAGCCGCGGACAAATTTTTAGTTAATCATAACTATGTTGAATTAATAAAAAAATATTGTTGTATAAAGATGATTTTCTAGAAGTTGTCTTGGTTATTAATAAATTGAATTGATTTTTACATCCATTTTTAATCGCAGCGTATAGATACAACTTGCTCGTCCAGGGTTTAATGTAAGCGTTTAATAAAATTATTTATTGTATAGTCAGGACAAGAACGAAACCATTTCTTCAGTGAGACTTTATGAGAAGCAAGGATGAGAATTACTCAATGTGGTAAGATTTTTGCGAACTCTGCGTGATCATGGTCCTTGTCTCCTCAACTCTCCTTTGTACTGAACTTTGCCGCGAAGAGGAAGATTGCATCTGACTCTTCCACGAAGCCAGTTGTTGGTTATGGCCTGAAGCCGTCTTGAACCTCTGAAGGGATTCGTTAAAGCTGGGACCAGCCTCGATCGAGCTGTCATTGCCTGATCCATTAGCTGATGGCGTGATCTCTGTCTCAGAGTGATAAGACACGTTGGTGTTTGATACGTTTCCACGTAGCCCGGGGTTATTATAGACCTGTCTGAAGGAAGTATACGTTGCACCAGGTGATGGGGCGCTGTAGTCATAGCCGCTCGACTCATAACCAGATTGATCTGTCTCCGAGTCCGTTCCCCTACTCTTGTTATATTTCTTCTTGTGGACACCCTCAAGCCTCCTCTGGGCGTCTCGCAGTTGCTTCTCCATCCTTGCTACCGTCTCTCTAGCCTCAACCTCCTCTGCAATGATATTGACGGTCCCTGCCGAGGTGTTTACGTCCAGCGCCTCCTCCTCGTTTCTTTCGATGGCGCCCTGGGCTGCCTTTACCAATTCATCAGTAGCGCGCCTCACGGCATTACTAGCAGCCTCCAGTCGCTTCATGGTGAGGCTGTCGGGATCAGCCTTAACTTTGCAGGCCACTAGAAGCTGGGCTGTGGCGGCGCTCACCTGCTTGGCCGCAGCGATCAGCTTTTCCTCACTTGAGTTGCCCTGGACCAGGCTGTTAGCTGCCTCGCAAAGGTTGTGGGTAGCAGCGGCGACAAGTCTCGCAGCAGATACGAGGCCTTCTGACCATTGGCCATCCTCAGAGGCGATATGGGTTCGCTTTTGAACCTTGCCCTGAGCCACCAGCTCTTTCTGGGCTTCAGATGCCGCCTTGATGAGGGCTGCAGTGGCATTAGCAATAGACTTGGCGGCCTCCAGAATCATGTCATCAAACTTCATGTCCTCATCATTAATCTTCTGACTAGAAATTTCTTTTCTCGGTTTGAGCGTTGATAGCTTCTTTGCAGCTTTCTCAATCGACTGAGCGGCACCGAGGAGTTCATTCTCCGCTATTAACATAGGGTCGTCCGGGTCAACCCAGTCCTGACCCTTCAACATTTCCGCTGTCTGGGCGAGCACAGTGACACACTGGGCGATCTTCCTGCTGATGTTGGGCAAATTGTTCTTGGCCTCTGCGGTCGGCTTATTCAGAATATGCATTACTAGCTGAAGGAGCTCCCGGAATTGGACACCAACGTCGTGACCGGCCTGCAGTGATTGCTGCCGCAGATCCTCAGTCTCTGCACAGTAGGCGGCAGACTTGCATGTGTTCAGCATGTCAGATATTGCCTTTCTGCCCATATTGGCAGCCACGATGACATCGTCTTGCTTGCACGACTTCCCCGCAGCAACAGCTTTTGATGTTGCAATAGTTATTGGGCGGGTGGCGCGCATCAGGTCCTCTGGACCAGCGTTGCCCCTGGGCGCCTCTTGGCTGTCGAAACTACGGATCTCCTGGGCGATCGCTTCTATTGTGGACTCGAGGGCACGAGTTCCCCGAGTATGTTCGTCCTCTACAGCCTTGACGGTCTTTAGGAGGCTAGTGACATTGGTCACCATTATCTTGGCTGCGTCCTTTAGTGTGTGCATGGCTGGGTGCTGCATGTTCTTGCCACTGGCTGACTTTGTTGCCTGCATTAGGTCTCCAAGAGCGCTGGTAACGTCCTTCACAGCATTAATCAGCATCACCTGTGCCTCTTGGTTCTGTGATCCGAGACTTGTGGCTCCGTTCTTCACTACATCGGAGAGCTGGACAATAGTTGTGACGGCGTTTTGTGCGGCAACGGCGAGCTGCTCTTGGGAGGAGGCCGCACCAGCCACCAGAGTCTTCGTGTCCTCCACAAGTGCCTTTGCGGTCTTTAGGATGTGCTCTCTATGATCTGCAAACACTTCCTCATCAGTATCAGCATTGAGGGTCCCTGCAGTAGCGAACATAATGGTGGTATCTAAGTCACCGAGGATCCCGGAAACTGTGTTTGCAGCATTCTCGAGCGCGTGAGTACCACGCGCGAGCGCATTGAGAGATGAAAGCACGTTGGAGCACTTCTCTCCGACCTTACGTGCAGTTTCTGAGACGTCTCTGAGGACAAAACTGTCATTCTGCGCCATTTGACAAGAGCCAGTGGATTTAACCAGTTCTATTGTGACCTGGCCGAGGTCCTGTACCGAGGACTTAATCCTGTTGGCCACTTCTGTGTTTTGAGTGTTATGGATTGCACCCCGAGTGTCTGAAGCCAGATTCTGATAATTGCCGGAGATGTCATTGGCCAGACCTCCTAGCTGACTGGGGTCTGAGCTAGATTTAATAACAATTTCTTGGGCAGTCTTCGCAATCTCCTTAGTCGAGGTCATCATCCGGGACTGGAAGGTCGCCAGACCCTCCTCTGTATCGTTCCTGCTTCCTGGTCTATAGTCATCCACCTGGATTATCGCCTCAGATATGCAGTTCACTATGCTGGACACCACTCCCATGTTAGGGGCGAGCTTTTCTACTGAAGCCTGCATCTCCTGGAGGGATGCTATCATGGCGTCTGCTGACTCGTCGATGTCACCGTGGACATGCGTTGCTCGGGGATTACCTCCACTCTCCTTTGCAGCATAGAGGAGCTGCTGGGCGCACTCTGCCACAGTTTTGGTCTGATCCAGTATGAGAACCTGCTGCTTGGAGCTCACCATGTTAGAAGCTGTTCCGATAGCGTTTGAGACCATGGGGTCAAAATATGATATAAGACTGGTGACTGAGTGTCCAAGCCTCTCAGCCTCGCTTTTTGAAGCTTCCTGGACCTCGCCAACCTTGTTGGAAATTTGTTGCGCACTGATGTTGAGCTGCTCTGTGAACTGTTTTATGTCCTTGTTCTTTCTTGGGCTCAGGTTTTGGTTAATTGCAGCCAGAGAAGACTGATCCAGCTCTCTGATGTAGATGGTGAGCTTTTCAATTGCATCATCACACTCCTTCTGGCCGGGGGCCTTGTCTCTGAGAGAAGACACCAGTCTCTTTATTGAGTCAGAGACTGCCTTGGAGCTGTTAGCCAGCGCCTGCCAAGTGGGAGGGTCCTTAGGATTGACAGCCAGAGATTTGGCGGAGTGTATCATAGCGCAGCTACCATCAATTATCTGCTTTCCTGACTCCAGTATAGGTTTCTGTGCCTCGATGCCCTCGTCAGAGATTTTACCGGGAACTGAGGCAAACTCGGGTGAGCTGGCGAACTGGCACAAGTTGTCCACAGCCTCGATCAAAGGCTGGGTGGAGGCTGCACACGCTGCTCTGTTCTCATCGCAGTAATTTGAGTCAAGTCTCTTGATTTCCTTAACAAGAATTGCTGTTGCGTTTGCCACATCCTTGGCTGACTGGACAAAATGTCTCTTGGCTACAGGGTTGGATGTCTTAGAGGAGGCGAGTCTGCATGCATTGCATAGAGAGCTTGTGTGCTTTGCGATCACTGTGGCTGCAGACAGAATCTGCTGCTGTGTGCTGTTACTGACAGTGAGCACATGACAGGCGCGCTTGATCTCCTGGGAGGCGCGCATGAAGTTTGTCTGGTCTAGGAGACCCCTCCTCCCGGCCACGGAGGTCGGGTCAGAAACGCCTACAAGGTAAGTGGCTTGTGAGGCCGCTTCAATAAGACCAACAATCGCGCTAGCCACCTCCTTGACAGCTGAACCAAACTCTTCATGTTCGGACTTTTTTGCGTGATTAGCGATGCCTGTCATTCCGTCACCAAGAGCCTTGGACTTTTCCATGACATTATCGAGACACTCATAGTAAGAGGAGTCAGATACGGACTCGGTGGGGTTCTCCAACATATGTTTTGCGGATTGTATAGCTCTGATGGCAGAATCGCACTCCTTCTGACCAGGGGCTGCGCTGGTGTAAACGTTGATTAAGTTGTTTATAGCCTCAGTAACTCCTCTGGCAGCAGTTGCCAGGTTATTCTTAGCATTGGGCGCTTTTGGATCAATAGCAACAGATTTAGCAGAGCTGAGGAAGGTTGATGATACTGAGGTGACGCTCATCATAGTAGACACCATTTGTGTCTTCGTCTCGCCCATACTGGTCTGTCCCGCCATGTCCATGGAGCACTCCATCATGTTGCCGAGCACCTCCCCGAAATGCCTGGTGGTCGAGGCAAGCTGGGTGGGATTGGGGGCGGTCTGCACAACCTCAGAAGTGGCGTCAGTCAGCTGGTCCGCCGCGTGATTGAGCTGAGACTGGAGCTCGCCGTAGGGTCGACCGGACTTAGGAAACCTAGCAGAGTTGATTTGGGTGGCGAGGTTGTTCAAGTTGGAGATGGTGTCCTCAACCTCTTGTTGGCCAGGGACGCACTGCATTGTCTTGTTCAGGGCACTGGAAACCTCCTTTCCTGCAGTGGCCAGAGTGTAGGACTTATTTTGGTCAGAGTAATTATTCATAGCTTTCTGAGCTTCAATGACAAGCTTGGCTGACTTAAGCATGACGTCCTTAGCCATCATTATGACACTGTGCTGAGACTTCTTGTCATTAGATGTAGCAGCCACACCTCTGACGGCAGCTGTAAAGTCCCTGAGCGCATTGGCTGTGTCCCTGGCTGCCCTGTTGGTGATGTCCCTGTTGCCTTCGCTAGCCGCGGTCAGGAGTTGAGCCACGGTGGAGCCCACTGCTCTGCTCGCGGTGTTTAGCTGCACACTAGTGGTCTGGGATGACTCGCCAGGGAGGGGCCTCAGTGTCATGCTACTAGCAGAAGCTAGAAATTCATTCAACTCTGATTCGAGAGAATGAATCAAATCAGCGCTTGCTTCCATCTCAAGCGAACCACATGCAGCGTGCGCCTTCTTTATACACGACTTTAACTCTGTCAGCGCGTTGTCAAGCTGCTTAGAGGCGTTCTGGAGCTGAATGGAGGCTGACTGATTCTCTACTGTAGGAAGAGCGGATCTAGTGGAATCGATCAGAACAGAGGCAGGATTGGTAAATCTTTCAGCGTTTGTAATAAGGTTAAGCTGAGCCATGGCGGAGTTAGGGTTCTGCATGGAATACTTTACTCCTTCCACCAGCTTAGGGATCACATCTGCAACGGACTTACAGCTCTCCATTAGCTCGTCCTGGCTAGCGTGGCTGGTGTTGTGAAGCCCAGCACCCTGGCTGGCCGCGATACACTGGGTGGCGGTGGCCGCGGCGTGCTTGCTGGAGTTTTCGAGCCTCTTAATCATCTTCCTCTTGATGGTTGCACCCACGGCTTCGGAAGTCGTGGCTCGTATATGATCAGCGGCTCTTTTTAGTTGATCTTGGCTGGACTCATTATTGGGGCTGGAGGCACATCTCTTAGCCGCCTCTACCATATCAGCGGTGGCATCGGCCAGAGCTTTGGCCGCAGACAGGAGTCGTTTCTGAAGATCCGAGTCTGTCTGGCTTTCTGCGTCCCCCTTTATGGACTGGATGAGTTCTGCGGTAGCCTGGGCTAGAATCCTGGCCTGTCTCACCATGTCCTGACTGTCATGGCTTGCGATCAGCTCTCCGCTGGCCACCATTATCATGTCCATTATGTCCGGGATCTTGTCCGGGCCCCCGTCCTTGATTTGGTTCAAAAGATCATTGAGGGCCTTTGTCACGTCCTGCGCGGCCCCGCCCAGCTCTTGTAGAGAGTTATCATCCCTACTGCAAACATCCCGACACTCGGAAACGCAGCCCTCAACAGACTTTGCCACGTCCCTGGCGGCTTCCATGAGCTGGTCCTGGCACAGGGGATCCGCTATGGTTGGGGCGACCACCTTGGCACATGCGACTAACTGGGAGGTGTTCAGCGCACACTGTGTCGCAGCGTTGATAACCCTGTTCTGGTTGTAGTGCTCGCACTCAGACGCCACATTCTTTGCCTTAAGGACGAGGGCGGCGGTGCTATTGGCAACAGCCTTAGCGAGGCCCAGCACGAGGTCCTTCCTGCTCCTGTCCTGGTCATCCTCCTCGCCTATGGTGTAGAGCACCCGGTCTGAAGCCTCTCCAACCCGACTGGCCGCACTCAGCAGAGTCTGTCGCGGCTCTGTTGTCTGAGGGGCCGCGGATGACAGCATGTCACTAAAGGCCCCGCACAAAGTCTTTGCAGCGCCCATCAAGTCGTCACCCTCGACGCCCTTGTCATCCATCAAGGCTGCAAGCATCTTGACCTCCCGCGCCATGTCAGGCAGGTTGGTCGAGATTGTGTTGACGGCAGCCCCAACAGCGTTGTGATCAGTGCTGTCCTGACCGGTGAGGGTTACCATCTGGGCGGTGGCGGCGTTCATGGCCGACACCTGGGAGTGGACGGCCTGTTGATTGGTGTTCCACTGGGTCTCTTTCCACTTAACACTGGCGGGGTCATTTCCTAGAGGAGGCAGCTTGGCCTTCTCATTGAGAAGGCTGCTGGCGCTGTCGATAGCGTCTTGACCAGCGGAGATTGTCGATATGAGTGCTCGCTGTGGCTCCGACATCACCTGGAACTTTTCCGGATATTGCGCCCCCGGGTCAAATCCCCCATTTTGTGATCCGTTTGAATAAATCACTGTTTTAGACATATGATTGTTGTGAACAACGTCTTGTGCTCCAGAGTTTCTCAACAGTCCAGGCTTTGCAAGAGAATCCGGCTTAGCCTTCTTTAGAGTCTGTGGAAGACCGTGGATCTCAATAGCTCGACCGGGGTGAATAAAGCTCTCCTCTAAGTATTCCTCCTCGTTGCCGTCCTCTCCAAACCTCTCTTTTCTCTGTCTTCTCTTGAGGATAATATCAATATATCCAGCAATCAGAGCTGATATCTGCTCCCCTTCAGTGGTCTGCACACTGTAGTACTGATCCTGGTAGTCACCGAAGTCCAGGGTAAACACGTTAGGGGACGCCGCCCACCTCCTTACGGTAGTCAGTGGCCACGTTTTTAGAATCTCCTTGGTTTTCTCATCAAGGCGCAGGACTGAATCCTTCGTTACACCAAGAAGTCGAGGAACAAGCTTGTTTCGACCCTTCTGCTTCTCCTTGACGAGGAAGAAGTGAACACCGAAAGTTGGAAGACCCCTTGCCAGTTTAACATACTTGTACTTGGAGTCGATTTCAGAAGTTCCCATCAAGCTTCTGTGCTCGCTGAAGATTTTCTTCTCAACGTTACGGACTTTCATGAAGCTGAGAGGCAAAAACTCCTTCAGGTCGGCCAGCATTCCGGGCTTATGTTTGTCCTCCTTATGGTCGCCAAATTGAATTTGGACCTGGATGGCCCCAAACTGCACTGCGGTCTCCAAAGGGACAGGATGAGTCCCATCCAGGATGGCCTCTTTCGCCTGCTCGTACAGGAGGTTGAGCTGGACAGGATCGCGTGCGTCAACATTGGCATCGCTGTAGAAGTATTTCCTCCTGAGAAGTAAGATCTCCGTCTCGTCTATTCCCTGCTCTCGTAGTGTCTTGCCGTGGTCGACCCAGTTAACTCCATCTTCTGTGTGCAAATTTTTCCTTAGTGTTGCCATTTTTGGGTCGATTTGTGACTCGTCGGGATCATTAGTTTTGTGCTTCCTCTTTAGTGTGAGGGTTCCCCCGATAGTGCCGAGTGTTCCGTATTTCTTGTTGGGTGCCTGGTTCTCTTCGTCCTCTGTTTTCTCCCGCACAAGGCTGTACTCATCATGGTTGGTGATTCCAATCTTGGTGCAAATGATAACCATCATATTGGACACTATCTGGGAGTCGTCCACCATGATCGCCTTTATAGCACCGTCCAACATTCTAACCTTGAGCAGTCTCATCTTTTTTCTGTACTCGAGGGTATCATTTTCCCTGAGTAGGTAGTGCTCCAGAGTGCGGCCAGAGTCAAGCCAGACGCCTCTTTTAGGGTCATCGTCCGCCAGGAAGAGACCGTACTGCGCGGCGGGGCCCAAACCCTTTATCTCCGTTAGCTTTTTTCGCAGATCCTCACACGCGTCAACTACCGTGGTCTGTGGTTTGAACTGAAGTGCCTTCCTAACAAGCTCGACCTCCTGGCCCCTGTCGTTCTTCTCCACAACGGAGAAGCGGAGGGTAAGCTGAGACATCCTGAGACCCTCTTTGTCACCTTCACCTGTACAATCTCGATCTCGGGTGTCTTTTGATCCTTCTGTTCTCAAATCCAGATCACGTCATATTTAGTATTTAAAATACCTCACGATCAATGTTTTTT
>NYWD01000131.1 GCA_002684855.1 Planctomycetaceae bacterium | reverse complement strand
CTGGTCTACAGCTGCAGATACAGGAACTGCCACTGACTCTGGCATCAGCATTGGCCCCACATGGGTTGGGGTTGCACGGGTCTCTGGGCGGTGGAGGTGGTGTTGTAACTCTACGACATCCTCTGAATGGGTCACCCTCATATCCTTGTTGACATCTGCAGACTGCATTGTGATTGATCACTTCACACTCAGCATATACCCCACATGCACCTGGGCATGGATCACGACACTTTTCACTGATGCAGGCCAGGTTACTGGCACATTCACTGTGGATTCTGCACTCTGGTCTACAGTTGGGTGGAGTGCCAACATAGCCAGGCAGACAAGAGCAAGCGGCTATGTTCTCTTGTCTTCTGCACTGAGCAAATGGACCACATGGATCTGGATTACATGGGTCAATGGGGACTGGAGGTGCTGTTGTTCTGATTGCTTCTGGTATTTTTGTGCAGCCAGTGAAAGGATCTCCTTCATATCCCACATTACAAGTACAGATGGGGTTGTGATTGGTGACTCTACACTCAGCATTGAATCCACATAGACCAGGACATGGATCTCTGCACTGCTGCTGGATACAAGCTGTTGTTTGACTACACTCTGAACTGACCAGACATTCTGGTCTGCAGTTGGGTGGGGCTCCAATCATACCCTTCTCACATGAACAGATGCACACTCCATTGCCTTCTCTGAATTGTGAATAAGGACCACAAGGGTTGGGATCACATGGATCAATTTCTTCAAGAATTGGAATTCCTGTTGGCTTCAGTTTACATTGAGTGATTGGGTCTCCCTCATATCCCAAGAGACATGTACATATTGGTTGATGTCTATTGGCATTACAGACAGCATTGATACCACAGACACCAGGACAGGGATCAACACATTTGTTGTTGACACAAGCTCTGTTGGTGGGACAATCAGTGTTGAGCACACACTCTGGTCTACAGGCTAGATATGGGTCACCAAAGTATCCAGGGATACAAGTGCATGCTCCAGCTCTCTGTCTTGACTGACATTGGGCATTGGATCCACAAGGTGAAGGATCACATGGATCTATTATCTCTGTTGACCTGACAGTTGTTGTAGTGATGATAACTCTGCATTCTCTGAATGGATCTCCATCATAACCAGGAGGACATCTACATATTGGTTGGTGATTGATAACTTGGCATTCAGCATTGGGTCCACAAGATCCTGGACATGGGTCAATACACCTTTCTCTGACACAAGCTCTGTTACTAGGACAGTCTGGGTTGATGGAGCACTCTGGCCTACAATTGGGAGGTACTCCAATGTAGTTGGGGAGGCAGGTACATGCTGCCACACTTCTGGTAACATCATTCTGACATTGAGAGAATGGTCCACATGGAGAAGGATCACAAGGATCCACAACCTCCACAGGTAATGGTCTTGGTGTGGTGATCTGCACTCTTACACAGTTACTGAAAGGGTCTCCAGTAAAGCCAGGAGGACATTGACATATTGGGTTGTGGTTGGTGACCTGACATCTGGCATTGTTGCCACAAGTGCCTGGACATGGGTCAACACACTTCTGGTTAATACAGGCAGTTAGTTGACTACAGTCAGAGCTGACAACACATTCTGGTCTGCAGTTAGGAGGATTTCCTTGGTATCCAGGAGTACAGGCACACACACATACTCCATTGACTTCCCTGTGCTGACTGTTAGGTCCACATGGGTTTGGATCACAGGGATCAAGATCTGCTTCTATTGGTTCTTGGGTTTGTGGGATCAAAGTACAGGCAGAGGTAGCATCTCCTTGATATCCTGGATTACATGTGCAGATTGGGTTGTGATTCCTGACTGAACACTGAGCATTGATACCACATGTGCCAGGACATGGATCTTTACATTTCTTTTGCACACAAGCTAAATGGTTGGGACACTCTGTGTTGATCAAACACTCAGGTCTGCATCCGACATAAGGATCTCCAATATGATCAGGAATACATCTGCATGCTCCAGCTCTTCCTTGAGATGAACATTCAGCATTGGCTCCACATGGTGATGGATTGCAAGGATCAACTGGTTCTGGTTTGGTGATAACCTCAGGAATGAGTGAGCAGCCTGAGAAAGGATCTCCAGTGTATCCAGCAGGACAATTACAGATGGCATTATGAGCTACTGCTGTACATCTGGCATTGTAGCCACAAGCTCCCACACATGGATCACTGCACTTGTTTTGGATACAAGCTTTGTTGCTTGGACATTCGGCATTCAGTACACATTCAGGTCTACAGTTAGGTGGAGCACCTATGTAACCTGGCAAACAAGTACAGGATTCATAGCCATTGATTTCTCTACATTGAGCATTGGGCCCACATGGAGATGGAACACACGGTATATGTGGTCTCTCTGATGGAGTGGTCACCTCTGGTTCTTTGTTACAGCTGTAGAACGGATCTCCACTGAATCCTCTGGGACAAGAGCATATTGGATTATGATTGACCACCTTACACTCAGCATTGGCTCCACAGGTACCAGGACATGGATCAACACATTTCTGTTGGACACAAGCTTTGGTCAGATGACACTCAGAGCTTAGAAGACATTCAGGTCTGCAGTTGGGAGGTCCTCCAAAATATCCTTTAAGACAAGAGCAAACAGGTCTTGGACCTTCAGGCCTACATTCACTGTATGGTCCACATGGATCAGGGTTACAGGGGTCTGTTGGTTCTGGTATCACTGGTTGGGCAGGAGGCTGCCTACAAGAAGTAAAAGGATCTCCAATGAATCCAGTTGGACAGCTACAGATGGGATTGTGGGCCACCACATCACATCTGGCATTGATACCACACACTCCCACACATGGGTTGGCACATCTCAGGTTGATACAGGCCAGGTTGGGGGCACACTCACTGTTGATAACACATTCTGGTCTGCAGTCTGGAGGAGCTCCATAGTAGCCTGGTAGACATGAGCACACAGGTCTGGCTCCATCCACTTGACATACAGCATTGGGTCCACATGGAGAGGGAGTGCAGGGATCTACTGGTTCTGGTGGAATAATGGACAGAGGATCCAAAGAACATTGAACAAATGGATCTCCAAGATATCCTTCATTACATTTGCAGACTGGGTTGTGGTTGAGGACAGTACAATGGGCATTGATACCACAGGTTCCAGGACAAGGATCCAGACATTTGGTGTTGATGCAGGCAAGGTTGGGAGCACAGTCATAGCTAAGGAGACATTCTGGTTTACATTCCTTCAGTGGATCTCCTTGGTAGTCTCTGATACACTGGCATACAGCCTGACCACTCTGCACCTTACACAGAGCATTAATACCACATGGATCAGGATTGCATGGATCTCTGGGTGGTTGAGGCTGTGGTGGAGGTGGTTGAGCAACACATCTTGAGAATGGATCTCCAATCATTCCTGGAGGACAACTACAGATGGGGTTGTGTTGTCTCACCTCACAGAGAGCGGCCACTCCACAGGTGCCAGGGCATGGGTCGATACATTTCTGTGCAATACAGGCAAGGTTCTGAGAACAGTCTCCATTCTGCAGACACTCTGCTCTGCAGCCTTGGGATGACACTGGATCTCCTTGGAATCCTCTTCTGCAGGTGCAGATAACTTGACCTTGTCTGTCCTCACTGCACTCAGTGTTGGGTCCACAGGGAGATGGCTGACACGGGTTCTTGGGTACACAGCCATTGTATGCATCTCCAGAGAAACCATCATAACATCTACAATCTTCACCAATATCAGTGATCAAACACTCTGCATTCTCTCCACAAGGTCCAGGTTCACAAAGACTGAGGGTTGGTTCAGAGATAGGAACACATCCCTGGATGGTGTTGATGGATTCAGTGTAACCTGGCCTGCAGGTGCACCTCTGGACATTGTTAACCACCACACACTCGGTGTTGGCTCCACACGGGTTGGGCTTGCACTGCTTCAGGGGCCTGGCACATGGTATAGCAGGAGGATTACCCTCAAATCTTGGCAGGCAATAACAGACTGGTCTGTCAGCAATCATTCTACATCCAGAGTTTGGACCACACTGGTTACCCTTACACTTGGCTCCATCAGTGATACATCTGACAAAAGGATTGCCTGTCTTGCCTCTGGGACAGGAGCAGATGGGATTGCCATTGTCCAGCTCACAGACAGCTCCAGCACCACAGGGAGATGGGATACAAGGGTTGGTGGGGACTGGGATGGAACTACAGCCAACATCTGCATTGCCTTGGAAGCCTGGTTTACAGGAACAGATGGGGTTGTGGTTGGCAAAACTGCAGACTGTGTTGTCTCCACAGAATCCAGGACAGACAGAAATACATTTTCTCTGGAATCTGTCGCAGTACTTGTCTTCAGCACAGTCATCATTCTGAGTACATTGTGCACACTCATCGTCATCAAAGTCACAGCTAACGTTGCCCTCAATATCCAGAGGATCTCTGACACATTCACAATCCTCACATTTGTATCCTCGACCTCTGGCCTCTCTACAGTCATTGCTGGTCTGACATTCACATCTCGGCACATCGATACACTTTGCCCGATGGTTGGCCACCTGGCAATCCTGTGTGGCAGAACACAGGCCAACACTGCACGGGTTGACACACTTCTTGTTCTGGCAGGCTTGCTTGGCGGGACACTCACTGTTACTCCGACATCCAACATTGGAGCCTTGAATACATCCATAATTAGCGTCCACCACAAAGCCAGGAGGACAAAATTTACAGATTGGTTGGTGATCTTCAACAATACAGGGGGTATTGCCGGGACATATCTTGCCATCACAGGGATTCTTGCACTGGAGGTTGATACATGCTTGGTTTCTGGGACATCCCTTGTCCTTGAGACAGATGGAGACACTTGGATTGCATCCTGTTGTGCAGACACAGACTGCCTTGTGGTCCAACACCTGACACTCCTTCCCAGTTGCACAAACTCTTCTTCTGTCACAAGGGTTGACACATCGACCAGCCTCGCATCCTTGGTTGGAAGGACACTCATCATTGCCACGACACTCCACCTGTCTGTCTGGACAAGTGAGGACGCCCTGCTGGTTGACCACGAGGCTGTATTTACACTTGCAAACTGGTTTGTGGTTGCTGACCTCGCAGATCTTGTTACTGTCACAGGAGAACCTCGCACATGGATCATAGCATTGCTTGGTTTGTCTGCTACAGGCTGCAGTTAGAGGACAGCTCTTGTCACTGGAGCAACCATCCACAATGGAGGGCAGGTTGGTGGGAACATTGTTACAGGCAGGGTCGGGTCTACAAGCCACCAGAGGCTGGCCAATGTGGCACTGAGGACACTCACACCGAGGCTTGTGGACAGTCACAGAGCAGATGGCATTCTTACCACAGGCAGCTCGGAGGCTGCATGGGTCAACACATCGACCTCGGTGGCAAGACTGGCTGACTGGACAGTCAAAATCTCCTCTACACTTTCCATCTTGTTCAGAGACACATTCAATGAGAGGATCACCATGAGGCTTGTTGCTGGGACAGACACAGAGAGCCACATTGTTGATGTCCACCGTGCACAGAGCTCCAGCTCCACACAGAGCCACAGAGCAGGGGTCAATGAGAGGTCCACTGCAGAGGCAGCCAGAGAATGGGTCCCCAGTACAGCCTGGCCGACACTGACAGTCGTAACCTCCAACAAGGTCCTGGCACAGAGCGTTGGGGCCGCAGGGGTTGGGCAGACACTCATTCTTGTCTGGGACACATTCATCATTGGGATTACCAATGAAGTTGACAGGACAGGTGCACTTCTTCCTGTGTCCAATGACTTTACACTGGGCATTGACTCCACAGGCATTTGGTTCCTGACACAGGTTGACACAAGATCCTTGAACACAACTCTTGCCGGACTCACAGTCCTTGTCTCTAGAGCACTCCACCTTCCTGCACTCCACCTTGGGGTTTCCTTGCAGTCCTTGAGGACACAAACAGACTGGCCTGTGGTTGCTGACACGACACTCGGCTGACCTCGCACACCCAGTGGAGGCCAGGGAACATGGGTTCTTACATTGTCCTTGGTGACAAATCTCCTGGTCACTACAGTCAGTGTTCAGCAGACATCCTGGCAGACAGGTGCCTCCTTGGCAAAGATGGCCTTGAGGACATGGAATATTGCCATTGCACTCTTGCCTACATTTGCCGGCAACACAGGTCTTGCCACACTCACAATCAGATCCTGATCTGCATTTCTTGACACAAACTCCATCATCACAAGCATCTCCAGGATTACAATCTGAGGATCTGCTGCAAGCGTATGTTAGTGGCAAACAGCCGGTGAGAGGATTGCCAGTGGCAGTTGGAGGACAGGAGCAGAAGGCCTCATGGTTGGTGACAGAACACTCTGCACAAGGTCCACACTTGGAGGACAGGCAGGGATTCTGACATTCAGAGTTGATACAAGCCTCACTCTTGCCACACTGACTGTCGGCTGTACAGCCAGCAGTACAGAATCTCTCCTTACAGATGTATCCAGTGCTACAGTCTTCATTGCTGTTACACAAAGGTCGACACGTGCCCTGGACACAGACCTCATTGAGGAGACAGTTTTCATTGTTTGATGAGCAGGTGACAGCACAGGTGCCTCCAATACACTTGAGGCCGGGGCCACATTGTTGAGAGGTGCGACACTGTTTGATGGGATGACTGCAGGCCCGGCTGGGGTCTCCGGTCAGTCCTGGAGGACAGGAACACTGGGCCTGGTGGTTGATGACGCTGCACACGGCGTTGCTGCCGCACGAGGCCGTGCTGGAGGTGCAGGGGTCGGAACATTGATTGTTGATACAGGCCAGGTTGGGGGGACAACTGGATGATGACCTACATCCCAGCACACAGGTCACACCCCGACATATCTCCTGACTGTTACAATCATCATCCACCCGACACATCGCCTTACACAGACCATTGTCACAAACTTCGTTCTTGCCACAAGTCTTGTCATTGAAACAAACATCTTTGCAGAAGCTTCCATCACAAACCTGCCTGTCAGGACACTGGGCATTGCTGGAACATATCTGCGGCTGTTTGACACAGGCCACCACAGGACTGGGGTTGGGAATGTATCCAGTGGGACACGAGCACTGGGCCCGGTGGTTGACAACCTGGCACTTGGCGTTGGGACCACAGGCCGTGGTGCAGGGGTCCGTGCATCTGTTGTTGATACACGTGTTCGACTCGGGACAGTCAGAGTTCTTCCTGCAGCCCACGATACACATCTTGTTGAGACACACGTGCCCCAGGAAACAGTCATTGTCCACGCGACAGGTCAGCATGCAAAGTCCTTGGAGACATCTTTCATTTAGAGCACAGCTTTCATCAGAAGTACAAGAAGGCATACAGATTCCATCGCTGCACTGCAGAGGCTGTGGACAGTCTGTGGAGGAGTAGCAGGTGCTGGGGATACGAACACATTCAACCTCAGGGTTGCCAGTGAAGTCTTGAGGACAAACACACTGCTTCCTGTGTCTCTGGACACTGCAGATGGCATTGAGGCCACATGACCCCTTGATACT
>NYWD01000130.1 GCA_002684855.1 Planctomycetaceae bacterium | reverse complement strand
TAATAAATTTGAAAATAGATCGAAAATAGACGTTATCATAAATGCTAAAAAAATACCGTATAATAATTCTTTGTCCATTTAATTATATATAATAATATATAATATAATTAAATGAAATCTTTTAAGAATATTGTTTTAGATTTAAGAAAAAATGAATATTATACTAAACTTGTAAATATACTTCTAGTAAATGGCTTACTAGATATATTTGAAGAAGAGCTTAAAGATGGTAAAATAGATTATTTACCTCTTATTTTAAATTTAACGACATTTTTACATACAAATAAAAAATTATTTAAAGATTTCACACCTGATTCTATAGAAAATATAATAATAATAAGCGTCGACGAGTTATTAACTAAAAAGTACAATATAGAAATAGATGATAAACAGTTAGACATGGCTCTTCAGCTTCTTAAAAACACCGATATGTATAAAACTATATACAGGGCAATTAAAAGTGTAATGATGAGAATATATTATAAATTAAAAAAGACATCATGTGGGTGTTACCCTAAACCAATTATAAAATTGGAGCAAGGCAGTATTTAAGAACACCTAGATTTGCTACATTGTATAAAATAGTAAGAGGATAATTAGTCTTTAGATAAATTTCTACAGTTCCGCATAAATTGGTTGATTTTGTAAACAGTTGAATGTATTTAATATTATATAAACCACTGTTTTCATTTGTTTTATCAGATATTTTGTCATTTGTTTCATTTATTGTTATACTTTGTTCTGCAAAATCACCCACAGCTGTCATAACCATGTTATCTGAGTTGGTTTTTATTTCTATTTCAGAAGATATATTAGAAAGATCTGAAATGTAAACTTGAAAGTCTGATGATGGCATTGTAATATATGAATCAAAATGAATATCTGGTATATTATATATTTTTTCGTCCATATCTAATAACTTTATTTTACTTCTCATTACTGATTTTTTATCACTGTTCTGAGATGTTAGTACCATATTATTTGGATCAGATTTTAAGATAGTGAATGAAATTGTGTCTGTATTTTTTATACCTTTTAATATCTTAAACACTGATGCTAAACTTACACCTATATTTATAGAATTCTCGCAAATGTATTCTTCAAATTTTTCTGAATAAAGAAAAAGGTTAACAATAGCACTAGTTGTCCCATCAACTGCTGTTAATTTAAGCCCTGTAGCGTCTGCTTTAAAATTAACGTCCGATAGTATATTTTTTAAAGATTCAAATAAAATTCGTATAGCGTTTGTTTGAACAGTTTTGAATGTAAATATTACGTCAGAATTATTAGAGGACATATTCTGAAATAACATTATATAATTTGTTTATATTGATTTAAGATAAATATTAATTAGACTGAATTAAAATAACTTAAATTAAATTAAATTATTAATTCTTCTCTATTGTTTAATTTTTCTTCATCCCTTGGATCTACTGCAGCATGCCTCTTCCATACAAGAAAATTACATGGAAGTTCCTTTGTGACAATTTTTCTACCATAAAATTTAGTTTTATTAGATATCATTATAAAATTTCCTTCTTCAAAATTAAATGTATTATATTCAGGATGTTCTCTCAAAGCATCGCTTAATTTAACAGGTTCCTCTCTATCTCCGTAAAAATTACAAAGGGGTCCCAGATAAGGTCTAACATAATCTGTTACATCAAGGTTGTTAAAAAACATAATATCTGGATAGTAAGGGTATTTTTCAGGTTCTACATTAAAATTATAAAACGGGAATTCGATATCCATTTGCCTTGTAATATATTTCATTAGCCTACCATTAAACATATACTTTATAGTTATATAATCAATCTTCTTTAATTCATCTTTTTCCTCGATTTCCTCTAAGGTTGTTTCACCCAAAACTTCATTTTCCCCGTCTTCGTAAGTAATTACGTAACACAGTAGTGTATATTCATCTCGATCTTCTGTTCTTTCAATCTTGTCTAAACTTTTCTTCTTATTTACATTAAATACAAAACGATTCATAGCAGCTTGCGTAATATTGGCTAAAATCCACGCGACTGTAATACCATATAAAAACCACATTACAATTTAATAAAAAATATAAAGAGTCTTTAAATATATTTACAAATGAGTGAAAATGAAGTTAAACCTAAAAAAAGAGGACGAAAGAAAAAATTTGAAACTACACCTTTTAGAAAAAACTTAATAGAAGAATCAAATGATGTAACTCCAATAAAAGAAACACAAAAAATAACCAGTGAGAACTATAGAACAGATAATCTAAAGTTCGGTAATATTCTTATAGAAGTTCATGGTAAAGAACCCAGCGAGACTAATATATCTGATTTTTTTATAAACAATACAAATGATAATTGTAGATTAACAGTTTCTAGCGATGAAGAAGACAACTGCACTTATAAACAAGATCATTCTAAAAAATTAACTTTATATAATAAAGATAAAAAAAATACTGTAAAACGAGATTTAAAATGTTATAATTGTCATCATTATTTTAACAATAAACCATTTTATTTACCTATAGATTATTGCAATAAAACAAAGAGATATAAACTATTTGGTAATTTTTGTTCCCCTAATTGTGTGAAAAGTTATTGTATGAATGATAAAAATTTTCAACATAAATCATATTTAGTTGGTCAATTTTATAGAAAATTGTTTGGTTGCGATTTTAATATAACTCCTGCACCATCTATTTTAACTTTAAAAGATTATGGCGGAACTTTAACTATAGAAGAATTTAGAAAATCTTTCTATAATAATAGTAGATATACATTACTGAATTTAAATTCTAAAATTTTACATATTTAACTGTAACTTTTTAAAGCTAAGAACATTAGTATCAAAAGTAGTAATAACATAAGATTTTCTATTTTTTCTAATCTTCTAATAAGAACTTCATGTCTTTTAGTCGAATCTAATATCAAACTTTTAATATCTTTCTCGCTAATGTAGTTAAATTTATTTCCACTTGTGTATTTCACATCTCCTTCTGTATATTGAATATCTTCGTCTATATATTCAATTTGATTATTGTCTATATATTGATTATTGTCTACATTCCCTCTACGAGGATGCACTCGCTGACCTCGAGTGGGGGGTGCAGACAGCGCACTCGGACCTGGGTTATAAGAGTTTATTTTTTTAGTATTAGTTCGGTTTGAATAAAATAAAGTCATTTGTGTTTTATTTATAGTATACAAATTATTTTATTATTTAATTATTTTATTATTTAATTATTTAACTAATATCTTCCTGGCAGCATTTCTGAGGAACTGGTACACCACTTGGGTCGTTACCATCTTTATCACCACACTGATGCCCGCCACCACATGTTACATGACACCCTCCACGAGATAAATTATATCCGACGGGCGCCATCGTGAACCCAGAAGGACAATCTTCTTTTATACCTACAAGAATAGTTTTTCTTTGACTATCTTCGCGAGGAAGCATTCTACGAACAGAACCCTGTATACCTAAAGCATTTTTAAAAATATCTAACTTATCCTTACGACTGTTTTTCTCTAAACCATTGGTGATATCTGGAGGGCAATATGGGTTCATAATGAGATATATTATTATTACAGCAGCGAGTGCTAAAAGTAATTGCAAATTAGACTTTTCCATTTATTTTATTGTAAATATTTTTTTTTTATTAAAAAATTTATAAATTTATAGCTCTTTTACCCCTTGGATTAATAGTAACTTCTTTGGATGTTTCAACTGTTCCTATAGATGATGCATCATCAGATTTTTGAAGCATACTAGATAAATTTAAAGAAGGGCCTGTTATTTCTGTTGTAGATACATTTGATACATGAGGGTTAGGTTCCTTAGCCATAGCAGAACTGATATTTTTCATTATTTCCGAAGACTGAGTATCATTTAATCCTCTAGGCATCGCCGAGCTAAATAAAGTTTTAGTTGTATGAAACATAAATGCTCCACCAACTAAAGTAACTAAAAGCTGTAACTCAGGAGGAAGATCTGATCTACTCTTATACTTTTCGTATAATTTTTCAAAAATAACAGTATAATCATCAATATTATCCATAACAGATTCTGACCACCCATCTAACTTAGCTCCAATTGGGTCGTATTTATTATTTGCTATCTCCAAACCATATACCGCAGCCAATAAAATCTTTTGTTGTAATTTAACACCCGCTTCTTTTTCAGCATTTGATTCATGTAATTTTAATTCAAATTTTAACTCATCTAGCTTAGAAGACATAGAATATTTTTTTGTTAATTCTACACCTCTCTTCTCAAGTGCAACAAGTTGTAATAAAATTTTTTGTTTCTCTTGTTTAGAATTTTTAGTTTTAGATTCACTACCTGAGCTACTTTCAGATGAAACATCCGAATAATCATCAGAACCGCTTTCACTACCACTTTCACTACCGCTTTCACTACCACGTTCAGATTCATCATCTGATGATTCATCTTTTTTACGATCTTTAGTCTTTGAATTGTTTACAAAATTTTGATAATCTTCTGGATTAAATTTTGATTTTGATTTAAGACTTGGTTTTATTTTACCTAAGTTCTTCTTAGACTCAGCTGGTTTTGCTTCAACTGTACTACCCGATGATATAGAATGTCTGTCATCATCTTTAACTAAATTTATGTCATTTATTCTTACATTATTATCTAATTTAACTAGGGGTCTTATAGACTCTTCTGTTACTAACTTAATATTTGGAACACTGGCGCTCATACTATAATTACTTTTATTATTTTTTTTAAGTACTTGGGAACGTGAAAATAAAACACCGATAGGTCCGTTTATGTTTTGTTTTTTTATAATTTCATTCATAGATTGTATTGTAAATATAAATTATATTTTTAAGTTAAACAGTTTAAAACTAACCAGTCATAAATTACATAATGTTACAAACTAATATAAGGTACGGGAGTGGGGTTCTTTTTTATTGCAAATCTCTTGATAATACACCTTACTTTTTTTTAGGTAAAGATAAAGATAATCGATGGGCTAATTTTGGAGGAGGTGTAGAATTATCAGATAAATGTGATCCTGAAAACACTGCAGCTAGAGAAACCTGGGAAGAAACTCTTGGTTGTATAGGAGATTTAATAGATATTAAAAAAAATATTAAAACAAGTCGTTGTATAGTTTCAAAAACTCCATCTGGTAATAAATATTATATGTATATAGTAAAATTAACATTTAGTAACGCATATAGAGATAGATTCATTTCCACGAAAAAATTTTTATCAAATGTACTTAATGATAAAAAATTTTTAGAAATACTAGACGTTAAATTACTGTCTTTAGAAACAATAAAATACTCTATAGATGATACCAATAAAAGAACTTTTATTAAACTAAGATCTAGCTTTGAAAAAACCATTAAAGATAATTTTGATGAAATATGTAAAATAATAAAAAATTAATTACTGAATAGTATACACCCTTGATATAGGCTGCTGTATTGTATGTATAGGGGTGTAATTTGTAATTTCTCTATCTGGGTCAAATAGATTATTTTTTGTAAAGAGTTTCTTAGGTTTTACTGGAACAATACCTTTTTCTTGACCTATTATCTTTGGTTTATTTATGTCTCTATGTGCTCTTATTATAGTATTCTTGGGAACAATTGAATTAAAATCTCTATCATAAGATTTATCATGTTGAGTACCCAATGAAAATCCGGGTGTAGAACCCATATCTATTATTTTTTCATCTGGTTTTACAATCATTAACGCCGGTTTTTCCGTTTTATCTATCTTAAAGTTTCTGCTTTTATTTACTTGAGGTTTTATTATACGCTTGGGTTCTAAAGTTCTCGTTTTTTGTATAATAGGTTCGTATGTAATTATATTTTCTCGAGGTCTTACAGTTACAATATCATGGTGTATTTTATCTCCTTCTTCTTGCATTTCAGCTTTTGAATGTTTATTAAGCTTGTATAAATTCTGTTGCCATTCTGTTGGAAAACTGTTATGTTGCATTTATTATTATGTTATATTTTATTTTATTTAATTATTTATAAACTCAGATGTTTGTTTTATTAAATCATTCATGGGGTCTATTTTTATAGCCTTTGATTTTACATATGAGGTATCCTTATCTTTCATAGATACATTTATATTCGGTTTTATTCTGACATCAGTGTAAGAGTATATTGCATTATTTTTCTTTATTCCGTAACGTTCACCCGTTTTTGTTCTATCTACGTCATCTATAGATACAAGCTGTTTATTAGCATTTGCAGTAGCATTTCGTATTATTGATACCGCTTGATTAATTTCTTTATTACTTTGTACATTCTCTAGTTGATCATAAGTTTTATCTTTTCCTATAAAAACCCCGATTGTTTGTTCTCCAGCAGATTTTATTACTTTAGGTCCTGCCATTTTAGCATAACTATTCTGTTTATCACTCGCTGTTGTGGGTTTTAACTCTTCACTAGTTAATGGATAATATACATTATAGGAGAGTCCTGCATTAGGATTGGGGTTATCAGGCCATTCTCTTTGGCTTGATGCACCATGCCATGCGTACGGTCTTTTAGTACCAACTGTTGATACATTAGTAGTATCAAAGTCAGTTAGTATAACTCCTTTTTCTAACCCAGCATTTTTATAATTTTGTTCATTAGAAACTACATGACCTATAGAGTTGTAAATAGTTTTATTA
>NYWD01000129.1 GCA_002684855.1 Planctomycetaceae bacterium | reverse complement strand
TTCCGGCGAACTTATCGTACAGACGGAAGATCCTGCCGGTGAAGATATGGTCAGCGTCCCGCACAACAAGAGCAAGGTGTATCCCGGCGGCTGGGAAAAGATGCAAGTTTTTACCGTTGCTGAATATGGTGACCTGCTTTCAAATGGCTGGAAGACCCAAAAGCTCCGGATTGACTGGGATAATAAATACGCACTAAGCTCGAGTACATCTCTTCGATGGCGCCAATGCAATACTAAAAACGATGCTGCGATTGATGTGTGGGCGCTTGATGACATCAAAGTCACCGCATTTCCCAAGCCATACCGATCGAGTACGATGCCCAGAACTATTCTTGTAAACGACAAGTTCGACGGGGATCTGCAAGAGAAATTCAACATGGATCAATCGTGGTGGGACATGTGGCGCACGACAGGAAGAACTGATAACATTGTAGTGGGTGGCTATCAAGATGTCGGGCAGTCTCTGACGTTTGGAGCTGGGGTATCGCACTCCACTTGGCAAGTCGCGCAAACTCCACCAATTGACACAGTCAGTGACGGTGGTGTCACATTCGCATTTTACATGAAATTCGGTCGCAAAGACCAAAATGTAAGTCAATTTATGCGGGGGGTTGAATTTCAATACAGCTTGGATGGCCCAGAAGGAGAGTTCAAAGTCATCAAAGCCTGGACAGATGTGACCCAGTACAGTGATTGGACTCGCCAAATTATTCAAATCGACAATTGTTCTACTCCTCTCGTCATGTCGAACTCGACTATCTTTAGATTCATGTTGGTTGGAAATGAAGCCAAGGCAGCGAGGTCGCAAGTTGATATTTGGGCTATTGACAACTTTCAAGCCCTCGTTGGAGAACATCGAATCGGATGGGAAACTGGGACAGACGGCTTGAAAGCGGTGAATGACAAGTTGTTCTGTTACCAAGAACCTCGTCAATTGACCCCATACAGCTACCAATACGTGTCGGATGAACAAGGCGGTGTGGAATTCTCGGGTGATGGGGTCGGCAAAGGCAGTCTCCGTGCGCACTCCTCTTTCCAGAGTCCTCTGTCGGTTGCGACAACCTTGTTGAAAGATGACGAATGTTCCAACCATTATGTAGTATTTTCGCCTGAAAAATATTACACTTTTAGCTGGGATAGAGAGCCAAATACCTTCAAGTTTGTGTGGCGGTGTGACCGGAAAGTGTTGATCACACCCTACAGTACATCGTCCACAGCATGTGCGGATTTAAAGACTTACAAGACGAAAATGAGAGTCACACCCGAAGGTGTTGAGTTCCAAGACAATGGAGGCTGTCAAAATTTGCGTGCTGACATGGGCATGATCTCTGATTTGGATTTCTATGTGTATTTTGGCGCCGTCCAAAAAGGTGAAACGAGTCAGATGACCGACAGGGTCCTAGCGGATAATGATGCTCCTCCGCTCAATATTAGTGAGATGAGAATGGACAATTCGACGGAAGAATCAAACAGAACAGATGCAGAAGACAAGATGATGATGAATGAAACTAACTCGCCGCAACTGAACATTGCTTTTCTCGAAGAGCCCAGTGTCACCTCGTGCGCGAAGGCCTTGGAAAGAACTTGTGGAAATGTCTTGGGACAAATGTGCCTGGATTGCTACGTTAAGAATGCCAAAAAAATTGTCGTCGAAGCTGATGGTATTGCGTGCAACTTGAAACAAGCGAAGTCTCTCTGCGCCACCAATGGTCATTTGGACAAGCAAATCACCGTGGAAAACGAAGCGGAACAAGTTCCCTCTCAAAAATCGGGCAAACCAGCACGGTTCATTTCGATGAGAATTGGAGATATTGGTTCCCTTGTGAACACATTTGATGAGAAGTCTAAATGTCCGTCTTTGCGTGACTGTGGATTATCGTCTTGGAGTAGATGGGGAGCTTGTGATAAACCTTGCGGTGACGGTCTTGCACATGCCTACAGACATGTTATCCGTCCACCAAAGTATGGTGGGTTGAAGTGTCCCTCTGATGACAAACTTCATCGCACACGCTCGTGCAATGTTCGCAGTTGCGATTGCCATGTATCTCAATGGGACGATTACAGCTGCTGCTCCCAACCGTGTGCAGATCCAAAATACGATCCTCCCATCCCTGGCAAGCAGCACCGTGGCCGTCGTGTCATCCTTCCACCCTTGAGAAATGGAATGGCATGCCCTGCATTAAATCAAACGAGATACTGTAATGCTGAGCGCTGCGCCGCCGTCGGTATCCCTCCACTTGGCCAAACTCAAAAGTTCCTGAATATGACGAAGAAAGAACCTTTCGTAGCAGCGAACCATGACGAATTCTGTCTGCAAGACTCAACCACACTTGGCCCATACAAATATGATTACGTCTCTAAAACGGATCCAACAGGTGAACACTTCGGAGTGTACTTTTCCGGCGATTCACGTGGACAAAGTTCTTTGCGAGGACGAAAGTCTTTCCGCATAACAGACCTTCAAGTTGAAACCACCATCGACAAAAATAGTCGATGTGCAAATCACTGGATTGCCTTGTCCCCTGATGAATACTTCACCTGGAACTACGAGCAAGAGCCGCATGTCATTAAAGCTGGCTGGTTCTGTGATTACAAGTTTTTGATCACTCCACACGGAAATTTCACGACGAAGTGTGAAAGAATCCGCGCTTACAACCTCTCTTTGACAATCAAAAATGGTGTTGTCACTTTCAATGATGACCAATGCGCTCCGCTGAAAGGTGAATTCCAGGCTCATAAAAATCATGAAGACGTGTACTCCTACATCGGCGCCGACCATGTGGCGCCTAATGTTGCCATACAACTAGCAAAACCATTAGACTTGGAAGAAATTAATGCACTTGCAGAGCAACGTGGAACGATGGGGCCAGAAGGAGGCTCTCCGGATGGATCGCAACGGCACATTATGACTAAGGAAGAATTAATGGACCTAGACCGAAATTTAACCGATGGGAAAAACTTGACGAACGGCACTAGCGATGAGCCAACTCCCCCGGAGCTTGATGAAGCAAAACCGCGTGTTAACGTTGAGCTGCACCGAGCAATGGCAACGGGAAAATCCTCCAAGATCGAAAACTCTTTGTAAGCAACGGCGAAGCAGTTTCGAGAAGCTAACCCAGGCGATGTCGTGAATAACAAAGACATGAAGTACTGGCTTATTTATAACCCCTACCGTGGAACACTGTCTTCCGACCCATTGGGACCTGACGTGAAATTGTTGCGCTACAACGGAAGTGGATGGGAAGATACTACCAACCCTTTGCCGCTTGAAGTTACGGATGAGTACATTGCTGCAAGCAATGGGTTTCCAGAAAATACTTTCATTCGATGCACTGATGTGATGCGTGTATATGCTGTCGAAAGTATAGTCCGACAGAGCCCATCGCTCCTGATCGCACGGGGTCAAAAGTACACCGGAAGAGAAGCAGGTGCGCGCGCATCCAGCATGGGTGAAGGTGGTATCACAGAACAAGCACTAGCACACTCTGATGATTCGCAGAGTACCTACAGTTTCGTAGAAAGATCCTATGCGGGTGTGACGGTTGAAGTTGCTGTCCCAGGCCGCACAGCGACTGTTGTCATGGGAGTTGGCGGACAGAATGCTCCACAAAAAGAAGTCAAAGTGACTGACCTATACAATGTCCGGTGCCATTGGAATAAAGACAAGAAAATTGCCATGGAAGCTTATGGTTGTAACAGGGACAAGACGTTTGCTGAGGCTGTGAATATTTGTGAGCAAAAAGGGTACCGCCTTCCGACCCTTGCCGAAGTCAAGGAGAAGAAGACCCAAGGAACGGGTTGTGGCTTTGATGCGTCTTTCGTTTGGACATCAGGTGCTGGTGAAATTGGCGAAGATGATGCCACTCCACCTGAAGCAGTGGCTAAGATGAAACAGATCACGACTGTGAAAATTATTACTGGGGATGGCAAAGGCGATGATAAAGACACAAATGTTGAAGACCGCCATTCAGTGCGTTGCTGCGACGACAAGCAAACTCTTCTTCCGATGGAAGGCAGGAATGGATATGGGTGTAATACAAAGAAAACTTTCGCTGAAGCGAAGGATATCTGTGACAAAAAAGGCTTTCGGCTGTGCACCATCGATGAAGTAATTGCTGGACGTGTGAAAGGAACTGGGTGCAACATGGATGAACAAACCATTTGGACATCGTCGGGTATGACACCAGATCCCACTAAGGGAGAGTGCATGATAGTCGCTAAAGGAAAGAACTACTTCTTCCGTGGTGTCGACTTGGGAGGTAAGAGTCTATGCTGCCCACTAGGGGCTAAACTTACTGCAAGTGGTGCTTGTATCAATGCAAAGAAGGGGGAAACGTGCTTTCTGTATGGTAATGATCTTGGCTCCCCTGAACCGCATCCTTGCGAAGATGTTACGAAAGCAGCTGGCTGGCAAATGGTGTTCAACCAAGAAATCCAAAAAGACTTTCGTGGAGAATGGCAACGACAAACTGTTGGAAAAAGCGGTGTTGTGCAAGTGACTAAGGGGCAGAGCACTAATTGTGCCCCGAAGTTTGAGTGGTTCAAGCAACAAATGCTTGACAGTGGTTTGCAAATTACGGAGTACATGATTGAGACTGTTTACAAAGGTGTCGTGAAATCCCAGGCCGTTGGGAAAGTCATCGATATTACTGGAGATGCCACCTTTTTCGGCGGGGTTCAAAAGGACGACCGCGGTATTTGTTTGAAGCAAATGAAACTCTTGAAGCCATTCGGCGACAAGTATTTCAACGCCCAAATCAGTTACGGTCCCCAAGCTGACTCCTCCTCATTTTGCAATTATCGCACAGGAAAAACCTCCATCAATAGTTACCGGGTAGCAGATGCTTCGGCAAAAGACAGTTTCGGTGCGGATATCAGCTTTTTCTCCCACAGGAATGATCCAAAACAATATAGCATTTGCGAGAAGTCGCAAGTGTTCAATACCGACAATGACGATAAAGAAAAGCGTAGTATTCGAATGTACGTGAAAGGTAAGCCTTTGAAGCCTGAAGTCAGGAAAGGTTTATGCCCAGGTGGCGGTCTCGAGCTACGAAATGCTGAAGGGGATGCGAAATTTTGCAACAAAAACCACCCGTGCCCCAGTGGCTACCAATGCGACACACATACCAATCCGCAGACTGCGGTATGCTGTGGGAACGCAATAAATATCACGTCCGCCCTTGACGGCCGCTTGCCTCTTCCTGGAGAACCGGAAAAAAAGCATGCTGTTTTCGAAAATTTGAGAATCAGTGGGCCGGGTGTCCTTATTAACAAAGACAGTGGCGCGAAGGAGTGCCCTGGGCTCATCGATTGTGCGGTTACCCCGTGGGGTGCGTGGAGCGAGTGCACGAAGCAATGCAATGGCGGCAACAAAACTCGCTACAGGTCGGTCTTGCGACCGAAAGAGCATGGTGGCCGTAGTTGCCCTGCTCTCGCTCAAACTACGTTCTGTAACCTCAGGTCATGCGACTGCGGTGTGACTGAATTTTCAGAATGGTCTGAGTGTTCCAAAGATTGTGGTGGTGGTCTACGCACTCGCTCTCGACGCATGTTCCGTGAACCTTTGGCTGATGGTGCCTTGTGTCCACACTTGAACGAAACGGAAGTTTGCAATAATATGACTTGCCCGTTTGTTGGACTGCCTGCATTAGGGTTGGCAAAAACACAATTAAAAAATACGCCTCCGGAAAGGTTCACAGGCCGTGACGACAACCTTTTCTGCTACGAAAACCCTGAGTCGCTGCTGCCCTACAAATTTGGATACACTGGTGGCGACAACTTGTGGTTTTCTGGTGCGGCCGACAAAAAAACAACTCTCCGGTCACGGTATTCATACCAGGCCCCATTGCGTGTAGACTTCGGTTTTCAATACTCAGAATGGTGTGATAACCACTTCATTATTCTGACTACGGATCCATACTACACATTTAAGACAGGTGCGGAGCCGGATGCAATCAAATTTACATACGACTGTGGCAAGAAGGCGATTACCTCGGAATTTTACAACACAAGTGCAATTTGCGCTCCACACTTACTCCCAGGTGTTAAGGCTACCCTCGAAATCGACGAGTTCGGAAAAGCAACTTTTAGCGATAGTATCTGCCCATCTGTCAGTCAAACTGATGAACGTGGTGCCCTTGGCAACGGAAAAGATTTCTTCGTGTACCTTGGTGCAAACCGTGATGATGCAAGCAAACCTGTCGCGGAGCAAAAGCGCACAGTGTTTTCGAGTTTAATGATCAGTGGAGAAGGGTCCGTTATTAACAACTTCAACAAGACAACCCCGTGTCCGGGAAAGAAGGATTGTAAGGTATCGCCGTGGACGGAGTTTACAAATTGCACGGCACCTTGCGATGGTGGCAACCATACCAGAACACGCCATGTGACGGCATTCCCGGAGAATGGAGGAATGGCCTGCCCAATTTTGCGTGAGACCAGACCTTGCAATGTTCAACGATGTGGCAAGGACTGTATCGTCAAAGAGTGGGGCGAATGGGGTAATTGCTCAGAACCGTGTAATGGAGGTGTGCAATGGAGAGTGCGTGAAATTTTCCAAGATCGTTTGCAAGGCTCCCACTTTGGCCATGAAGATTGCCCTGCCCTGAAAGAGCAAAGAGCATGCAACAATCAGTCATGCGGGAAAGATTGTGTCGTCGAGGAATGGGGAGGCTGGAGTATGTGCTCTGCCCCTTGTGGCGGCGGTGTGAAAGCACGTACCAGAAAGATCTTGTCCCCCGCGGTGAAAGGGCACGGTGGTGGTAAGGCTTGCCCCGCGCTTGAAGAATTGAAGCAATGCAACATGGAGAAGTGCGAGGTGAAACAACCGAAGATAGCCTTGGGGCAAATTCGCGCTCTCGCCGGGTTCATCGAGCCAGTTCCTCTGGACGACGAATGCTCGATGTTAAGTGGGTCTTGTGGAAGGTGCGCCGCAAATCCGAAATGCGGCTACTGCCCTGGAACTGGGCAATGCATGCTTGGGACAGTCCAGGGTCCCACCCCGAGGTGGAAGAAGTCTGTTGACATCCCCGAATTCATGAACGACCCACGCAAGGCGTTTATGTACGCCACCAATTGCTCCTCTTGGGAGTTTTCGTTCTGCTCTCAAAACAGTTGCCGGGATTATACTGGTTGTGGTGAGTGCTTGAAGGACCAATTTTGCGGATGGTGTCCGTCCACAGGTAAGTGCTTGGAGGGTGACGAAGCTGGTAGTAGTGAAATTGGTGAGTATTGTCCTCGTGGTTGGTTGCACTCGCCCCTTCACTCTGGGTTTGGAGAAGACCAGACGTACGACTCAATTCTTTCCCCGGCACAACGGAAGGTTCAAGAATCCCATTTGAGTGACTATTGCGCTGCGAACACTATGGAGACAAAGATGCAGATCGCAATGAAAATGCAGGATGAAGCCAAGCGCCAGGAGCGCTTAAGGCAGGCACGCGAAACATGCCTACCATGCTCAGGTACCTGGCCTAATTGCCACTGTGGTCAAGACGTCGAACTCGCCGAGCATAAAGCCATCTTGAATACCCAAGTCACTCGTACTAATGATGAGGCTGATGGCGTGGATCAAACACTTCCACGTAACGACACGATCAAAGCCCACGATAATTATGGCAAACCTGCCTTCCCCATCGGATCTGTCTGTGATACAGGGGCCCAATGTAACACTGGTATCTGCTCCAGCCACTGTTGCAGGACGGAATGCGACCATGGCAATTGTAACGAAGCCGGCAAATGTCTCTGTGATGAAGGATGGGCTGGTGAAACATGCGCCAGTCGCAACGTTACAGACGTCGCAGACATTAAGACAAAGTTTAATTCCAGTTCTATGGCAGAATCAGGCTTCTCCGAGAAACAGTTAGAAGACATAGTCACTGCAGTACGAGAAGGAAATGCCACTCTGTTAAAATTAGCCAAGTCAGAAGGATCAGAAGGATCTGTCTCGAAACGGATCGCTGACCAACAATATCATGATGCTGTGGGTAACTTTTCTGGGAAAATTGATCGTTTGGGGGAGAAAGTTGATCTAGAGAAGCCACACGAGATTGACTCGAAAGAAACTCGCTCGCAGATGGAGACGCAAGCGGCGTCTACTAGTAGTTTCGCCAAGTTGGAAGAGAAGGAGTTGCAGTTAGCCAACAAGAAGTCTGAACTGAAGAAAACCTTGTTACAAAAAGACGAGACAACCGACCCGAACGCAAAAGCGAAACTTGTTAATACTGCGGAGAATCTGAGCAATGAAATTCAGTTAATCGAAGCCAGCGTCGCTGCTTTGAAAGATGATGCGAGGAAAAAATCGCAAGTTGCAACAGAATCCGCACAAAGGCTAGCAACCGATCTTTCTGCGCAATCCGCAAAAGCGAAGGCTGCCGCGGAGGCAAACGTTGAGATGGAAAGGAAACTTGGTGCTACACCTTCACTTGACAATGCCCCAATCGTTGGTGCAAACACGCAAATTAGCCCAACTGGTTTGGCGAAGTAGGAATGTATAGTTCCATTATGGGGGGGTAACGATGGTGCAATGAGAAAATCTCGATTCAACACTTGCACGTAACAGTCCGAGCCCATCCCTCAAATTTTATTAGAAGATATATTATTATTGTTGTATTCTTAAGACTGGTAATAATGAGTAAGTACTGTACGTGTACGTCGAAAGAACGGAGTTAAATGAACCCTGTGTTTCATGCCATCTCCCATAACGAACGATACGAGTACCGTAGTCTACTAATCATTAGTACTGTATTTT
>NYWD01000128.1 GCA_002684855.1 Planctomycetaceae bacterium | reverse complement strand
TTCCCGGTCTACTTCGTCCTCGTCGAGACCGGCGTCCTCGCCGACGCCCTGAACGCGAGCTATTCGATGCCCGGGATGGACGCCAACGTGGATCTCGGCGCCATCGATCGACTCGCCACGAGTCTTTCGGACCGGGGTTCCCGGGGTGGTTCCCGCGGCGTCTGATCGGATGGCTGGTGCGTCCACCCGCGATGATCCGGTCCTGATGGCGGGTCCGGGGGGTGGAATGGCGACTCCCGGACTTGAACCGGGGACACCGGCATTTTCAATGCCGTGCTCTACCAACTGAGCTAAGCCGCCTGAGGCCTCGTCCGGGACGAGGCGGAAGGGGAGAGCCTACCGGCAGACGGCCGCCTGTCAAGCAGGCGATCATCCGGCCCCGTTCCGGCTCAGTTCACGAGCCGAAGGTTCCGCATCGTGGCCCGAACCGACGTGCTCGGCGGCGTGGCCACCGCGAGTCCGTCCTTGATGAGGTCCTGCAGGATGGCGAAGAGCGGTCCGCCGAGGTAGGAGCGGAGCGGCTGGATCCCGGCGTACTCCTGCAGCCGTGGGATGCCGTCCTCGAACTCGCAGTCCTCGCCGAACGTCCGCTTCCGGACTCCCAGCAGGAAGCGTGATGCGTGGAGCGTCGAGTCCACCTCGTCGACCCGGAGTTCGCACATGCGGACGAGGACGGGGCGGAGCGGCTCGATGCCTTCGGCCCACGCGTTCTCGTCGCCGCGGATGCAGGCGATCACGACGACCAGTTCATCGATGTTCTGTGCGATCCGCTCGATCGCGACGCGTCGCAACGCGTCGGTTCGAAGCAGGCTGAGATCGAAGGCGTGCTGCAGGTGTTCGAGCACGTCTTCGAGCGAGACGTTGAACCGCAGCGCGGTCAGGCCCGCTTCCCGGAAGAACGCCTTGCGAAGCTCGTCGGTCGAAGGCGCCGCGAGGGTCCCGCAGGGAGCGCCCTCGAGGGTGGGGGTCGGGCCGTTCGCGGTGTTGCGTGTCTTCAACTGGTCCACCTCCATGGACGAGGCCGTCCGTTCCCCGCTCGACCGTGCGACACGGGCGAGCGTAGGAGCGGAGGCCCCATCCTACGTCGGCGGGCCCCTTCGTCAATCGTCCGAAGCCACTGCTTTCCGCTTTTTCGAAGGCCTTCGAATATCCGGAAACTCAGACATCCGTGGCCGGATTGGTGAGCCGCGAGATCCGTTCGCCGTCGAGCATGTCGTTCCGGCGATCGGCGAGCGCCGGAAACCGTGCCCGGTAGTCGACGAGTTCCGCGTGATCGAAGTCCGCCCGCAACGTCGCCGGCGTGTCGCCGGCTTCCGCGAGGATCTCGCCGAACGGGGATACGAGCATCGTCCGGCCCCCGTATTCGTGGGATGGATCGGATCCGACGCGGTTCACCGCGATCACGAAGGCCTGGTTCTCGATCGCCCGTGCGACCACGAGAGTCCTCCAGTGCGCGATCCTCGCCGTCGGCCAGTTCGCAATGATCGAAAGGGCCTCGGCGCCGCCCGCGGTGGCGAGGCGCTGCAGTTCCGGGAATCGGAGGTCGTAGCAGATGGACGGGGCGACGCGGAAGGCGCCCACCCGGTCGACGACGATCTCGGTTCCCGCCGCATAGTGCCGAGGCTCGTCGGTGAAGCCGAACGGGTGCATCTTCTCGTACACGGGGCCCACCCGACCGTCCGGTCCGACGATCGCGGTCGAGTTCGCGAAGCCCGGGTCGCGGGGGACGCTTCGGACGAATCCGAGCTGGACCGACACCCGCCAGCGGCGGGCGAGATCGGCCGCCCACCCGAGGGAGTCCCCGCGGGTGGCGGCCTCGGTGTCCATGGTCCAGCCGCAGTCCGACATCTCGGGAAGCACCACGAACGCACCCGCCGGCGGCGCGGCGGCTTCGATCATCGCCTCCACCATCGCCTGTGATTCGGGCTTGTCGTGCCAGATCGGGGCGTATTGCAGGGCGAGAACGTGCATGGGGGGGTTCCTTGGCCGCGTCCCCCGAAAAGGACGCCACCGAGGCAGGGCTTCGGTGGCGTCTTTCGTCGAAGGGCGACTGACGGGATTTGAACCCGCGACGTCCTGGATCACAACCAGGTGCTCTACCCCTGAGCTACAGTCGCCGTCGGAAGTCCGGGAGGGTATCGCGATCGGGCTCCGGACTCAAGCGGTCCCGCCACCCGCACGCCGTTCCGGGCCCGACCGGCCGAAGCGGCCCGGGGGGATTTTTCGGCGGCTTCGATGCTTTTCAAGGTGTTTGGCCGATGGGGGAGGTGATAGAATCTGGAATTCGCCTTCGGGAATATGCACAAGGCCATCTTTGATCATGAGCAGCACCGCATCCGTCGACCAACTCGCTGATCTCGGCGAGTCAACCCTTCACCGAAACCTCCCCACCGCGACGCTCGTCGAACACGCGATCAGACGCGGAGAAGGCGTCCTCGCCGCCAACGGGGCCCTGATGTGCGACACCGGGGAACGAACCGGTCGCAGTCCCGGGGACAAGTTCCTCGAGGACACGCCGGGCGTCCACGACTCGATCGACTGGGGGAAGGTCAACCAGCCGATCACCCCCGAGAACTTCGCGGCGCTCGAGGCGCTCGCGATCGAACATCTCCGCGAGCGGAGCGAGCTGTATCGCTTCGACGGCTTCGCCGGCGCCGACCCGAAATACCGCCTCAAGGTCTCGGTCGTGACGGAGGAGGCGTGGCACTCCCTGTTCGCCGCGACCCTCTTCATCAATGCCGACGCCTCGGAACAGGCATCCTTCGACCCCGACTGGGTGATCTACAACGCCTGCAACCTGAAGATCGACGATCCCGGGAAGTACGGCGTCAAGAACGGTCTCGCGGTCATCCAGAGCCTCGAGCAGCGGAAGGTGATCATCCTCGGCACCCGCTACGCCGGCGAGATGAAGAAGTCGATCTTCTACGCGATGAACCACGACCTTCCCGACATGGGCGTGTTCCCGATGCACTGCTCGGCGAACGTCGATCACCATGATCCGGAGAACGTCGCGGTCTTCTTCGGTCTCTCCGGAACGGGAAAGACCACGCTCTCCGCCGATCCGAACCGGGATCTCGTCGGCGACGACGAGCACGGCTGGAGCGACGACGGCGTCTTCAACATCGAAGGTGGCTGCTACGCGAAGTGCATCAACCTCTCGAAGGAGGGCGAACCCGAGATCTGGAACGCGATCCGGTTCGGCAGCGTGCTCGAGAACGTGGTGCTGGGAGACGATCGAGTCCCGGACTACGACGACGGGTCCAAGACCGAGAACACCCGGGTCACCTATCCGGTCGACTTCATCGACGACGCCCGCCACCCCTCGATGGCGGGCCATCCGCGGAACGTGGTCTTCCTGACCGCGGACGCGTTCGGCGTCCTGCCGCCGGTCTCGAAGCTGACTCCGGCGCAGGCGATGTACTACTTCATCAACGGATACACCTCGAAGCTCGCGGGGACCGAGGCCGGGGTGACCGAGCCCCAGCCCGGCTTCAGTCCCTGCTTCGGGGGCCCGTTCCTCCCCAGGCCGCCCATGGTCTACGCCGAGTGGCTGGAGCGGAGGATCGCCGAGCAGCACGCCGACGTCTGGCTGCTGAACACGGGCTGGACCGGTGGGCCCTACGGGACGGGGCAGCGGTTCAGCCTCGCCTGGACGAGGACCTTCGTCGATCGGATCCTCGACGGGAGCCTCTCCTCGGTGGAGACCCGACGGCATCCGATCTTCGGACTGCACATGCCGGTGTCGGTCGAAGGCGTCCCGGACGAGGTGCTCGATCCGAGAAACACCTGGGCGGACGGGGATGCCTACGACCAGATGGCTCGGACGCTCGCCAACAGCTTCCGCGAGAACGACGCCAAGTTCACCATCTCCGACGCGGTTCGCGAGGCCGGCCCCCTCGGCTGACCCCGCCATCCGAGACCGATGTCGCCACGGGCCGGGTCCCCCTCGACGGGGATCCGGCCCGTCGTCGTCGCCGCCGCAAGACATCGGAAGGGATTCCACCCGGAGGCGTCCCGGTCCGGCCGCGGAGACCGCGACGGTCGCGAATCGCCCCGTGTCGCGGTGGATCCAGCTCCCCGAGGCCGGGAACCCGGCCCCCCGGTCGGGGAGCGGGACTTTATCGGCAGGGGGCGTCGCCCCGGACCGGGGGCTTCGAGCCGAACCGTCGATTTACGCGGATTCCTTCGTCGTCGAGGTGAATTCGCGCGATCGAGCGTCCGATGACAACCCTGAAGCGAGGATCCGCCGGACGCGGGACGACTCGCACGCCAGGGCACACGGGACGCAACACCATGAGCAACGAACAGTTCAACCTCCTCGACAAGGATGTCCTCACCACCGGAGAGGTGGCGAAGATCTGCAACGTCGCCAGCCGCACCGTGAGCAAGTGGTTCGACTCCGGCCAGCTCAAGGGCTACCGGATTCCCGGATCCAAGGATCGCCGGATTCCCGTCGCGAACCTGCTCACCTTCATGCGGGAACACGAGATTCCGATGGACGGCCTGATGAGCGGGCGGCCTCGGGTGCTGATCTGCGATCAGGACGAAGGCGTCATCGACACGCTCACCTCGGTGCTCGGCGAGCAGACCAACTTCGACGTCCACACCTGCGACAGCCTCTTCGCCGCCGGCATGGAATGCGAACGATTCCGTCCCCACGTGATGCTCTACGAGCTCGGTGTCTCGGACGACGACGGCCGACAGCTCTGCTCGATGATCCGAGGCAACGAGGAACTCCAGGTCACCCGCATCATCGCGATGAGCAGCCGGGTCACCGACGGTCAGACCTCGCAGCTCATGCAGTCCGGATTCGACGGCGTCCTGCGGAAGCCGTTCACCGTCCGCCAGGTCATCGAAGCGGTCGAGACCGCCCACGCGGTCGTCTATTGAAACAAGAGGGAACTGCGGGGGCCTCCGGGCCGCCGCCTCGCAAGGACGCGAGTACGCCCCGAGGCAGCCGATTCGGCCGCAGCGGGGCGTGTTCCATTTCCGGAGCGACGGGTGCCGGGCGTGCTACGCTTTCCCTCCATGCGAATCGCGATCGCCCAGTTCGATGTGGTGGTGGGAGACCTCGCCGGAAACGCCGAGGCCATCCGCACGGCCGCGGCGAAGGCCGGCTCGGACGGGGCCGATCTGCTCGTGCTTCCGGAGCTGTGCCTGATCGGCTACCCCCCGAGGGACCTCCTCCTTCGCGAGGAGGTGGTTCCGTCCTGCGAGCGGACGCTCCAGGCCCTGGCCGCGGACCTGCCGTTGCCCACGCTGGTGGGCACGCCACGGCGGGTCTCGGAAGGCAGCCGACCGATCGCCAACTCCGTCGCGCTCTGCCGGGGCGGCCGGGTGGAGGCGTGGCACGACAAGATCCTCCTCCCCACCTACGACGTGTTCGACGAGGCACGCTGGTTCGAGCCCGGTGAGCGTCCGCTCGTCTTCGAACTCGAGACCTCGCAGGGCGTTCGACGGGTCGGTGTCCTCGCCTGCGAGGATCTCTGGCGCGCGGAGGACGTGGGCATCGACCGTCGATACGAGATCGATCCGGTCGAGGCGATCGCGTCGTCCGGGTGCGACCTCCTGGTGAATCCGAGCGCGAGCCCGTTCGTGGCCGGAAAGTCGACGAGGCATCGAACGCTGCTCGCCGCCACCGCCGACCGGGTCGGGGCGCCGGTCGTGATGGTGAACCAGGTCGGTGCCTGCGACGATCTCGTCTTCGACGGTGGCTCGACCATCGTCGCACCCGGGGGCGGGGTGATCGGCGGGCTCGATCGCTTCCGGCCGGGCGACGGCACCTTCGACATCCCGGTCGCGTCCGACGGTCCCACGGATCCGGTGATCGAGCCGGAGCCGTCGGTCCATGCGGATCGGTTCGAGGCGATCCGACTCGCCCTCCGGTCGTACTGCACGCGGACCCGACACGAGTCCGTCCTGCTGGGGCTTTCCGGCGGCATCGATTCCGCCCTGGTCGCGGCCCTTGCAGTGGCGGCGCTGGGACCCGATGCGGTCCTCGGCGTCCTGCTTCCGAGCCGCCATTCGTCGGAAGGGTCGCGGAGCGATTCGAGGGATCTGGCCGCTCGACTGGGCATCCGGGCCGAGGAGATGCCGATCGAGCCGCTGCACGACCGGGTGGCGACCACCCTGGATCCGGTCCTCCGCGTCGACGGCGAAGGGCTGGAGGGTCTCGCCGACGAGAACGTCCAGGCCCGTGTCCGGGGGCTTCTCCTGATGGCCCTTTCCAACGCCCGCGGCCGGATGCTGCTCTCCACCAGCAACAAGAGCGAGCTCGCGGTGGGGTATTCGACCCTCTACGGCGACATGTGCGGGGGCTACGCCCCGATCGGGGACCTCTACAAGACCGAGGTGTTCGAACTTGCGCGCTGGATGAACGCGTCGCACGCCGAGCTGGGGTTCGCGACGCCTCCGATCCCGGTGGCGAGCATCGAGAAGCCTCCTTCCGCGGAACTCCGACCCGACCAGCGCGACGACGAATCGCTGCCGGACTACGAGACGCTGGACGGCTACCTTCGAGGACGGATCGACGAGGGACGATCGCCCGACTCCCTGCGATCGGTGCTCGGGGTCGACGAGACGTTCGTCCGACGCGTCGAGCGATTGCTCGCGATCAGTGAATTCAAGCGGTATCAGGCGACCATCATCCCCAAGCTTGCACCGCGCACCTTCGGCCGCGGCCGCGAGATGCCGGTGGCCGCCCGCTGGAATCCGTCGATCTGAGTCCGGCTCAACCGACCCGGCCGCGGGCGAGCGGCGCGGCCGCCTCGATCGCGGTCGGGGCGACGATCCCCCCGCGGGCGGCGCGCCCCGGGACCTGTCGCGACTCCACCGAGATGAATTCGTCCGTCTCGAGGATGTAGGCCGTCAGCGAGCCACCGCCGACGCAGCCGGTGTCGACGTTCACCGCCACCGGGCGTTCGCCGCGGGCCGAACGGATCGGGGACGCGACGGGCCGGTGCCCGCAGATCACCAGGCCGTCGGTGCCGTCGTAGTCGAGCCACCAGGGCCGCCGGCCGGCTCCGGGCTTCAGATGGATCTTGTCGTGGGGGTCGGTCGCCGCGAGGCCGAGTGCGGGATCGATCCCCGCGTGCAGCACGGTGGCGTCGCCCACCCTGATCTCGACTCGCTCGACGGTGTCCGCGAGCAGCCGGACGGCCGCGTCGACCATTCCGCCCTTGACGAGCCGGTCGTGGACCAGCCGGTCCGCCTTCGCGACGCTCCGGGGCCGCCCGCCCTCGACGAGGCGTCCCAGCGAGCCGGACAGCCGCAGGTCCTGGTTGCCGCAGACCGAGGCGACCTCCAGTCCGCGCCGGGCGACCTCCTCGAGGATCCGCACCGTGCCGGCGGGGTCCGGTCCCTTCGTCAGCAGGTCGCCGGTCAGCACCACTCGGGACACCGATCGAAGGTCCACGGTCACGTCGAGGAGCTCCTCGAGTTCCTCCGCGCATCCGTGGACGTCGCCGATGATCGCCGTCCTGTCCTGCGATTGGGTGTTCACACCCATTCCTTCGGAGGAAGCCCGGTCACTCGTTCGGTGAATTCGTGCGAATCGTGTCGAAAGTGGCCGGGATCGGGTCGCGAAGTCCGCCAGAACTAGGATGGTCGCGTGCCGATCCGCCGACTTCCAACCTCCGTCGTCAACCAGATCGCCGCGGGCGAGGTGGTCGAGCGGCCCGCCAGCGTCGTGAAGGAGTTGATGGAGAACGCGTTCGACGCGGGCGCCACCAGGATCGAGATCGAGATCGCCGGTGGCGGCCGCGATCTCATCCGGGTCGCCGACGATGGCGGGGGTGTTCCCGTGGAGGAGCTTCCGCTCGCGGTCGAAGCCCACGCGACGAGCAAGATCGAGTCCGCCGCCGATCTCGAGGCGGTCTCGACCATGGGGTTCCGGGGCGAGGCACTGGCCTCGATCGCGTCGGTGTCGCGTTTCTCGATCGAAAGTCGGACCATCGCCGGCGACGAGGCCTGGCGGATCGAGGTCGTCGATGGGAAGGCCACCTCGCCATCGCCGGTCGCCGGCCCGGTCGGAACGCGGATCGAGGTTCGAAATCTCTTCCACGCCGTCCCGGCCCGTCGACGGTTCCTCAAGAGCGAGACCGCCGAATCGGCCCGCATCGCCGAGGTCGTGCGACTGCTGGCGCTCGCGCGGCCCGGCATCGGACTCCGCCTCGTCTCGAACGGGAGGAAGCTCGTCGAACTGCCGGGAACCGACGATCCGGGCCGACGGATCGTCGGCGTGCTGGGTGCGGAGATGGACGGCCGGCTGCTCGAGGTCCGGGGCGAGATCGGCGCGCCGGCCGACGGCACGCTGGTCGGACTCTGGGGAATGATCGGACTGCCCGAGACCGCACGGCCGACCTCCCGCCAGCAGCGTTTCTTCCTGAACGGACGGGCCATCGAGGATCGTTCGCTCTCGCATGCGTTGAAGGAGGGGTTCCGCGGGGTGATCGAGCCGGGGCGCCACCCGGTCGGCGTGCTGCATCTCGACATGGCACCCGCTCGAGTGGACGTGAACGTGCATCCCGCGAAGACGGAGGTCCGTTTCCGCGAGGCTCGTCCGCTGCATGGCCTGGTGCGTCACGCGGTGCGTCAGGCCCTCGAGGCGGCGGACCTCGTGCGGGACATCGGAATTCCCGAACCCTCCGCCGGTCCGGCGGCGCATGGAACGCCGATCGTCGAGACCCGGTCGATGCCGCCCGGGTCGCCGGTCGGCGGGCGGGTGATCCCCCGGGGCCAGTGGTCGTCGGATCCGGCACGTGACCTCGATCGGGCTCGAGCCGCGATGGAAGCGGACGGGTCGCCGGTCGTTCCCTCGAGCGGCGTCCGTCCGACCCCGGGCGTGTCGCCGGGGGATGCCGCCGCGCCCCCGCCGGCGGCCGAGGTGCTTCCGACCCTCGTCGGCGAGGACGCCGTGCTCCAGGTCCATCAGTCGTTCCTCGTGACCCAGGACGCGGACGGCCTCGTGATCATCGACCAGCACGCCCTCCACGAGCGGGTGATGTTCGAACAGCTCCACGAGCGGTTCTCCCGGGGGCCGCTTGAATCGCAGCGTCAACTCGTTCCGGTCGTCTTCGACGCGGAACCGTCCGCGATCGCCGCGCTCGAGACGCTCGCCCCGCTGCTGGAGCGGTTGGGAATCGACGCGGTGCCGGCCGGGCCCCGGGGGATCGCGATCCACGCATTCCCCTCGCTGCTTCTCCATCGACGGGTGGATCCGGCGCCGTTCCTCTCGGAACTGCTCGATCGCGCCGCGGACGGCCAGGTGGACCGGGAGGATCACGAAGCCGCGCTGTCCGAGGTCCTCGACGTGATGAGCTGCAAGGCCGCGATCAAGGCGGGTGATCGACTCGGTGAACGGGAGATCGCGGAGCTCCTGGCGATGCGCGACCGGATCGACCGCGAGGGCAGCTGTCCGCACGGGCGACCGACGCACCTTCGGATTCCCATCGCGGAGATCGAGCGTCGCTTCGGTCGATCGCCGGGTTGAGATCCCCGCTCGGCGTCGGACCGGTTTCAGCCGCCCGAGACCGGCGGCAGCACCTCGAGTCGATCGCCGTCCCGCAGCGTCGCATCCCCTCGGATGACGGCGTCATCGCGGGCGAACGCCACCGTCGACGCGTGTGCCGCGAGGGCGGGGTGACGCTCGGCGGCCGCGGCGAACGCCGAGGCCGGGGTGGCTCCGGTCGGGAGTCCGAGTCGGATCGGTCCGGCCTCCTCGACCAGTTCGCGAAGAAGGGCGTGGAGCACCACTTCGATCTCGATCTCCGCTGGCACGACGCTCATCCGCCCTCCTCGCCCGCGGTCGTCGGCGATCCGTCGCGGTACGGATGGAATTCGACCGGTGTCCCGGCCGGGACCTCGCCATCGACCACGGGAAGTCGCGCCAGTCCCGTCGTTCCCACGAGATGGACGAGGTCGCCCGAGCCTCGCCACCGCGGGATGGCGACCCCGACTCCGCCCCGGACGTCGGTCACGAGACGAGCCGGTCGGAAGACCGGTCGACTCGAATTCGCCTTCGTGGCGGCCTGCAAGGGCAGCGAACGCGCGGGCGACGCTTTCCGAATCCCTCGAAACGCGTCGAACCACGGACGCATCAGGATGTGGAGACACGCGAAGGCGGAGACCGGATTCCCGGGAAGTCCGACCGCGAGCGTCCGCCCGTCCGGCGAACACCAGGCCGAGAACGGTCGCCCCGGTTGCATCCGCACGCCGCGGACGAGCGTGGTCCAGCCGCGGGCGGCCCAGTGACCCGGCACGAGGTCGAGGACCCCGGCGCTGACGCCCCCGACGGTGAGGACCACGTCGGCGTCGCGGGCCGCGGCATCGAGGCCGTCGGCGATCGCGGACGGCTCGTCGACGAGGTGCCGCGAGTCGACCACGCGGCCTCCGAAGGTCGATCGATCGCTCACGAGATCGACGAGCATCGGGCGATTCGAATCGCGGATCCGAACGTCGTCGCCGTCGCCGTCGAGCGGGTCTTCGGGAGCGCGGAGTTCATCACCGGTGCTCACCACGGCCACCCGCGGCGGAGCCTGGATCGGGACGAGCCCGCGGCCCACCGCGGCACCGCCCGTGATCGCGGCGGCCCGGACGGCGGCGTCGATCCTCGTGCCCGCCGGGACCAGCACGGCGCCGGCCGTCGCGTCGGCGCCGCGTCGATGGATGTTCCGACCCTCGCGGATCCCGGTCGAATCCACCTCGAGGGGATCTCCGCGATCGGTCGACTCGTGTTCGACGACCGTGTCGAGCGCTCGCGGTACCGCGGCGCCGGTGGCGATCGCGACGCAGCGGCCCGTGGGCACGTGAGCCATCCTCGCCCCGCCCGCGGAGATCGAGCCGTGGACCGGCAGCCCCCGACCGGCCTCGAGATCGGCGAATCGAAGGGCGTAGCCGTCCATCGTCGCGCGGTCGAACGGCGGCTGGTCCCGATCGGCATGGATCGCTTCCGCGAGCACGTGTCCGAGCAGGTCGGGATCGGTCACCGCGATCGTGGTGCGCGGTCGTTCCGGTGTGACGGTGTCGAGCAGCCTGGCGATCGCCGCGTCGACGTCGATCGGCGGTCGGGACCGATCGTCGTCGCTCATGGCCCTTCGACCTCGAGGAAGGCGATGATGCCTTCGATCGCGACGTCCGTGGAGGGGGCGAGGTCGTGCTCGGCGAACGCGACCTCGAGCCGGCCGGCTCCGACGCCCGCCGCGGCGAGGGAGGCCCGCCAGCCGATCGCGTCGGCCGCCGGCACGATGGTGTCCGCGGCGCCGTGGACGACGAGCGCTCGCTCGCCGACCCGTCCGCCGACCTGCATCGGGTTCAGCGTGCCGAGTTCGGAGGCGATTTCGGCCGGGACCCCGAGGGCCTCGGCGAGCCAGAGCTCCATCCGTTCGGGTCGGTTGCCGAAGGTCTCGAGGATCGGCGGGGGGACGAGCACGAACGATCGCACGTCGAGATCCGCCGCGGCCACGGCGAGGAGGGGGGCGGTGGCGGAGAGTCCGATCACCGAACACGGGTGATCGCCACCGGATCGCCGGACCTCCCGGAGGAGGTTCCGCGTCGCCTCGATGCAGCCCTTCGCGTCCCGGTGGGCCTCGAAGCCCACCGGTCGGACGACGGCGTGACCCTCCTCGA
>NYWD01000127.1 GCA_002684855.1 Planctomycetaceae bacterium | reverse complement strand
TACATCAAGTTACATTAAAAACTAGACTTGACTCATTTTCTAATAAGATTTTTGTAAGTTTTTTAATCTAGCACCTAAAGTTCATATCAGAAAATAGAGAGAGAGAGGGCCGTCCCCACAACACACTCGCAATCAAAAAACAATATGCATGGATGTTAGATGAATGTTAGATGACTGATATTCGTGGCATCTAGACCACAAAGTCGCCGCCCTTGGGCTTGCTCTCCACGAGGCCCTGGGTCTCGTGGGAAGTGGCCTCTTGCTTGAGGGTGAACTTCTTCTTGGATGCGGCCCGCTTGGCGTAGTCGTCTCCGGAGACGACGTGCATGGAGGCGGCCTGTGCATTGGGTGGCCGGACCTCGGAGACCGATTGGTTCTCATGGAACTGGCGGACGCCACCAAAGAGTCCGCTGGCGGTCGAGTCGTCATTGTACTCCAGGAAGCTGAACTCGGCTCCGGACCAGTCCGTGCACGCAAAGGTGATGTACCGGCGAAGTGGGTCGGCTGCCCGCTGGCCGTAGTTGGCCACGATTGCCGCGTTGATCTTGGCAGTGTCCTTGAACCCAAAGAAGGGCACCTCCCGGCCGCAGCTGAAGAGGCCGTGGAACAAGAAGCTCCTGACCTGCTCGCTGGATCCGTGGTGCTGAATCACGTAGCAGAACCAGAAGTTGAGGTAGTGCAGCACCATGCAGAAGATGGAGAATGGGATGGCGGCCGAGGCCAATGAGACCTGGACAAAGCGGGCAACCAGCATGAGTACAAACTTGACGTACTCCCACACGGTCTCGCCGGTGCTCTTGTTGGCAAAGTAGTCGGTCTTCTTCTCCGCGTCTCCCATGACCGAAGCGGCAAAGTGCATCGAGATGTACTGCATGGGCGAGTAGTCGAGGATGATCTTGTTGAAGGTCTGGAAGAAGCAGCGGATCTTGTCGGTGCGGTGGCTGTACTTGGCCATACCTGGTTGACCACCGGGTGGTGTGACCATGCTGGTCTCCAAAACTTGCATCCACGAGAAGACAAGGAGCCACATGGCCCACATGTAGACGTTGATGAGGAAGTTGAGCACGTAGAACCCGCCAAAGAGGCACACAAACTCGTTGAGCAGCATGCACCCGAGGTCGGTCATGGAGCGCCACTCAAACATGGTGTTGACGGTGCGGTAAAAGGCCACAGAGTACAGGTCGTACGAGCACTCGGAGCGCTCGCTACGCGCAACGCTCTGCTTCTTGGCACCAATGCCGTTCATGCTCCATGAGATGTTGTCGCATACCACGCTGATCACGGCCACAATGGCAATGGCAATCACGTACCAGAAGCTGGCCACAATGGCCAGGGCCGGGCGGATGCCGGAGAAGATGGGCATGAACACATCCTCCTCCTTGGTCTGGCCACCCTCCTCGTACTCGGCGGTGCCGACGAACAGGCCCTTGTTGGGCATGGCCAGGCCGGTGAAGGTGAAGTTGGACAGGCGGCTTGGGAGCGAGATGCCGTAGGGCTCCATGTAGAGCAAGTCCATGGCACTCTCGGCGTTGCTGATGGTGCCAAGGCGCATCAGTTCGTAGTAGTTGCTCACGATGTTGCCCATGCCTTCCTGGTTGATGTGCTCCACCAAGTCCGACGGTGCGTACTTGTGGGACATCTTCATGTTGACGGTGGCACCGGCCCCACCGGAAGCGGCGGCTGCGCCTGTGCTGGCTTGGACAGGGACGGTGGCAGGGTCGGCTACGACAAACCCACCCACACCACCGGAGTTGACGGCGTCGGCAGGGTCGGAGGCCTGCTGGGCCGACACGGACCCTTGCGGCATGACCACGTTTTGGGCCGAGTCGGAGGGCAGCATGAAGGACAGGGTCCTGCGCGAGGCGGCCTTGTCCGCCTGGGCCTTCAGGTACTCCTGAGTGCCTTCCTGTGGGAAGTGGAGGAGGCGGCGGTTTGAGGCTTGGCCGGAAACGGGTGGCCAGGTTTCGGCATTGGAGAATTGGTCCTCGTTGATGGCGGCGGTGTTGATGGTCTCGGCACCGTTGGCATCCGTGGACACAAAGGCCTTGTAGTCAAACATGACCGCGTTGATCTCAAAGTGCCAGGTGGTGTCGTAGCTCAGGTACTTGAGGGACATGTAGAAGACGTCCTGAGAACTGAGCGGTGTGCCCTGGGTCTTGTGTGGTGGAGTCACTTGCCATGGGCAAATGTGCAGATTGGCTGGGTCGGTGGCGTCGGAGCTGTACTTCTCACCGTCGTAGATGGTGCGGCGCTGGTGCCTGTGCTGGTAGGGGTACAGGTACTGTGGCTGGGTGTTGTCGTTGGCGTAGGCCGGGTTGAGTTGCCTCAGGTTCTTGGCCTTTTGGGACTTGCAGGTGCACACACCGGCGGGCTTGTTGTCGGCAGCATTCTCCTTGGGGAACAGGTAGCTCACGGCCACGTCCTCGCTGGCAATGCCGGTCAGGGAAGCGATGGTCTCCTTGTAGCTGGCGTCCATGTTGTCGGCGGCCGAGGCATCTAGACCCTCTGTGCGTTCTGCGTCCTCGCACGACCCGTGCACGGACTCGGCCTGGTTGGAGGTCATACCGTGGTCAATCATGACTTGGGCCTCGATGACTGGCTGAAGCCCTTGGATCTTGGTGTAGAGAGTGTCAAAGACAAAGCCGGACAGCTTGGAGTCCATGCCGGTGTGGGTGGCCTCGGCCACGATGAAGTCTTCCCAGCGGCCCTTGTCACAGGTGAGGTAGGGCAGGGCCACTGTGGTCTGCAGGGTGGTGACCCGGCAGCTCAGAGTGCTGGACTTCTCGGAGCAGCCCTTGCCATTGTACAGGGTGTTCTTGGCCCAGTCGGCGTAGGGCGAGTGGGTCTGATCCTCAAAGAGCATCTTGGATGTACAGGTTGGGACGTCGTCGGTGTGCCCGGCAATCTGCTTGCTGATGCCATCGAGGTGGCAGAACTGCTTGAACTTGCACAGGCGGACGGTGCGGATGGCCGAGGTCATGGTGGCCTCGAGTGGCGAGCCACTGGTGAGGCCAAGGCTGACTGCAAGCGCGGAGTCTCCGGAGATGGTGGGCACCTCGCCCGAGAGGGCGGGCAGGATGTTGTCCTGACGCCACTGGTCACGAGCCGCGCCTTGACCCACAAAGGCACCCGATGGGAGCTTGTGGCTGACCTGGCGGTAGAGCGACATGGCCGTCTCGAACTGGACCTCGTACTCAATGGTCTGTGGGTTCTCCACAAAGCCAAGGGAAATGTGCACGTGGATCCAGTCTGGCAGCAAGAAGCAGGTGGTTGAAGTGGCCGCGTTGGCAATGTCTCCTTGGTTGGAGCACTCCCACAAGCGCATCTTGAAGCTGAAGTCGGTGGCCAAGGCATTGTCCCGGCTGCAGGTCACAAAGGTGGTGGACACTGGGTCCTGGCCAATGGTTGGCCGGAGCTCAAGGCACTGGGTGCGGAAGGTGAGGGTAGTTCGGGTAAGGTCACTGCCACCGGTGGCACCGTTGGCCTTGATCTCGTGGACACCTGCACCGTAGCAGTTGTCACCCACCTCGACCCGGCTGTTGCCCATGTCGGCAGCGGCCAGCCCGTAGTAGGTGGTGACGTCCTGAGTGGCGCCATTCACCAGGGCCTGGTTGACCACATTCTTGAAGTCCACATTCACAACGTACTCCATGGCCTTGAGGTTCTGGGCAGAGTACTCGGCCTCGGTGGCCGGGCAAGTGTGGGCGGGTCCGAGTGCGAGGCCATTGAGTGCGCTCGCACATGGGCTGGCCCAGGAAGCTCCGGTGCCGGTGGGCACACAGGCACCCTCGTCGGCTCCCACGTATCGCATGGTGTTGACGTACAGGTCGGACTTTTGGTTGGTCTGCATACCGCCCATGGCAAACATGGTGTTGGCCACGGAGATCTCGTAGTCCCTGTCGGTACACACTGGCGACCAGCGGACCCAGTTCAGGTCGTCGGGCCGCTGGGCGGTCACCACGGTGCTGGACAGACTGAAGCGGTACTTGGTGTACCCGGCCTCGGCGGTCACGCTCACCACTGGGTTGCCGTGACGGTCCTTACAGTTCTGGAGCTGCTCGAGTGTGGCCTGCATGGTGGCCACCATGCCAGCCGACTGCTGCGCGGTTCCTTGGCGGACTGTGGCCTTGGATGTGACCCACGAGTTGCCGGAGTTGAGAGTTCGCACGGTCTTGAAGCGGTTGTTCTTACAGTTCACACCGTCTTGGCACACAACGTCGTTGCTGGAATCGGCACCGGCACTGTATCCAAAGAGCTTGGTCTCGTCCATGGAGTCGTACTCGGCCTGGGTGGGCTGGGCACTGACCGCTCCAAAGAGCGAGGCAAAGGTCTCGCCATTGAAGTTGCTACCCTGAAGGATGTCACAAGTGCCAAGCACATTGACAGTCTCACCACTGGCCTCGGCACCGAGCGGCCAGTTCTCTCCGGCCACAGTGTAACCGTTCCAAATGTCCTCCAAGTTTTGGGTAGGAGAGTCTGACACGGAGTGACACTTGCCCACACCCACATTGACAAGCTGGCGCTCCTCGTCACCCACTGGGTACTTGTTGGTGACCGAGAGGGTGAGGTATCCGTTCTGGGCGTCCCATCCTGGCGCGGCAAAGGAGCTGTACATCTCGAGCGAGTCGGCGTTCATCACTGCATTGTTAGCATGGGACATCTCGTCGTCCTGAACCCGGATTTGGACGCAGCGCTCGCCGGTCTGGCTAGAGCTGGCGGTCCATGCGGCGGTGCCGTCGCGCTCACCAAAGTTGGCGCAAGTCTCGACGTCGGAGGCTTCGGAAAGGTCCACTGGGAGCTTGCCGGAGCTGAGGCACAGGCTGGCCCGCTTGCTGAGGTTGACGACATTGTCGGCCTTGGCCTTGAACTTGAAGAAGGGCAGGTTGGCCCACGAGGCTGCGTCGGCATAAGGCTTCTCAGAGACCACGCTAGCGTCACCGGACACCGGGCAAGCCATGTTGGAGGCAACCATGTTGGCCTTGACCTGGATCACCCACAGGAGCCGGCGGCCCTTGTCGGCACCGCAGAACTGCTCCTGCTCGGCGGCATCGGCAAAGTAGGCTGAGCCGTCCTTGCGGGTCAGGCTAGCAACGGGTGTCTCGCGGGTACCGCAGTACACACTGGTGTCCACTTGAGCACCACCGGATGGTGGCTCCTTCCTGGTCTGGGTGGACATTGGAGTACAGGAAATGTCGTCAAGGCCCCACGCGTCCTTGATTGCGGTCAGTTCCGCCACCGATGGGCATTCCATCTCGTACTCGTTGTTGATCTTGCTCCATGCCTGATCACTGTCGCTGAGCGAGGTGAAGAAGGTCAGGGTCTGGGCCACGGTGGATGTGAAGAGATTTCCGGACTCGTCGTCCCTGCGGTCCAAGCAGAAGTGCATCTTGAGCTCGCGCTGGTCGCAGTAGAAGCTGCTGCCGTCGGCGCTCTGGTGGCACGAGGTGTGCTCCGTCTCGGGGAAGGTGATTTCAGTGCCGTCGATACCGGCGTTCCATGGGAGTCGGGTGTCCTTCTGGGCCTCCTCGTTGAGGTCAAGCCCGGCAAAGTCCACACGCCATGGCAGAGTCTCCCAAATGGCATTTGTGGATTGGGTCTCAATCACAGCCACCATCTTGGTGTTGGTGGCAACTGGCTGTGGGTTCCTTGACTCGAGGGCACAATCAATCTCGGTGTTGCGCAGAACCGGCTCAAAGTCATTGGTATCCAAATAGCGGACGCTGCGAATGTTGAAGGAAACCTCCGGGCTGCTGCCAGACACACACTTGGACTCTGAACCGTGGCCCACAAACTCCACAAGGTAGAACTGGAAGGGCACTTCCATGTCTGGCGAACCTTCGGTACGGTCGCACTTGTAGTGGCCATTGCCGTCGTCGTTGCCTGGCATGTAGTCCTTGCAGTCATCTGCACCGTCGGCCATGGCGGCCATCTCGATGCGGAGCAGGGCCTTGTTGGGGTTGTCGCTCTCGTGTGCATTGATGAGGGTTGGTGCCTGGTGCTCGACGGTGGTCTGGGCCTCCATGTCGCCGTGCACCTTGGACAGGCGGATGTACCACTCGGTGGAGGAGAGTCCGCCGGTGTCAATCTCCAATTCCACAACGACTGGCTTCAGGTTCAGGGCTCGCGCCTCAGCTGAATAACTCTCAGTGGGCAGACGGCTGCGGCCCACGGCAAACTTGATGGGTGAACCGGTGTTGTCGGTCTTGCCCCAGTCCTCGCGGGCCATGGTGATCTTGTATGGGTCGGTAGTGGTAAAGGTCTCACCTGCCTTCTGCAGGTCACCCAGTGGCAACAAGCTGCCAGTGGATCCACAACCGCTTCCTTGGCCATTAGGCAGTGCGCTGTCGCACGAGGCCAAGAAGACACGGCCATAAAAGTCATTGTCCTCCACTGTCATGGTCATGGACGAGCGGGTCTGGGCCACCACGGCCTCGGAGTACCCGGCCATGTGGGCCAGGTTCAGCTCGAACTTACGGGCGGGCTCGCACTTGTTGTTGGCAAAGGAGTAGTCGACGTTGTCCATGACGGCCGAATCGGAACCAAAGATGGCCCACTCGCGCATGTACATCATGTCACCCGTGGCCCATGTCTGCTTGGAGGCAGGGTGATCCGAAGCCTGGTAAGTCCCGGCACTCACCTCGCGGCTGGCGCTGAGTGAGCCTTCTGCTGTGGTCTCCTGGAAGTGCATGACAGACGAGTCAAAGGTGTTTTGGCTGGAACTGAACCACACAAACCGGCCTTGGCACTCATTTGCACCCGCGGCAGTGGACGATCGAGTGTATGGGTTGCACCCAAGCTGCAGACTGGTGGCCAACTGCTGTGATGTGAGGGCGGTCCAGTTGGCTCCGGCTGGGACGGGCAGCTCAGTGTTGATCTGGAGCTGGACACCCAGTGGGGCCACAAGAGTCAAGTCCTCGTCATTGAAGTTGGAGAAGATCCGGAAGCAGTTGTTGGTGGTTAGTGAGTCGTCAGGCTTGGGATTGCGCGAAGTGTCTGGAGACATGTCATGCGAGAGTGCGGCACACACGCTTGGGTTGCCGTGCATTGTGTCCTCCATGAGCTTTACCTCGTACACGCCGCCAACCTCGCCCTTGCGGTCAAGCGCATCCGTGTCTGGTTGCACTGGGTTGCCAAAGTATCCAGTTGGACAGTCCACACTGGTGCCGTCAGCAAGCTCGGTGCACCCGGTCTTGCTGTCTTGGGCAAACCCAACCTGGGAGACCGAGATGGCAGGCTTCATCAGGACATTGAGGGACAGGCAGACCTTTTGCCATCCGTCGGGCCCGCGCCAGTCGGAGCGGGACTCGAAGCAGATTTGCAGCACGTCATTGTCAATCTGATCGGCTGGGTAGGAGATGTAGCTGTTCTTGAACTCGGGGCAGTCACCGCCCTTGTTGCACTTGATGCTGTACTTGGTTCCAGGGTTGGACTCGTCGGAGGAGGATGGAATGTACGATGGGCACTGGGTCCACTTGTCACCCTCGGTCTGGAGGTTGTATGGGTCACGGCACTTGAGCACCTTGCCGCGGCCATCGGGTCCAATCTCGGTGGAGGAGATGCCGTAGGCCACGCAGTCGGGCTCGTCGTCGTCGCATGGCTGGCAGTTGACATTGTGGGCCTCAAAGTCCACAGTGTAGCCGGAGCTGGTGGCGGCGTCTGGGACTGGCCGATGCCGGCGGAGCTCGTCCTTGCGGCAGATGCCATTAGCGTTGGGACAACCCCAGTGGCAGAAGCGCTGCTTCTTGGTCAGGTCCTTG
>NYWD01000126.1 GCA_002684855.1 Planctomycetaceae bacterium | reverse complement strand
GGCGCCAGTCGCGCGCCCGGTTCGCAGCGAGGCATGCTCCCAGTGTCTCGCGACAGCCTGAACAAGGGAGTCCTGGGTCGCGCTTCGCCGCTCGGGATAGGCCAGAGGAAGTCGAGCGATGGCGAAGGCGACGGCGAGCGCAAAAAAGTGCCAGGACTGCCTATCCCAGCGCCCGAACCGATGCCGCATCTCGACCTTGCAGTGCCGTCGAGCCGCCGGAACGATTACTCCGCACGCAACATCACATCTGCGCGCAACTCCGGTAGCGCTGACGCCTTCGCGATGCAGCCCGGCACAGAGGGCGATGTGTTTGACCCCGATCGCCACTCGCTCTCGTACCTCGACCTCGCACTGCCGGGCCCCATCGGCAACGATGGTATGCCGGACTTTTTTGCTTCAGGATTCATGGATGACTCCTTCGCGGGCTTCATGGGCGATCCGGCCTCCGCGCTCGACGTGCAGCTCGCCGAGCTCTCTGGCCTCCTGGGTGGCGACGCGAACGCGCCGCAATTCCTGCAGGAGATGCTCATGCTTCAGATGCAGGCCGAGGCGTGGCGCATGCAGTGGTCGGTTGCGATGCAAGAAAATGAGGAACTACGCGCGAAGCTGTACGACACCCGCAACTCGCTCGAGGCGGCAGGAGGTGGTGGTGCGAGCGGTGAGCACTGGCGCGAGCTGTGTATCTCGATTGCCAAATCGGCTGAGGATGAGAAGGGCCAGATTCTCGAGCAGATTGGTTCCATGCGCGACGAGCTATCGCGAACGTCATCGACAGTCGACACGAGGAGCGATGCGCTCGAAAAGCTGAAGGCCCAAGCGGAGGCGGACCGGAAAGCGGCAGACGAGTGGTCCGAGAAAGCAAACGCCGTGATCAAGTCGCGCAACGAGCTTAACGCCGCATTGTACAACGCGGACGCCACCGCGGCCGAAACCGAAGCAGATTCGGAGTCGGCGCAGACGTCAATCGAGGACCAGCGCGGCAAGACGCTTCAGCTAGAGGCAGAAGCTGAACAGCTTGGTGAGAAGCTGCGCGAGGAAGAACTGCTTTACGAGCAGACGTTGACCGAAGTTTACAACGCACACCGCGAGCAGGTCGACGCGCTCAACGTCGAACTGACCGCGAACGAAGAAGACTTACAGCAAGGGTCGGCTGCGATGAACCAGTGGCGTACGCAATGGGAGGAGGAGCTGACCGAAAAGAATTCTATCGACGCTGAGCTGCTCACTCTGCGCTCCGAGTTCGAGAAGTCTTCAGCCACGTATGACCGGGAGATCGAGGGGCTGAAGGAACTCCTCGAGAAGGAGCGACTGCTACGAGAGGAGATGTCGGTAGCGCTGCAAGGCGAGGAAACGGAACTCTCGCAATACGGTGACAAGATTGTTGCTCAGCGTTCGGAGATGGACACGCTGATTGAGGCCTCCTCTAATGAAGCCAAGGCTACAGGAGATGCCGAGAAGGAGCTCGAGGCGGCCAAGACCGCGACGGAGGCAAACAAGCGTCGGTATGAGGAGGCAGTGGGCAAGCGCACGCGTGCGGAGGGCGAGCTCGAGTCGCTGCGCACAGCAGTGAGCGGCGAGACCGCCTCGCAGGGTGAGAGGCTCGCTGCGCTCGAACAGGATCTCAGAGCGGCGCAGAGCGAGGCAGCAAAGCACGCGGGGCTCGCCGAACGGCTTGAGTTGGTGGAGGCACAGAAGCTCGAGCTCGTCGCAGATATCGAACGCATCAAGCTGCAGACTGCGTCGGAGTCGGAAACAGCGGTGACAGAGCAGCAAGCCTTGCAAGAGGCACTGAGCGACGCGCGCTCTGCCGCAGCGAAGTGGGAACAGGAGCATTCGCTGCAGCTCGCCGCCAAATCGACGCTGATGGAGGAGGTAAACTCGCTCAAAATGGAGGCGAAAGAGCTGACCGACGCACACGCGCGCGAGGTTGAGCGCCTCAACGAGCGCCTGGGGCAGCTCGAGCGCGTGCACGACACGCTCGATGTCACGCTGGCGGAGGAGGAAGCTGCCTTCGAGACAAGTCTCAAGGCGCGGCGCGAGGCCTTCGAGACGAAGGTGCAGCAGCAGGAGGCGCAAGTGGCTGAGCTCGTCACGCAGCAGGAGGACGTGCGCGCCCAGCTTGCGGAGGTGCGCACGCTGCTCACGCAGGAGCAACGTGAGCGAGCATCGGCAGAAGACACAATGCGCGACGTGCGCGAAAGCGCAGAGGCGAAGACGGCCGACGCAGAGGAGCGCGAGCGGCGTCTCGCGAACGCCCTCGCCGACATGCAGGCCGAACGTTCACGGATCGAGAAAGAGGCGGCCGACGAGAAGTCCCGATTCGACCAGCTGCTGCACACGATGGGTGGCGAGCAATCGGAGGTCAACCGCAAGCAGAAAGAAGCCGAGGAGCGTGCTATTGAATTTGAAAAGCAATGGGTCGCGGAGTCGAAAATGCGCAAGGAGTTGCACAACCAGCTCGAGGAAATGGTTGGCAATTTGCGTGTGTACTGCCGTGTGCGGCCGTTGCTTCCCGCGGAGCAAGACAAGCCTCAGTCCGTCGAGGTTAAGGGCGCGGACACCGTCATTGTGCGCGACCACGACGAGGATGTCGGGCCGCGCGGCGTGCAGAAGGAGACGAAGCGCTTCAACTTTACGCAAGTGTATGGGCCGGGATCGACGCAGGAGGACCTCTTCAAAGGCACGGAGACGCTTATGACCTCCGTGCTCGACGGCTTCAATGTGTGCATCTTCGCGTATGGGCAGTCGGGCACTGGCAAAACTTTTACGATGGAAGGAAACGAAGAGCACCCCGGTCTCGTGCCACGTGCCATGCAGCGCATTTTTGAGGACATCCAAACCCGAACGGGCAATTACCAGCACGATTGCTTCCTTTCGATGATTGAGATTTACAACGAGAACATCCGCGACCTGCTCCGAGATGCGAAATCCGATCTTTCGAAGGTCAAGTTCGACATAATGCGCGATCAACTCGTTGGCATGTACGTCAAAGACCTCACCTCCGAGCAGGTTCACACTGCCTCGCACGCGCGCAAGCTGATATCGACGGGCCACGTTAATCGCGTGACCGCCTCGACGGGCCTCAACGATCAGTCGAGCCGTTCGCACATGATCGTCACACTCACGGTACGCTCCAAGAACCTGAAGGCGAACGATACGTACGTGGGCAAGCTCTCTCTCGTCGATCTTGCTGGCTCGGAGCGCCTAGCCAAGTCACAGACTACGGGCCAGCAACAAAAAGAGACGATGGCGATCAACAAGTCGCTTTCGGCCCTCGGCACCGTCATCGCGTCGCTCGCGGCGACGGAGAAGCACGTGCCGTACCGCGACTCGAAGCTGACATACCTGCTGCAAGACTCGCTCGGCGGCAACTCCAAGACGCTCATGTTCGTCAACATTGGGCCATCGCAGCTGAACGTGGGTGAAACGACTAACTCGCTGAATTTCGCGTCGCGTGCGCGCACGGTTGCCCTTGGTAAGGCGACGAAGAATCGCGAGGACCTCAAGGACTCGGGCAGTGGTGCGGGCAAAGCCTCGACTGTGATGGCGGCCGCAAACAAGCTTGGCAACGACGAGGCGGCCGCGATGCCATCAGCACGCGGCGAGGGCGGCGGCAAGAAGAAGCTGGGTGCGAGGGCGCGTTGATCGAGGATGTAGGAGGAATGGACGTTCGACTTTTCGGGGGTGTCGCCGGCCGGTGTGCCGAGATACCGTAAGAAACAGCTCGCAGGAGACTCGGACTGGGGAGGGACCTACTCGCTTGCGTACTAGCGTAACGGTCGACGTTTGAGCAACTTACTCCACCGTTCGACGCCTAGTCGGCTTAGAAATTGATGTGCCATTGCCAAGAGGGCGAGTGGTTGGACAGGTGAGTGGCCGTTCCGGGTGGCGGAGAGTGTACACGCGAGAACTGTGGTTTGTGCGGAGTGGGGTGGGGTGATCTCGAGCGGAGTGCGCGGTGGCGTGGTCGACGTGATCTCGGTTTTTCCAGTGTAGGACAGACTAAGTGCTGTGGAATCGAAGGGACCCACACGCGCTTAGCATTGAAGAACGAAGCGTCAGCTCTGGCGATCTTTTTCTTGCACAACATTCACCTGCTCCTCGTCGCTATCGCTCATGCCGAAGAAATCGAAGTTTGACTTCGAATTTGGCGGGCCGCTGGGCGTGGCTGGTGTGATGGCCGGCCTCCCCATGGTGATGATTGCACTCTTCTATGTTTGCGGGCGTGATATCTGCGTGCATAGCACTGAAAGCGCCTCACAGCTACTTGAGAGGCTCTCACACGACTTCATCGAGGGGCAGGGACCGCTACTTTGGTCGTGGCGTGCGGTGGCCGTGGTGAGTGGGTGGGTTGTGGTGCACTTTGCTTTGTACGTGTACTTGCCAGGGCCTGTCGCGCCGGGTGTCGTGCTCAACGATGGTAAGCGCCTGCTATATCGCCTTAATGGCCACCTCGCATTCTGGCTGAGCCTCGCCGCTTGCTGCGGACTGCCACTCGCGAGTACCGAAGAGGCTCCGACATGGGCAACCGTGCTCACGCCGCTCTCGCTCGCGTGGCTCTACGACCATTACCTCGAGCTGGTCACCGCATCGATGGCGCTCTCGTTCGTGGTCGCCGCTTACAGCTACGTGTCGTCGTTCCAGCGCGGGGAGATGCTTGCTGAGGGGGGCGTGAGTGGCAGTGCGCTTTACGACTTTTTTTATTGGCCGAGCGCTCAACCCGCGCATCGGCGCGCTTGACCTCAAGTGTGCTTGCGAGCTTCGGCCCGGCCTCATCGGCTGGGCCATTCTCAACCTCGGGATGGCCGCCAAGCAACGGGCGCTGCACGGTGCTGTATCAGCGCCGATGGCGTGCGTGAACGCGTTCCAGATGCTCTATGTCTGGGACGCACTGTACCACGAGCAATCGATCCTGACGACAATGGACATCACGACCGACGGCTTTGGCTTCATGCTAGCATTTGGCGACCTTTCATGGGTTCCGTTTACGTACTCGCTGCAGGCGCGCATCCTCGTCGACCACGATCCTGGCCTGTCCGCGGCCAGCCTTGCACTCATCACCGCGCTCAACCTACTCGGCTTCGCGATATTTCGCGGCGCCAACTCGCAAAAGGACGCGTTTCGCCGCGACCCGGTTTCGCCCGCTGTCGCGCACCTCGAGTGCATGGAGACGAAACGCGGTTCGCGCCTGCTCATATCCGGCTGGTGGGGCATGGCACGCAAGATCAACTACACGGGAGACTGGCTCATGGGCTTCTCGTGGTGCCTCTGCTGTGGTTCGATCTCGGTCGTCGCGTACTTCTACGCCATCTATTTCTTCGTGCTGCTGGTGCACCGCGCGGCGCGTGACGACTACTTCTGCGCGCTCAAGTACGGCGACGACTGGAAGACATACAAGGCAAAGGTGCCGGCTATCTTCGTCCCGGGTCTCATGTAATTTTGGTCGGGTGCTTCTGCGCGATTCGAGGGGCGTCCGGGCGCTTGTTTAGGCGCCAAATTCCACGGACGACCCTGGTGCGCCGCCGAATCTGAGACGACTTCACGCAGCAACTTTTCTCGTGGAAGGAGGTGGACGTGCGAGGCAGAGGACGACGACGCGCGAACAGGCCACGCGAGGCTCCAGCGCGATGCGGGACGCCGATGCGCGCGGCGCAAGGCGGGGCGGTGTAGGCGGAGAAGGCGGAATTGG
>NYWD01000125.1 GCA_002684855.1 Planctomycetaceae bacterium | reverse complement strand
GAAAAGTTTAGACATGACCAAGTATGAGAGCTTCACACTTCCTCCTTTACTACAACTATATCTAGTTCTACGGTCGCACGGATCTCCAAGTCTAATATTGGTAAATGAAATTGAACCATTCTCCCCTAAAACTTTGAAGCCCATCACAGTAATTAAACACTTTTTATTATTTTTCGATCTATAAAAAAAAAAAGAAGTAAGAAGAAGACAAAGTCACAATATTTTTTATTAAGATCTACACCTTTACCTCATTTTGCAAATAAATAATCTTGGTCTAAAAGGTGTTTCGACCTTACTGTGAACATTATAAAACTTCTGCTTTAATATGTTTCATATCTAATATGGTTACATGTATTCAAAGAATAAATGACTCAAATTAATTTTTAGGTTCCAAACAATTCATTGTGAGTGTAGTATCGACGTCGTACACCTTCACAGATCTATGGAAGTTAGCTTGCTGGCTGCAACCGTCAGTACCTTGTGCCTGGACAAAATATGTGGTATCTTCGCCATTGACACGAGTTCCGGTAATGGTAACATTGTCACCGTTCACTACACAGTTGGAACTGTCTCCATATTGATCAGCACAACTCAGGAGTTCAAGATTGACACCTGAGCAATCATCTTTGACTCTATCTTTGAACAGCTCGTCAGTAGTGAAGGTGATGGACTTATCGTTAGGATACAAGCAGATTTCTTCAGAACAAGAATCACAAGTAGGTGCTTTTTCATCAGCGACGTTCACAGTTTGAACCCAAGAGGATGAATGTCCATTTTCGTCCACGGCGCTGTATTCTCTTGTAATTGTGTAAGTTCCACAAGGGGCCTCGTTCGCTTGGGTCGAACTAATTGAAGGAACCGCAACCACTCCAGCATCACAAGCATCTTCAGCATCAATTTGGAGTTCTGGAATGAAGACAGAACAGTCACTGTTCTTGTCTCCTGTAGGGAGAGTTCCATTTGGATCATCCAAGTTGATAAGAGTAGGAGGGGTTGTGTCAATAACGGCAATTGTTTGAGAATAAGAGGTTTCGTTGTTGGCACTATCAGAAGTAGTCCATGTGTGCACGATTCTGTAGTTGTTACCAACTTGTGCCAAAGTAGCAGAACTGTATTGGACGTCTGGAGTGGAGTTGGATGCATCATTATCAACAGCAGCAATATTGGTTGGAGTATCGAGCTTGGCAGTACAGTCACACTCAACGGTAGCATTCTCAGGTAAGTGAGTGAAGCGAGGAGGAGTAGTATCCACGACGACGATAGTTTGCGTGTGAGAAGTTATGTTAGAACCGTCAGTTGCAGTCCAGGTTCTCTCGATGTTACCATTTACAGTTTGTTGACTGTATGCAGGAGTAATGGCTTTACAGTCATTGACAACAGTGAGAGTACATGCAGGGATAGACTCATCAATTTCAATTTGCACATTTTCTGGGTAGTCATTAAGCTCTGGAGGGGTATTATCTTCAACTACAACAGTGAAAACGAACGAAGCTGAATTGGCACATTCATCAACTGCCTCCAAAGTGTATACAACAGTCATATCACATCCGACATTTCCCGCCATGTTAGAATTAGCTGTAATGTTTTCAGTGTGGGTAACAACAATATCACCGTTGCTGTTGTCTGTGATTTCAAAGTCAAAACTGTCAATGATATCATAAGCAGTTATTTTGGTTCCATATTCCATTGAATCAACAGTTGAGATAGGACTACTGTTAGTAGGAGTAATGACGGGTGGTGCGGTGTCCCTTACCTTGACCGTTTGGGTGACAGAGGTGCCGTTGGCGCTAGTACAGTCATCAGTTTCCCATTTTCTGTTCAAAGTAAAAGTGTGAGGACATACTACATCGCTGATATTTTCAGTGAACACAACATTTGTTGAACCGGAGCAGTTATCTGCGGCAGAGATTTCTCCTGGCCAAGATGTAGCAATGTTTTCAATAGACACAGTTGCGTCAGAAGGAGTAATATCAAATGTTGGTGAGGTAGTATCCTCGATCAAGGCGGAGAAGGTCGCAGTTGCTTGGTTACCACAAACATCGGTGATGGTGTAGAGGGTACTTTCGTAATAATTATTTTCACATGCAGGTGTGGGTTTCTCTGGAACAGCTACGTAGATAATATCACCAGAGCAGACGTCACTGTAGGTAGGAACTGGATGACTTCCCTTGGAACTGCATTGCCAGGTAGCTTCAGTCGTGAAATCGTCGAAAGCTGGTGGAGTGTTATCAAAAATGTTCACAGTTTGTTTATACGTGGCAATGTTACCAGCTTGATCAGACACTTGCCATGTGTGGACTCGTTTTTCTCTGTGGGTACACATTGAATTAGAGATTTCCGTGGTACGAGTAACATCTCCAATAAATTCACAATTGTCAGTGGCTACTGGCCAGGCGGAGTTGTCATCACTGGTACATTGTACATCTATTTCAGATTCAGGAAGGGTGTTTGCGGTAAACTGAGGTGGAGTGGTGTCTACAACTGTAATGGTTTGAACATAAGATGAAGAATTGTTGCAATCATCAATATCGGAGTATCTGTTTTCTAACGTGAACTCGGTTAAACCAACTCCGTTTTGGACATCCACCAAGTTGGTGTACGTACTTCCTAACAATGAGTTATCATGGTAGACATTTCCAAAGGCGTCCTCAGTGCCAATGTGCACTTCGCCACCACATGCAGAGTCTTTTGATAAGGCTTTCATGTAGTTGAAGGTATCACTACATTCAAGAGTAATTTCACTACCTTGCGCATGTTCAATAACTGGGGGAGAGTTATCAGTGTGAGTGAATTTGACGACAGAAGTTGTGACGTTACCACATAAATCTTCGGCTCTCCAAGTGTAATCAACGGTGAAGGAATTATCACAGTCGAAATTTCTTGCGGAGTGAGAGACGGTGGCATTAATATTATCATCACTGTTATCATCAGCAGTTACAGTGAAAGCGCTAGATTGAGCTTCATCATCAATAGAAGGACACAAATTGTCAAACTGTGGTGCTGGTACACCAACCAATTTCGGTGGGCTATTATCTTGGGCCTCTCTCATTCCCACTTGTGTGGTAGTATTTCCACAGTTGTCGGTGGCTACGTAAGTGTACATTCTTTGTTCCTTGCAAGAAGAACGAGTATCAATTACGGAGATATCAACATGTACTTGTGTATCACAATCGTCACTAGTGAAGTGAGGTGCTTTTACCACTTCATTGGTCCATTTAAAGGCAATGGATTCCGACAGGGATTCCCAAGAAGTCTGACCTCCAACTAACTCCTCACCACTTAAGTTGTCTACCTCATTACCAATCGTTACCACGTAAGATCCTGTGGATGTAGAGGTTGTCCAAGCTTGATTTCCATCTACTAAAATTTCACAGCTGCTGGTAACGGGATTGAAAGAGAATCGTTTTGCTGCGTAGTCATTTGCGTTACTGGCACAATCTTCGGCATTAAGTGTCACAGCGATGACACCAAGTCCGGATAACTTCTTGTCGTTTTCTTGTTTTGTTGCAGATAAGTAGAACTTAGACACATCTCTGTCAAGGGTGATTCCAGTGCTTGTAAATGTCGGAGGGGAGTGATCCCAGGATACTAATTTTGCATTAATGCTTCTAGTATTTCCGTTATCATCAGAGGCGGTAATAATTTTGTGTTTTTTTACTAAAGCAGGAGAGCACGTCTGCATAGGGGTCTGCATGGAGAAGTCGTAATCTACCGTAATAGCATCATCGCAATTGTCGGCCACATTCTCTTCAATGAAAAATTCAAGATCGGCTTCCATTTCTGCAATATCACAGTCTGCGTAGTAATGCGCATCACCATCTGCTACGAAGAGATAGTCATGTACAGAATAATGGAAATCTGTTCCAGGCAAAGTAATTGTTGGAGGAGATACATCTTCAAAAGTGAAAGTCTGTTTGATACTTGTTTCATTGCCAGCAACATCGGTAATAAGCCAAGAGCGTACAACTTCGAATTCATTTCCAGAGAGAGCATTGGTAACATCTGCTCCATCGATGACAACTGTAAGCTCTTCTACTGCCGTACAGTTGTCAGAGCAGCTTACATCATCCTCATCTGGACCTGGCATGTTATCCTCACAATTAAGCGTGTGGGGCTGAGCCGAGCAATTGGCTTTTTCTGTGTCATTAACAATGTAAACAACTTCTTTAGTAGCACTGTTTGCGCAGGAGGAATCTTTACTGTTATCATACACCGTCCATGTTCTTTTAATTGAGTAATCATGTTTGTTGGTGTGAGCTAAGGTTTCTTGAGAAAAGTCGAAAACAGACTCGCTACAGTCAAAGGTGGCACAGTTGTCACGGAATACGAAATCCGATGAACATAAATCAGCGACAGTTGGAGGTGCGCACTGTTCGAGTAAACTTTCATTGAAATTCCAGTCGTAAGTAGGATCTTCGTTGTCTTGAACAGTCAGAGTTGTAATATGTGTTGATGTGAGTCCACATTTGTCGGTAGCAACATATGTGTATTTTTCAATATAGTGATTATCACTACACTGGTTGAGCATACTTGGAGTCTTTGAAACTTGAATAACATAATCAGATCCAGTCGCAACATCAGAGGCAGATGGAGCGGTGGTGTCAATCTGAGCGCTATCTTCGCAGTTGAAGGTCCATGGGCCAGGAGAAGAATCGAAAGTTGGTGGGGTGGTGTCAGTGATTGTGATAGTTTGGACATGAGATGTCTGATTACCACTGTCGTCGTTCACTACCCAAGTGTTCGTGTATACAGCAGTACAATCATTTTTGGATACTTCGACAAGCCTGTTTGTAACAGTAACAGATTCGGTGCCTCTGAAACATTCATCTGTGACATCGAGGACTTCGATCTGGTCAAAATTAGATGAGCCTTTGAAAATTCCGTTGGAAGTACAGACACCATTGACGGCATCACAATATCTTTTATCATCCAATCCAACACATCTACCGTAGGTTCCACCACATTTGTTATCAATGTGAGCTTCGACTGTGTAGCTTTGAACTTCGTCTGTGTCCATAATAACTGGTGGGGTTGTGTCATCGCCTTTCGTCAGAGTTTGCACATGAGAACTCTCAAAACCACACTGGTCGGTAACTGTCCATGTGAGTTCCCATTCAGTGACGTAATTATGGTTGCTAATAATTGAAGGGTTTGGACTATATTCAGCTTTTTCTGTTAACACGGTGTTACACGTACCACAAGCATCAGTACATGTAACATATGCTTCGTATCTACTGTAGTCATCATGTAATGGGTCAAATGTGCATGCAATGTTAGCATTTCGAGAATTTTCTGTTTCTGGAACAAGGACGACAGTTGGAGGAGTAGTATCAGTGTAGTTCACAACATGGGTTTGCGATTTCTCATTTCCAGAGGCATCGGTAGCGACAACTTCATAGGTGTAGACATGGGCAAAGTCATTGCAACCAGCGTAAGTAGTAGATTGGACAATAGCAGCAGAATTGGTAGGATTGGTAACGAAAGATACGTTAGCTTCTGTTGTCAACGCTCCACAATTATCGTAAGAACCGTCATCACCAGTGTAAGAGTCAGGGCCAGATGGAGGGGTTGCTCCATTACACTCAACAGTAACAGAACTTTCACAGAAGTCTTGGGAAGTTCTAGTATCACCACAAGTCATTTTTGGAGGAGTAAAATCACGAACAATATCGGTATATTGATAAGTATTAGCATTACCACATTCATCCTCCGTTGTGTATATATACTTGATGTTGTAGTTAGAACCACCTTCATCTGGGTGAGTTGAGTAACCCTCCCTAGGATAAGTTACTTCGGTGGTTCGGACAACAGTGGTAGTATCATAGTTACAAGCGTCTTTAGCAGTTAACACACCAGGGGCTCTAAGATTACACCAATCTTGGGCAGACGCAGAATTTCCGCCTTCAATTGCAGATAATTCATCAGCATTAAAAACAGGAGCAGCTGTGTCTTCCACTTTTATTGTTTGGGTCTGGACCACAGAGTTGCTCACGACATCATAGACCGTGTAAGTGAAGACTTTGGTGTAATCATTGGCACATTTCTGAGCTGTTGTTTCTTCAACCAAAGAGTCGATAGTTCGCTGAGCATCAATTGGTTCCCAACTGCAGCCTTCGGTAGAGTTGGTCAAGAGAGCTGATGCTGCTACAATCTTTTCGTCAGTTTCGGTGTCATCACAAGTAATTGTAGTACCAAGAGGGACACAATTGAAATCAGACATAACTTTATCTAAAACTTCGATAGTTTGAGTAAAAATGTCAACGTTGCCATCAACGTCGGTACATTCCCAAGTGCGTTCGACGTTGAACTGTCTTATTTCAGCAAGAGCGTGACGCCAAGTTTCTTCTTCGTTATAGACAACAGGAATAGAACCGGCCATGTCATCTTGACAAGTAACAGCTTGAACTGGAATTGGCCACTCCATGGTTCCTTCTACACTAATATTTTCATCTGGGAGATTTTCTAAAGTTGGAGGCGAGTTGTCACTAATGTCAACTTGATAACATTTTTCTCCAGGGTTAACACCATTTTGATCTGGCATCGTGAAACAATGTTCCACAACATAGCTGGTTGCTGTGGTTTGAGAAAGCGTTTCGGTAGTTGCAACACAAGGGAGACGAGTGCTTTGGTCGGCAGCCAAGCAGTTGTCGCCATATTTACATTCAATTCGCTCAGGAACGTCGTTGGCTTCGGCAGTAATACTTACTGGTTCAGCAGCAGCTCCATCGCTACCCCAGTAATACAAAGGTGGCGTTGTGTCATTGACGGTGATGCTATACTCATACGAAACACTCAATCCGCAATCATCAGAGGCAGAGTAACTCCACGTATTCACAAATATATCTTTATCTGTAGGGTTCAAATCTGGAAGCATGGTTACGGTAGCCCTAGAACTGCAAAGATCTGAATAAGTAGCAGTCACAGCAACTTGGTCGGCAGGAACTTCATAGGCACAATCATAAGTTTGGTTTACTGGAGCAGTATCATTTGGCCACGTCAAGACAGGAGGAACGGTGTCTGTAACAGTTTCATTTCTGTTGTAGGTCACACTATTGTCTGCACAGTCAGTTACGACCCATCTTTCTCGCAAGAATTTGCAATCTATTTCAGGAGAATTATCTAAATCCATAATCAATTCATTCAAGTTGGTGTAATCAATTGTCAAACTATCAGCGAAGTCAATATGTTGATTATCACTGGAGCTCTTCGATGCTGTAAAAGTTGGAAATGTGGTGGTTAACCCCTCGCACTCGTATGTAGGGGTGTAAGAGTACACACTGCCTCCCAATGATGAGGTGTCTTCGGAATTTGACTTGAAGAGCAATTCTGGTGGAGTGTTATCAATGGCGGTTTGGGTCCATGAATGCTCCGTTCTAAGACCACATGCGTCTACAACAAAAATAGTCTTCGTGTTATCATAGGTGGTTGCACAACTGTTACTAAGAGTTTTTGTGTCACTTCCACTTTGGACAGTCAAGGTGTCTAAGCAATCATTTACGGCAGAAAAGGTAGGAAGAGAGTAAAAGTCTCTCCATTCGTCCCATTCTTTAGTTTCAGAATCAGGTTTAACTTCCAAAGTTGGTGGAACAGTGTTCAAAATTCTCACAGTTTGAGCAAAAGTAGATTCGTTGCCAGCTTCATCATAAGCGGTCCAATGGCGAACAACTTCACCATCGTGGATACAAATCATATTTGGAGTTTCAGTCAAAATAACAGTAATAGCTTCTTCAGCTGAACAATTGTCTTCTACGGTTACCGTACCACTGGTATCTTCAAAATCAACGAAAGCACATTGATAAGAATTATCTTCAGCTACAACAGTCAAAACAGGTGGAACATCATCGTAGACGGTGGCAGTTTGGTCGAAAGTCGTGGTGTTTCCACTTTCATCTACAATCGTGTAAACTCTCTCAATGGTGTACTCGTGCAGAGAGTCACCATCCTTTCTCTCGGAAGTCATGTCAAAGTCAATATCACTTGTTGCAGTGCATGTATCCGAGTATCCGACGGTAGGGTCATGAACGACAGCGTCACAACTGTAGCTAAGTGTGGGAGTGTAATTTGGATCAGAATCAGAAAATTGAGGAGGGGTTAAATCCTCAACGGTCAGAGTATTCACCACTGAATGTTTCAATCCTTGACCATCAGTGCAAGTGTAGGTGACAGCATATTTGTCTAACCATTTTTCTACAGATGCATCAGTACCTGCATCATGGACAATCGTGTGCACAATATCGACATCGAAGTCTGGATGGGCGTCAGTACAAGCATCTGTACAAGTGTTAGTCAACATATTGATTGAAGTAACGTCAAGTGCAGGGCACTCCACAGTCTTGTCGGTTGCACTCATTACTGGTGGCACGGTATCTACGTACGAGACGGTAGTGACGTGACTCTCCGCGTTCCCACAGTCATCTTGAATCTGATAAGTATACAAGAGGTCCCCACCGAAGTTTCTGTTACCGGAGGTGATACTACCAGTAACAGCAGGTAAGGTGTTGTCACAGTTGTCTTCAGCATTTGCCGTGATGAAGTAAGGGTTAGGGTCGGTGAGACATTCAAGAGTCACATCGTCTGCATAATTAGACAAACTTGGAGGAGCAGTATCTGTGACCGTCACTGTAGTAAAAGCTTCACTCATATTTTGACTATAGTCAACATGGTAATATCTTTCCTTGTATTTGTAAGTTCCAGTACAAACATTTTCATTTTCAATATTGATAATTTCAACCAGTGCGGTAGAATCTTCTTCACATAAGTTCTCCGCGTTACATGGATTTGAGTCTGACAATGCACAATCTTTGAAAGTTGGTTTGACAGCAGGTATTGCAAGACAATCCAAGTCATCACAAAGGCAGGATCTGTTTGCATTAACCACGTCATTCAATGCTGGTGGTGTGTTATCTTTTACAACATATGTTACAGAGTGGCTGTTCACAGCATTTCCGCAGTCATCTGTAGGGTTCCAATCTCTTGAAAGAGTGTAGTCACACGTAGATTTTGAAGTCACGGTGTTTTCAACGTATTGCATGTCGACATCATCCGGGCTACAAGCTTCAGTGACTGGAGTAGAGTCATCTGCAATTGGGTTTGAGAAACCAGATGCTGTGAAATATTCTTGATATGAAGGCAAATCATCAGGTGTTGTGAAGGTAGGACTGGTGATATCAATGGTTGTGATGGTCCATTGATGGGTAGAAGCATTACCACATTCATCCGTAATTACGAATTCATTGTGGTAAATGGCTTTACCAACACAGTCATCAGTGATTGTTTGCAATTCATTTTTGTTAGATGTTGTGATGCTCCCTGTAGAAGTGCAATTGTCAGAGTATTGAATTGCAGCAAGTTGTGCGCTGAAATCAGGCTCGCTTCCACAGGTATCGAAACTTTCAGACTCAGGCAGAGTGGTTGACACGAAATCAGGTGGTGTAGTGTCACGTACATATGCCATGCGTGTGGTGGTGGACTGATTCCCACTTGCGTCAGTGGCAGTCCATTTTCTAGATTTTTCTGTGTTATCCGCACAGCTTGGCGTGTTGTCACTTGCATCCAATTCACGTACGCTCAAAAATTCTTCTTGAACATCTACGGCGCTGTTTTCAGTACAGTCGTCTTCAGCGGTTGGCTGCAACAACAAGAATGAGGCAAGCTCACTGCATTCGACGGTTTCTGTTCCACTACCGTAATCAGTAAGAGTGGGAGGTGTGGTGTCAGTTACTGTAACCGTGATGGTAACAGATGATTCATTGTTATATTGATCAGTAGCACGATAGACGGCTTCAATTTGACAATTATCGTTACGGCAGTCATTAAGCGCGTACGTGCTAGTAGCAGAGAAATCGTCAGTAGTGTCACCACAATTTTCAATGATAGAAGGTGTTGGGATGAATTCCAGCAGAGAAGTGGAATCTGATACAGCAGATTTGCTACCATTTGCTTCGTTGGTTAATTGGCTACAATCCATTTCGAAGTTGTCTTGGACGGTGACGAAAGCGGGTGGAGTGGTGTCCACAATTGTGACTTCGGTCGTTTTGGTAGCACTCAAATTACAAGCATCCGTGCAAGTCCAAGAGTAAGTTGTTTTATTACCTTGGGTCTGACTATCTACGACTGCATCCCAAGAGCTACCCGTTGCGGCGTCGTAACAGTTAACATCAAAAGAGGGAACTGAATCGCATTCAACAGTAATGAACGCAGGAGTATCAGTACCAGTGAACTTTGGTGGGGTAGTATCTTTCACAGTAATGTTTTGTGCGGCTTCAACTTGGTTGTTGTATTGATCTGATGTAGTGAAAGTTTTCGTATAGACACATTCACAAGAGTTGGCGTCGCAATTAGCATCCTCGTTTTCGTTCACAGTAGTGTTAGAACAATTGTCGACAGCGACAGGACTACAGAACAAACTTGTAGGGTCAACATCCGAGTTCTTTTCAACAGTCTTGTCATCGTCTACTCCAGAAATGACAGGTGGGGAGTCGTCATAAATATTCAAGGTATGTTCATAACTTGCTCCAAGACCACAAAGATCCCTAGAGGTGTATGAGTAGACAACCACAACAACACCATCCGGATTCACACTACCGCTATTTGAAACCACAGTTTTCTCGATGGGTGTCAATTCTGAACTAGTGGAGCAAAGATCAGAGACTTCAAGTAAAGGCAAATCATCTTCGTTATTACTGCTCTCACAACTTGCATAAGATGAAGATAATTCTGGAACACCGACAAAGAAAGGAGCTTCTCCATCAGTAACAACAATGGTCTTTTCTTGTTTGTTTTCGTTACCGTCTTCATCGGTTGCTGTCCAACTGCGGATCAATTTATAGCTGCAGTTGTCAGTAGCTTCAGTATTTTCGTCAAAAGTAACTGTAAGTGAGCTAGATGTGCAAGTGTCGGTGGCGGTCACTTCACAAGCAGCTGGCACTTCTCCACAGCTGGCACTGTCCAGTTCTGGGACTCCGACAAGAGTTGGGGGGACACTATCGACAACATTCACAGTTTTCGTAAAGACGCTTGTGTTGGCCTCGTCCTGAGCAGTGTAAACATACTCGTAAGTACCAGTTCCAGATGTTGAGGTACCACTAGGAGTGAAATTGGCTTGAGCAGTGATAATTGTTTCGGCAGCACAGTTGTCTGAAGCAGTCAGGGTAACGGGAACTGGCACATCTTCACAGGATACAGTGTAATTGTTTGAGAGATCACCAGAAAAGGTTGGCGGTACGGTATCAGCAACCGAGTAACTAAAATTGCAATCTTTGGAATAGTTGTTTTCATCAGTGATAGTTAACTGGACAGAAACTGAAGAAACAAAGCTACTGTATTGGAATCTAGCCGTAGTGACAACTGTGGAACTGTCGTCGATGGTGACACCACTGGTCGTGGTCGCCCATTGAACACTGTTATATCCACTAGAACCTACTGGGTTGAGAGAGATAAGGACATTTCCGTCATAGCAATTGAGATCAGTACCTTCGACGGTGATGGTTTGGGGATTACACACAAGAGCTGGTAAGGCGTCACAACCTGGAGCATCAATTGTGCCTTTGTTTCCATCAGAGTCGAACCATGGAACTTGAATTGTTCTTGTGTTATCAAATACGGTGAAGGTAAAGTTGTTACCACTATTCAGCACATGCACGTCCATTTTTTGTCCATCAGGGTGAGCCGTGGATTGGGCAGCATCGAGGTTGTATGTGTTACAAGAAGGTAACGCAAGATACAATGATGATGCTGAAGAGTCAAGAGTATAGGCGAACGTGTAAGACAGTCCTCCATCGTTAGATGAGCGTGTTGCTTCCAAGCCGACGGCTCCACTAATGCTGGTAGTTGCAGCCAAGGCAAGAGCGGACGCTGAGAGATTCCAGCGACCCATCTTTCGCCGTTTGGTGAGCGACCGCGCGTCAAAAACGGGTTATGAGCAAAGCTTGTGTCCTTCGAGCGACCTCAAATATTAAGTGTAAAG